>PHCF01000107.1 GCA_002842145.1 Betaproteobacteria bacterium HGW-Betaproteobacteria-6 | reverse complement strand
CCCACAGGTCGAGAACGGTACGATTCATCAGGCTCCCCGGAACATGAACGAGGTTAGAACAAAGTCCAGCGCCAGAACGGTCAGCACTGAAGTCACCACAGTTCGCGTAATGGCCCGCGAAACGCCCTCGGCCGTCGGCACCGAGTCATAACCTTCAAAAACAGCAATCAACGAGACAGCAATCCCGAAAACAAAGCTTTTCACCACACCATTCCAGATGTCGTAGCGAAAATCGACGCTGGCCTGCATTTGCGACCAGTAAGAACCGTCATCGACGCCAATGACAACGACCCCGATGAGCCAGCCGCCCAGAACGCCCATGGCGGAAAAAATTGCTGCCAGGAGCGGCATCGAGATGACCCCGCCCCAGAAACGCGGCGCCACGACGCGGGCGATCGGATTGACGGCCATCATGTCCATCGCCTTGAGTTGTTCGGTTGCTTTCATCAGGCCGATTTCGGCGGTTACCGACGACCCTGCCCGCGAGGCGAAGAAGATAGCCGCCAGAACCGGCCCCAATTCGCGGGTCAGTGAGAGTGCCACCAGCGTGCCAAGCGCCTCCGTGGAACCAAAGCGCTGCAGGATCTCATAGCCCTGCAGACCTAGCACCAGACCGACAAACAGGCCAGAGACCATGATTATGAGCAGAGACAGGACTCCGCTGAAATAGATTTCGCGCAAAGTCAGGGGCAAGCGACGGAAGGAAGCCCCTGAATGCATCAGCACAGCCCAAAGGAACCGAGCGGCAAAACCCAGGCGCCAGACACGGTCTACCGTCGCGTGGCCAAGCCGCCGAATGATGGAAACCGGATCAAGCATGCACAGCCGCACCTAGAAACTGTTCACGCAGCGATTGAGCGGGATAATCAAAATGAACGGGGCCATCCGGCTCAGCATGAACAAACTGATGCACAAAGGGATGATTGGAAGAGCGAATTTCATCCGGCGTACCCTCGGCAACGACACGCCCGCCATTCATGAAGTAGATGTAATCGACGATCTGCAGGGACTCCTGAATATCGTGGGTCACCATGATCGACGTGGCGCCCAGCGCGTCGTTCAACTTGCGGATCAATTGGCCAATCACGCCCAGCGCGATGGGGTCGAGTCCGGTAAACGGCTCGTCGTACATCACCAGCATCGGATCCAGCGCCAGGGCACGCGCCAGCGCCACTCGCCGGGCCATGCCCCCCGACAACTCTCCGGGCATCAAATTGGCGGCTCCGCGCAAACCGACGGACTCAAGCTTCATGAGCACCAGATCGCGAATCATCTCGTCCGACATATCAGTGTGTTCGCGCATGGGGAATGCAACGTTCTCAAAAACCGACATATCGGTGAACAGCGCCCCGAACTGGAAGAGCATGCCCATCTGGCGACGCAAGCGATACAGATCAGCCTCCGCCATGCCGCAAACCTGGTGTTTTTCAAGGCGAACGCGGCCACCGGTCGGCCGCAATTGGCCACCGATACAACGCAACAGCGTCGTTTTGCCACAACCGGAACCACCCATGATGGCCACCACCTTGCCGCGCGGAATCTTCATGTTGATTCCCGCCAGCACCGGTTTGCCGTCGTAGGCAAATTGAAGCTCCTCGATATCGACCAGAATGTCGTCGGACAAAGCCAATCCTCAGAAAAAAGTCGGCCGATTTTAGCAGAAACCCCCACGGTCACCGGGAAACGACAAGGCTATAATCGGTAAAATTTCACACGGGATGTTGTGCTCTTGTCATTAGCCAAGCCACTGTTGTTGATCGTCGATGACGATTCGCTGATCAGCGAATCGCTCAGTTTTGCCTTGGCGCAGGAATACGACGTCCTCACCAGCCACTCCAGGACACATGCCCTGGCCCTGCTTCGGCAACTAAGGCAACCGCCGCAACTGGCCTTGGTCGACCTCGGCCTCCCCCCGCTTCCCCACCGCCCTGACGAAGGCTTTGCCTTGATTGGCGACCTGCTGGCCTTGTCGCCGGACATGAAAATAATCGTCCTCTCGGGCCAGAGCGACGAAGGCAATGCCCGTCATGCCCGCACGCTGGGCGCTGTCGACTTCGTCGCCAAGCCCTGCGACCCCGGCCGCCTGACTGAACTTTTCCGCCAGGCTCTGCGTTTTGGCAACGACACGCCATCAACACCAGCCGGCGGGCTGGTCGGCGAAAGTCTGCCCATGCAGCGCCTCCGCCTGCAACTCGGGCAATACGCCAATCTGGCCTACCCTGTCTTGATCGAAGGGGAGTCAGGCAGCGGCAAGGACATCGTCGCCAGCCATTACCTGCACCACCTCACCGAGCGCAAAGACAAACCTTTCCTCGCCCTGAACTGCGCAGCCATTTCACCGACGCTCCTGGAGCCGACGCTTTTCGGCTACGCAAAGGGGGCCTTTACCGGAGCCAACAGCGCCAAATCCGGTTACTTCGAAGACGCCGACAGCGGCACCCTTTTCCTGGATGAAATCGGCGAGCTTCCGCTCGATTTACAACCCAAGCTCCTGCGCGTCCTTGAAAACGGCGAATACCAGCGCGTCGGCGAAACACAGACCCGGGTTTCCACGGCGCGCATCGTGGCGGCCACCAATCGCGACCTGCGCCAGGAGATGCGCGCCGGCCGATTCCGGGCTGACCTATTTCATCGAATTTCCGTGTTCACCGTAGCAGTACCGCCGCTCAGGGAAACCGGCCTCGATCGCCTGCTGCTGCTCGAACACTTCAGGAAGAGTTGCGCCACCAGCGCCCACGCCGAGCCGTTTCAGCTTGCCCCGCCCGCCCAATCGCTCTGGCTCGACTACGGTTTTCCCGGCAATGTGCGCGAACTGCGCAACATCGTCATACGCCTGACCGCCCGCTACCCCGGCCAGACTATTTCCGTCGAGCAGTTGCGCGCCGAACTCGACCACTTTGACCCCGCGGAGTCCCTTGCCGGGACCGCCGGGCTTTCCGCCGGCGACCTGGACGAGGCCAAACAAGCGGCCCGCCAGCATCTCGACAAGACAGCCCGGCTCAATCTCGATGCCACCCTCGAACTCTGGCAACGCGGCTATATCGAGGCAGCCATCGAACTGAGTGGCGGCAACATGAGCGAAGCCGCCCGCCGCCTCGGCATTAACCGAACGACGCTCTACAACCGCATGGAAAGCTGGACCCGCCGATGAGTCTGTATCTCGAGCATTTCGGCCTGCGCGAGCCACCGTTCCGCATTACGCCGCACACTGATTTTTTCTTTACCGGCGCCAATCGCGGGCCAACACTCGACGCCCTGATCTATGCCATCACGCAGGACGAAGGCATCGTCAAGGTCACAGGCGAGGTGGGCAGCGGCAAAACCATGCTTTGCCGGATGTTGCTCGAGCGCCTGCCGGATAATGTGGAAAGCCTCTACCTGGCGAATCCCTCACTCTCCCGACAGGAAATTCTCGGCGCCATTGCCGACGAACTTGGCATTCCCGCCGACGGCAAGGCCACGCACTCGCTGACCCGCGCCCTGCAGGACGCCCTGATCACCCGTTACGGCCAAGGCAAGCGGGTCGTGTTGCTGATCGACGAGGCGCACGCCATGCCCGCCGAGTCGCTTGAAGAGATCCGCCTGCTCTCCAATCTCGAATCGAAAGCCACGAAGCTGCTGCAGATCGCCCTGTTCGCCCAGCCAGAACTCGACGAGCGCCTGGCTGCCACCGACATGCGCCAGCTACGTGAGCGCATCACGCAACATTTTAATCTGACACCGCTCAAACAGGACGACGTTGCCGCCTATATCGAGTTCCGCCTGCGCGCCGCCGGCTATCGCGGCCCCAATCCATTTACAGCCGAAGCCGTGACGGCCATTGCCAAGGTTTCCGAAGGCCTGTCGCGACGCATCAATATCGTGGCCGACAAGGCGCTACTCGCCGCCTATTCGAGCGGGACTCATCAGGTAGGCGCCGCCGAGATCAAACTGGCGGCGCAGGATGCGCGTTTCTCTCCGTTGCAACCCAAACCGCCTTTCAACCCCAAGCCCCTGATTTGGGGAGCAAGCGGAGCCGGCATCGGCGCGCTGCTGATCGCGCTGACCATGGGCGCGCTGCCACCCACTTTGCCCGCCCCGGTCGCTCCCTCCCCTGCCCAGCAAACCTTGCCCTCCCAGAGCATCCCGCCAAGCGACCCCGCCACGCGACCACAACCGGCAACGTTGCAACCGGCGGCGCAAGAACCAACCGGCACTACGGATAAAATTCGCTTCGCCACCATGACTCGCCAGCATTTTGGGCAATACGAGCAGTGGATCGAAACGGTTCCGAACCATCATTACTTCATTCAGTTGCTCGCCACCGACGCCTTCCATACCGGCGAAATAGAAAACTTCCTGGCCCGCGCAACCGGGGCGCTCGACCCATCGCAAATACGCGCCTACCGCTCCAGCCTTTCCGGACGAGACCGGGTCGGGGTGATTTACGGCGATTTCGCCAGCCGGGAAGAGGCTGCTGAAGCCATACGGACACTGCCTGAACCAATCAAGGCGGCACAGCCTTTCCCGCGGCAAGTCAGCAAGTTACGTTAGTGTTGCCGCGTCTATTTACGTGCTAGCATCATAGCGATATACGGCGTAACCCATGACTATCCCGCTCAGACAAGGCAAAACCCGATGAAAATCGGCCCAATCAGTGCAACTTTTGTTTCCCTTCTGCTGGCCGCCTGCGCAGCGCCCACCCCGCGCGAACCACTCAAGGGCCATCTGAATACGACAAGCACGCCCCCTGCCGTAGCCGCCGCAAACATTCCAGCCCCAGTCCAGCAAACCCTCGCCCTGCCCAAGCCGAGCACCAGCCGCAAGGCTGAAACCTACAGTGTCGTCGTCAACAACGTTCCCGTGCGCGACCTGCTCTTCGCCCTGGCCCGCGACGCCAAGGTTAATGTTGACATCCATCCCGGCATCAGCGGCACCGTCACCCTGAATGCCATCGACCAGACCCTGCCGCAACTGCTGACCCGGATTTCCAAACAGGTCGACATGCGCTTCGAACTCGACGGCCCCAATCTCGCCGTCATGCCCGACTCGCCCTTTCTGAAGCATTACAAGGTCGATTACGTGAACATGGCGCGGAATGTCACGGGCACGGTTTCGACCAATACCCAGATTGCCACAGGCACGACCGGCAGCTCGGGCAATAGCAGCGCGCCCTCAACCAGCGGCGGCGGAAATATTTCCAACACGCGCATCGAAAACACCTCCCGCAATCAATTCTGGGAGTCGCTGGAAAAGAACATCAAGGACATCCTGCGCGAAACCGACAAGGTGTTCCCCGAAGGGTCGAGCGAGACGGTCATCGAGAGATCGACGGCGCAGACATCGACCGGCGCCGCTGCCCTGCCCCAGAGCGCTGGGCAGCGCGCCGCCCAGGCCATCGCCAACGCGCTGCAAAGCAACCCCAACCCGAACTCGGCCAGCCAGGCCACCGGCACCTCTATCGAGCGCCGCAGCACTTTCCGGGAGGCTGCATCGGTCATCATGAATGCCGAAAGCGGCGTTATCACGGTGCGCGCCACCCAGCGGCAGCATGAGCGGATTCAGGAGTTTGTGGACCGGGTCACCAACTCGGCGCAGCGACAAGTGCTGATCGAAGCGACCATCGTCGAAGTCACGCTGAAAGACGGCTACCAGCAAGGCATCAACTGGACGCAACTGGCCGGCGCGGGCTCGCTCAACTTCATCGGTGACGTCCTGACGAAGAATGCCTACAACCTCAGTTACGACAGAGGTGGCAATCCGGATGCGCTGATCACGATGCTCAATACATTCGGGACAACCAAGGTACTTTCCAGCCCTCGGGTCTCCGTCATGAACAACCAGACGGCGCTGTTGAAGGTTGTTGAAAACTACGTCTATTTCAGCGTCAAGGCCGACACAACGACAACCGCTAACGTCGGCACGACCACGGTCTACACGACCACGCCACAATCCGTTTCAGTCGGCCTCGTCGTCAGCGTGACGCCGCAGATCAGCGATGGCAACGCGGTAACGCTGAATGTGCGCCCGACAATCACCACCGTCGCCCGGGAAGTCCCTGACCCCAATCCCGATCTGAAGAAAAACAACATCAACAATCTCGTTCCGGTTATCCGGACCCGCGAAATTGAATCGGTGATGCGTGTTGCCAGCGGCAATATCGCCATTCTCGGCGGATTGATGGAAGACAAGATCGACTATCAAAATCAACGCGTGCCCCTGCTTGGTCAAATCCCGTTGGCCGGCGAACTGGTCAACAACCGGAACAATGTTGCCCAGAAGACCGAGCTCGTGATTTTCCTGCGCCCTGTCGTCATCAAGGATGCCAGCCTTGAAGGCGACTTCGCGGCCTTGCGCGACCATCTTCCCGGGCAGAATTTCTTCGCCCAACCGAATGAAGCCCAGCCTTTCAACGTCACTCCGAGCCGCTGAGGACTGCGCGTGAGCCTGCTCATGGATGCCCTCAAGCGGGCGGAAAATGCCAAGCAGGAATCTGCCCGCAACCCGCAAGGGGGAACCTTGCCGACGGCCGGCGACCTGCTCAGCCTGGAACCGTACGCACCGGAGCCGACCAAGGGTGCGGCCAATCCGCTGCCCGACCTGGCCTCCCACATCGCGGCAGTCGACGCCGAACTGGCCAGTTCGACGCTCCCAGCTCCACAGAGGGCGGCGCCCCAAGCCGACACACCGCCGGCCAGACCGGTTGAAACGCGTGAAGCGGTACGCAACGCCTTTGCCGCCAAGCTGACCCCGGCAGCACCGTCACGGCGCCCTCTCTGGCTGGCACTGGGCACCCTGGGCATTGCCGGCATCGCCATCGGTGGCTACGTCTGGTATCAAATGAACGCAATGAACCGCGGCTCGCTGGCGGTCAGCCCAACAGCGCCGTTGACGCTGCCGGCGCCGTCATCTTCCTCGCGGACGGTACCGGCCGTCCCCCTCGCACCGCCTTCCGATTTTGCGCCTTTTTCCCGGTCGACCGTGGAAGTCGCCGGCGAACCACCGGCGCGCCCGCTTTTCCCGCGTCGTGAAGCGCCTTCGGTAGCCATGCCTGCGGCAGAGGACGAGCGTTCAGGCCAGATGCCGATCCGCCTGACACGTACCCAGCCGGAACCCGACATCAATCTGGCGCGAGGTTATGCCAGCCTGCAACGTGGCGACATCGACCTGTCGCGCCGCGAGTTCGAGCTGGCCGTGCAGCGCGACCCGAACAACACCGATGTGCTGCTCGCCCTTGCCGCCATTGCCCAGCGCCAGGGCCGCGCGGCGGACGCCAACAGCCTGCGCCAGCGGGCGCTGGTCGCCAATCCGAGCGATCCGGCGACCCAGGCTGCCATCCTCAACAACCTCTCGGCCAACGCCGACCCGACCGCCGCGGAAAGCCGCCTGAAGTCGCTGCTGTCGAGTCAGCCGGAATCGGCCCCGCTCAATTTTGCGCTGGGCAATCTCTATTCTCGCCAGGGCCGCTGGTCCGAGGCGCAGCAGGTCTATTTCAACGCCGTGGCGGCCGAGAGCGACAACCCGGACTATCTGTTCAATCTGGCAGTCAGCCTCGATCACTTGCGCCAACCCCGCCTCGCCGTCCAGCACTACCGGCTGGCGCTGGAGGCAGCGGCAAAACGCCCGGCCGGCTTCGAACCCGAGGGGGTGAAGCGACGCCTGAATGAGTTGCAAGCCGACCGCCAGCCATAACGCCCATGAGCACGTCCGACCTCCAACACCGCCCGCTTGGCCAGATCCTGATTTCCGAAGGCATCCTGTCGGAAGATCAATTGCGCATCGCCCTGCTCGAGCAAATGAAGCAGAACCAGCCAATCGGCAAATTGCTGGTTTCGCTGGGATTCGTCACCGAGGCCACACTGCGCCAGGCGCTCTCCGAAAATCTGGGCAAGCAGAGCATTGACCTGTCGCACGCCGTTATCGATCCGCAGGCACTCAAGCTGGTGCCGCGCGACCTGGCCAAGCGCCACCACCTGCTGCCGCTCGACTACGACCGTCACAACCGCCGCCTGACGCTGGCCATTTCGGACATCAACGACATCGTTGGTCTCGACCGTGTCCGCAGCCAACTGGAAGAAGGCACCGAAATTGACACGCTGCTCGGCGGCGAATCGGAAATCGACCACGCCATCGACCAGTATTACGGCCACGAGCTGTCGATCGACGGCATCCTGCACGAGATCGAAACCGGCGAAATCGACTGGCAGAGCCTGTCGGCGACCGATGATGAATACAGCCAGCCGGTCGTTCGCCTGATCGACTCGATCCTGACCGACGCGGTGAAGCGCGAGGCATCGGACATCCACTTCGAACCGGAAGCCAATTTCCTGCGCATCCGCTACCGCATCGACGGCATGCTGCGCCAGATCCGCGCCCTGCATAAGTCCTACTGGCCGGCGATGACGGTGCGTATCAAGGTGCTGTCCGGCATGAATATCGCTGAAATGCGCGCCCCGCAGGACGGCCGGATCAGCCTCACCGTTTCCGGCCGGCCGATCGATTTCCGCGTCGCCAGCCAGCCGACCATCCACGGCGAAAACATCGTCCTGCGCATCCTCGACCGGCAGAAAGGCATCGTCCCGCTGGAAGGCCTCGGCCTGGCCGAGGAGCACCTGCACCAGCTCAAACTGATGATTTCGCGGCCGGAAGGCATCATTCTCGTCACCGGGCCGACCGGCAGCGGCAAGACGACGACGCTATACTCGGTGCTCAACCACATCAATTCCGAGGGCATTCACATCATGACCCTCGAAGACCCGGTCGAATACCCGATGGCCATGGTCCGCCAGACCTCGGTCTCGGAAACCGCCAAGCTCGATTTCGCCAACGGCATCCGCTCGATGATGCGCCAGGACCCGGACGTCATCCTGGTCGGCGAAGTGCGC
>PHCF01000106.1:3476-13596 GCA_002842145.1 Betaproteobacteria bacterium HGW-Betaproteobacteria-6 | reverse complement strand
AAGCGTGAGGCAGTCATGGTGATGCGGGAAGCGACAGTGATTTCCGAACGCCGTGCCTGCCAGCTGGTGGGTTTGTCACGCACGGTCCTGCATTACGAGTCCAAGGCGCAGCCAGAGAACGAGCAGTTGAAAGCCCGACTGGTCGAACTGGCCGGCGAGCGTCGCCGGTTCGGTTATCGCCGCTTGCATGCACTGGTTCGGCGAGAAGGTGTTCAGGCCAATCACAAGCGAATTTATCGGCTCTACAGCGATGCCGGTCTCTCCGTTCGTCGTCGCAAGCGGCGGCATGGTGTGGCAGTCGAACGTCAGACCTTGGAACGCCCCGCAGGGCCGAACCAAGTCTGGTCGATGGATTTCGTCAGTGATGCCCTGGCCAATGGCCGCCGGATCAAAGTGCTGACCATCGTCGATGACTTCAATAAGGAGGCCATTGATCTTGCGGTCGACTTCGGTATTTCAGGCCATTACGTAACGCGCATCCTTGATCGGGCCGCTCGCTTCCGGGGCTACCCCAAGGCCATTCGAACCGACCAGGGGCCGGAATTTACCGGCAAGGCGCTTGACCAGTGGGCATGCCAGCATGGCGTTCAGCTCAAGCTGATCCAAGCCGGCCAACCGACTCAGAACGCGTTCATCGAGAGCTTCAATGGGCGCTTCCGGGATGAGTGCCTGAATGACGCGCCGAGACTACAACCAGCATCGGCCGCACAGCGCATTGAACTATCAAACCCCGGCAGAATTCGCGGCCGAGCATCGGGCAAACACCTCCGCCCAGCCAGCCACCGAAGAATGTCTTTAACGGTGTAACCCAAGGACTTTTACTAAAACACCCTTGGCACTAAAACCGGGGGCACCTCAGAAACAAGTGGCATTTCATCGGTCGCGCAAACCGTCTTGCCTCGATATCGCTGATAGATAGCAGTAGTTGCCCTAATTGGCTTTTGGAAACCCATGCTTCATCCATATAAGAACTAAATGAGGTAAGTTTCTAATTCGTGGTGAGGAAAAGCTACGAGTTAAAAACGTACTTTTTGCATGTCTTTTCGGGTTTTCGTAGATTTTCGCAAATCACAGGATTTGATAAGCAACTGAAGAGGTTCATGTAAAGAACTTCAAGTCCGACGAAATGAAGTTGGGAGTTGGCGGGAAGGCGCCGCACTGAGTGTTGCCAACTGCGACAAGCACTGTGTATTTGGTGTTGCCATAACCGACATCTACGGCTTTGACGACCTGGCAAGGCATAGATAAACCCCTGCTGAGTTTGTGATAGGCGCAGGTTGGGCGTCTTCGACGATGAAAGCGCGTGGCTAAAACAGGGGTTTTGCGACGTTAACTCAACGGAGTGCGTTTAGATGTATTAAAGCGTTCACGCGAATCGCGCCCGCGGTCATCGTCAAGATAGGTAGTGTCAGAACTGACAACTGGTTACCGGTGTTCTTGGAATGGTTTCTTGAATTGCCCCGAAGTTTGGGGGCCCGTTGCCCTAAAGAGCTGCCTTCTTTGACACTCTTGGGGTGGCGGATTCTCGGCCATTCCTGACGTTCAACTTGGTAAGCGTTTCAGTCAGCAATACGCCAGTAAACCGTCATTCGACTTCGCATCTTCGCCGAGGCGCACAAGAAATTGCCTCAAACTAGTTTCGTCGCCCTACTCGTCTAGGCTGCTCCGGGCATTTACATATCGCTTACAAGCCTCTCGCAAGAATTTCATTTGGCTTTTGAAGTTCGTGCACCCTTTGCACATGGCCAAGTGCATTTCTAAATGCATTTTCTCTGACAGAGTAAGTTTTCTGTCCTGCGATTCCGATAGCAAATGGGTTACTTCCTTACAGCTCAGCATGGCTGCTCTCCAGCAGAAAACCAGTTTGATTCCAGACAACGGCGCAATCCGTTGCGCGCTCGGTGCAGGATGACATTGCAGTTGCTTGTCGTGAGACTCAACTCCAGGCAAACCTCGGCGGTCTCGAACTCAAGAAATTCGCGCATCATGAAAACGCGGGCAGTGTTTTCCGGCAGGTGCTTGAGACAAGCATCAAAGACCTCCCAGAAACGTTGTTCGCGCAGAGACTCTTCCGGGTCGCCCCAGTTGCTCGGCCGTGCCCCCGGCGACCAATGAGCATTGGTCTTGAAGAGCGACTCGAAGGCTTGATCCAGACTTTCTTCTTCCGCAGATAGCGCGGAGACGTTGGTGGTGCGGGCTTGCTGGCGGATCAGATCGACGATCTTGTTTTTCAGAATGGCGAAAATCCAAGTCTTCACTGCCGATCGACCGGCAAATTCCCTGGTGTTATCGAGAGCAGCCACCAGTGCTTCCTGTACCACATCCTCAGCCTGTGCCTCATCTCGCAGTTGCAGATGGGCGAACTTGATCATGTCACGACGGATTTCGTCCAGATACCCATCGCCAATCAAAAGGTTCACGACTGCATTCATGCATTTTCCTCACTGCGGCGCATTTCGTTGCGCGCGGCACTGTAACTGGATACGCAGTAAGGCACCAGATAGTTCAGGCCAACATGAAACCAGGAGAGTGGCAAGCCATCAAATAACCGGCCGCCCTGATTGATCAGGTTCAATACGGTGCCGACGACAATGGCCACCTTGATCGCCGCCTGAACGATGGAGCGCTTGAAGGCTGTCTGAAAGAGTGTGCTTAGAAATGCCATAGGGGTGCCGTGTTATTCATGCCAGCAGGGCATGGGCCGATTCACGAACCAACCGACTGATCAATTCGTTATCGGCCTCCGGTTCCACGTCAATCGGTTTGCCCATTTTGCCGGTGGGTTTGGTAACCAGTTGGCCGGCTTCCAGCGAGGTCACATATTCGCCGGTGCAACTGCGGCAATACACATGATCGCCTGTCTGCTGTCCCTTGCGCAGGACCAGGGTCGGGCCGCACATCATGCATTCGTGCAGCGGAATGCCTTCATCGCTGTGACCAATAATATGATTCAGCGCGCCTGCTTGGCCGAGTGCCACAAAGCGTTCGCCAAACGTCTGGTCGAACTGGCCGCCGAGATTCTCCTTGATGATCGCCAGGGCTTTCTCGATGGGCATGCCGCGTCGATAGGGGCGGGTGCTGGTCATTGCGTCGAAGGCATCACAGATGCCGACGATGCGTGCATCCAGCGGAATGTTCAACCCGGTGAGACCCCGCGGGTAACCCTTGCCGTTCGGCATTTCATGGTGGGCCCGGATGGCCGTTTCGGCGAGTCCGGCCAAGGGATGCCCGGCCAGCATCCGCCAGCCGACATCGGGGTGAGTTTTGATGACTTCGTACTCCTCGTCGGTCAGGCGGTCTTTCTTGTTCAGAATCTGATCCGGGACGCCCACCTTGCCGAGATCGTGCAGAAAACCACCCAGGCTGATGCGCGCCACATCGCTGTCAGGCAAATCGAGTTCGCTGGCCAGTAAGCGTGAAAAGCGGGAGACCCGCCACAAATGGCCGCCGGTGTAGGGGTCGCGCGCCTCGACCATCCAAGCCATGACCAGCAGGCTACGCAAGAGGTCTTCCTGGTAATTTCCCTGGTTTTCCCCTTGTCCACCGAAAAGCTGACCAATTTCTTTAAGTAGGCTCATGTTCTTCTCCCAATCCGGTCTCCGGCTTCAGATCGTACTGCTTCATGAAGCGCCGGTCGATCCAATCCTTCCACTTCCAGGCCCAGCCGCCACTGGCAGAGAGTCCCCCCCACGACATGATGGCTTCCTTGGGGCCGGTGGCCAGCAAGTAAAGGCTGCGCTTCTGCGGTTGGTAACTCAGTGGCGCATGCCCCATCAGTACGCGATTCAGGTTACTGGCCAAGGCGGGGCCGGCACGAACGGCATAAACGCCCGACTTGGCGTGTGGTGCGTCGATGCGTGATGCCACATCGCCGGCGGCAAAGACTTCCGGGTGCGAGACGCTTTGCTGCCCATCCTGTACCGCAATGAAGCCATCCGGCGCCAGCGCCAGTCGGGACTCGGCCAACCAGGCCGCCGGCTTTACCCCGGTGGCGGCGATCACGCAATCGACTTGAATTGTTGTGCCGTAGCTCAATTGAAGGCCTGATGAACATCCCGCCGCATACCCTCGAACGACCTCAATCTGACGAAGCGCCAGGGTGTGAGTGACTTGCCTGACGATACTGGAGCCGTGCCCCGGCAACAGGCCCGATCCGGCGATCAATATCACCCGCACGTTGTTCGCGCCCAGTTCGATGTTCAGTCGATAACGGGCTGCCAGGGCCAACTCAACACCCGCTGCTCCGCCGCCAACGACGGCGAGATTGGCCGTTCTCTGCTGCTTAAAGAGGTCGACCTGCCGCATCCAGTCGACAACAAAACTCTCGATCGGACGGATTGTCAGCAACTCGGCACCAGTGGCAGCCAAGCAAGAGGCGTCGACCTGAGCGCCGGTATCCAATGACAGGGCGTCATAAGCGATATCGCCCGCGTGCAGGGTATGAATAACCCGCCGCTTGGCATTGAGACCGCTCACACTATCCTGAATGAAACGGACCTTCGCTGCCTTGAGCAGCGGTTCGAGGGCGGCGGCGCATTGATCCAGGCGGTAATGACCCGCCATCCACCCTGGCAGCATGCCGGAATAGATCTGGCGGGTGTAGGGTGATATCAGCGTGACCTCGACGCCCGGCCACGGACGCGCCGCCAGAGCCTTCAGAACATGCAGATGAGCATGGCCGCCACCAGCCAGAACCAGATGTTTCATGCGAGTGCCGCGATCTGAGTGGCAAGGGTGCGGGCATCCGGGAAGAGTTGCGCCAGGCGCTCAAAGTCCTCCTTCCGGTCGACATCCCACAGGGGAGGCAACTCGCTCCATCGCCAATTCATGGTTGTCAGCCGAGCCCGGGTCTGTGCCATCACCTGTTCCGTACTCCAGTCCACCGCGTGGAAAGCATCTCGGCCAGCTTCGCGCATCCCGATCAGAACATAGCCGCCGTCTTCGGCCGGAACGACCGTCGCATCATGCTGCTGCAAGCTTTCTGCCGCCTGGCGCAACAGGCCTGGGGTGAGCACCGCGCAATCAGTTCCAATGATCAGCGCTCCTGCGCTAGTCGAAGATTCGGCGATAGCGGTATGCATGCGCTCTCCCAGGTCTCCATCCGGTTGGCGGCGCAACGTCACCGCGCCAAATGCACGGCAAACGGCAAACTCCGGGTGGTTAATATCCGGGGCGCACCACAAGGTGACCGGTCCAAGATCGGCGACCACGGCAGCCGCCACCGTCCGCTGCAATAGCCAGCGTTGCAGGGCAGCAGCCCCATCGGCGCCGAGGTGCGGAATGAGTCGCGTCTTGGCCAGCCCGGCAATCGGCGCCTTGGCCAGTATGGCAATTTCGATACGCGGCGTGGTTTCAGGTTTCATGAGGGATGTATCCATACTCTCGCGCCAGAGCATTCGGACTGGCGCCCAGGAAAAATCGCAGACGCAGCCACCACATCGTCAGAATGGTGCGTATCAGGCCATGCTTTTCCCAGCGCCGGCCTGAGGTCGCAACCTTTGCCTTCAGGCTGGCCGGTCGTGATTCTTCACGCATCCAGCCGGAAAACACGATGTCTTCCATCAGGGGAATTGCCGGAAATCCGCCGTGGCGTTGGAATGCTACCCGCGTAACGAATATCGCTTGATCACCCGTCGCGATGCCAGTCAGGCGGGAGCGCCAATTCATCATGAAAGCCACCAGGCCGAGACCGCTGATCGAACCTGCGATATGGACATCGAAGCGTCCCCAACTGGCTCCGTTGTCGATGGCTTCCCTGATCAAGGCCAGCGCGGAGGGTGGCAGAAGCGTATCAGCGTGCAGAAACAAGAGTACGTCACCCGCAGCCCTGGCTGCCCCTGTATTCATTTGCAGACCTCTGCCGCGCAGGGAGGTTGTCACGCAATCGGCCAGGGAGCGAGCACGCTCAGCCGTACCATCGGTACTTCCGCCATCGACCACAATGACTTCAGCGCCTTGCCTGCGAAATTCCTGCAGGCGTTCGAGCACTTGAACGATGCCGTTGGCTTCGTTTAGTACAGGGATGATGATCGAGAGAGCGGGCGTTTTCATGACTTTTATCGTCTGAGAATCTCAAGCCACTGGCGCTGTTTTTCTGTCAGCGCCGAATCCGGTGTCAGGATAGCAACGGCCAGTGCCTGGCGAATTTCGACTTCCTCGGCCGGTAGCGGGGTTTGCATCAGATGTTGCAGCAGTTTGATGGCCTTGCCGATGCTTTGCCCATACAAGGCAAAGATTTCCGTCGCCTTGACGTGTATTTCCGGGTTGTCCATCCAGCAGTCGTAGTCGGTAACCATGCCGATCGAGGCATAGCAAATCTGGGCTTCACGGGCGAGGAAAGCCTCTGGCACATTGGTCATGCCGACAATCTGGCATCCCGCCTGGCGAAGAAAATGGCTTTCGGCGCGAGTGCCTAAACGCGGTCCCTCGACCCCGGCATAAGTCACATTCGTATGGCACGGCAGGCCCAGACTGCCAGCCCCTTGAGCAATCCAGGCGGCAAGCTGGCCGGAGACCGGTTCCGCCGACGAGATATGGCCGGCAACTCCTGAACCAAAGAAGCTTGCATCCCGCTTTCCTCGCGTCCAGTCGAAATACTGCCCGGGGAGTGCAATGTGGCCGGGTGCAATGGCTTCATCCAGACTGCCAACTGCCGACAAACTGATCAACTGGGTGGCGCCAAGGCGCTTCAAGGCAAAGATATTGGCCCGGTAGTTGATTTCATGCGGCAGCAGCCGATGTCCGGCACCGTGCCGAGCCAGGAAAAGTACCTCGTGTTCGTTCCATCGGCCCCGAACAATCGAACCGGATGGGGTACCGAACGGTGTCTCGACAACCAGTTCCTCAATGACGGCAATATCGTCAATTGAGTAAATTCCGGTTCCACCTATGAATGCCAGCATGCTTGCCTCAAGTGTTTAGTACCTTCATTAGTCGTTCACCGGCCCGAATCCTTACAGGTCAGATCAATTTTTCGTGATCGGGCAGGCATCTTCCGTTTCAACGAAACGGAAATCCGCAAAACCGGCATGCGCTTCTTCGCCGGTATTGTCGGTGTCCGAAGCGATAGCCAGTCCTTGCAATTCGCCATTGAGCTCACCAAATGCCCTTTGAAAATCAGCCAGGACATTCCGTCGTTCCTGCACCCAAATGCCAGCCTGTGCAGTGCCGGAGCGCAGCACCAGCATGCGTGCGCGATCTGTATAGGCGTTGTCCTGCACGGTGCCGATCGGGTGGCGGTTGTCCCAGATGTAATTCAATGCCGCATCCGGTACCTGGTCGCCGTAGATCGTGCGCGCCAGACCGAGCTTGGTTCGCGTGGCAAAACTCAGTTGATCCGGCGGCACCGCAAAGGTCAGATAGACCCGGGCAGCGTAATCGTCACCAGATTTGCGAGTCATGTCGGCGGAAGCAACAGGCGCGTCGATCCGCCATTGCCAGCACAAAATGGGCATTTTTTTCAGGTCGACCGTGACAGTCCGACCGAGCAAGGCCATGCTTTTCTTTGCCTTGGCCTCAACGGCAACCACGCCGTCCCATTTACGTACTGCGTATTGGGTCGGCAGCACGCGCTGGTCAAGGTGCTCGATTTTCCACAGGGCTGGAATTGCAGCATCGGTCTCGCTGAATCGTCCAACCCAAAGCGGATCAGCCCAGGCTGCGAGGGAAATGCTCATGCCGAACAGGCAGGCCAGGAAACGCCGAGTCATGTACTGGCCCCTTGCTGTGCTGCCTCGGGCAAGCGGTCGGCCCAGTTGAGACGACGGTACTCAAAGCCGTTTTCCAGGGTCGGCTTGATCACCTGAAAATAGGGCGATACATCGAAATCCCGAGGAACGAACAGGCTGTGATGGCGAATCCGCAGTATTTCCTCGATACAGCCCGGGCAGTCCTTGCGATCGGTAGCGCGCAGTTCGATATCGGGCAGAATGGGGTAGCGCACCGACTGGAAACATTGCGCGATCAGCGTCGAGCAGATGGCTCGCGTCGGATCGCCGCTGCCCAGTGCCAGCATGCGCCGTCGCCAGCGTTGCGGCACGGGTGGTGTCGGGATCAGGTAACGGGCCAGATCGAAGACGTTCTTCAGGTCGTAGCGCTGGCCAACCCGTGTCAGGCCGTAGTCGATGATGCGTTGCCGGTCTTCTTCGGAGAGGCCTACCGGCCGGCAGATGCGGCAGTGCAGGCCGTCGAATTCGGAAAGTCCGACCAGCCGAACACCTTCGATGATGTCGGCCTCGACAAAGCATAGGGTGGAACCGCTCGGCCCGTAGTGCCCGGCAGCGTCGCCGATGTAAAGCGCGGCATGCGACCAGGTGGATTGGGTCAGATACTTGATTGCCACGCTAACCCGCGTTTCGCCTTCAACAAGGAGCACATCCCCGGGCTGAAGCATCTTTTCCAGGAATTCCAGACGCGTCGGTAGCGATGCACCATGGTTATGGTGCGGCTGGCTTAGCCAATGCCCCAACCAGCTACCCACGCGTCGCGCCAGGAAATTCATTTTTGCATCCTAGCGGCGCCCTGACGCGCTGGCATCGTTCAGGCGCCAGTCGTAGTCGAGGAACTCTAGCTTGTAGTCGCCCTGGCGAATTCGCTCCTGTGCCTCCTGTGTTTTGGCGAGTTGCCCGGCATAACGGCCAAAGGTGATTTTGAGCGAAGCGAAACCTTGGTGCCCTTTCTCGAAGTCCTTGCCGTACCAGTCGAAGATTTTCGAGACCTGAAGTTTTCCGTTGGCCGCGTCGAAGCGATTGCGACTGCTGTCCGCGAGGAAGCGGCGCATGCCGTCTTCCAGTTGGGCATCCAGCTTGTCGGCCGTGAAGGCTTCGGCCCGCAACATGGGGCAACCGATTGAGGCACAGACGACGGCGGCATGAATGCGCGGATCGTCGAAAGCACCTGGCGCACGGATCAGGCCATGCTCGATATCATCAAGGGCCATTTCCTGGCCGAAGAGCGGGATGAATTTCTTCTTCCAGGGCGACTGGAAAACGCTGCCCAGATCCTTGATCGATTTGAGGTCAGGATACTTGCTCAACACCAGTTCGATGGTCCAGGCGTTATAGCCATTGATCAGGAAGGCCAGCCGCTTCGCTTTGGGCCACTGCTTGTATTCAGCCTCTGGGACGGCTGAAACTGTTTTCAGCCAGGTTTTTATCTGGGCCTGATCGGCTGCCATGCCGCGATAGTCGACCCGGCTCGAATAGCCGTCGGGCGCCACCTTGACGTGTTTGGCGAGTAGCGAATTCCATTCTCGGTAGTCGTGGTCAAAGGCGATAGCCGAGAAACTGGCCAGCGTCATGAGCGCAATCAGGCTGATTTTCTTCAGGATGGACATTTGACTTACCCCCGGCGCCAGGCATGGAAACGTTCGACCCAGGCCAAAATATTGTGCGGCGCGTGCGCCTTCTTCCAGTTGCCGGCGACGTACTTGTCAGCCCGATGCCTTGCTTCATGGCCAGCACGTATTCGGCGATCAGGTCGCCGGCATGTTCGCCGACGATGGTGACGCCGAGGATCTTGTCCTTGCCCGGTACCGTCAGCACCTTGAGGAAGCCATGGGCTTCACTATCGGCAATCGCCCGATCGAGGTCGTCGATATCGTAGGTTGTGACTTCGTAAGGGATGCCTTTCTCCTTGGCTTCCAGCTCGTTCAGGCCTACGCGGGCGACTTCCGGCTCGACGAAGGTGGCCCAAGGGATCACCGAATAATCGGCCTTGAATTTCTTGATGGGGTCGAACAGGGCGTTGACTGCGGCATACCAGGCCTGATGGGCGGCGGTGTGGGTGAATTGGAAAGGACCGGCGACGTCGCCTGCGGCGTAGATATTCGGGTAGTTGGTTTGCAGAAACTCGTTGGTATCGACGGTACGCCCGGTCGGAATGCCCAGTTCTTCCAGACCGAAGCCTTTCAGATTGGCAGCACGGCCAACGGCAACGAGTACGGCATCGAAGGGGATGCGGACATCCTGTCCTTCATGTTCGGCGATTAGGATTTTCTCGCCGTTGTCGATGATGAACTGCTTGGCCCGGTGATTAAGCAGAACATCAATTCCTTCCGCCCGGAAACGCTGGGTGACCAGTTCGGAAACCTCCGGGTCTTCGCGAATCATGATGCGCGGGG
>PHCF01000106.1:0-3435 GCA_002842145.1 Betaproteobacteria bacterium HGW-Betaproteobacteria-6 | reverse complement strand
GTCCGAGGTCAGATACCCGACTTCCTCGATGCCCGGAATCGGCGGAACGAAAGGTCGGGCACCGGTGGCGATGACGATGCTTCGCGTTGCCAGGCGCTGGGTGCTGCCATCCTCGCGGGTGATGTCGACCTCCCACGGCGAAACGATCTTAGCGCTGCCCTGCGCGACATCGACACCCAGCTCGGTGTAACGCTCGGCCGAATCATGCGGCTCGACTGTCTTGATCACGGCCTGCACGCGTTTCATCACATCGGAAAACTCGAATTCGGCGCTGGCAGAATGAATGCCGAATTCCTGCGAGCGGGTGACATGCGACAGGAACTTGGCCGAGCGGATCAGCGCCTTCGAGGGGATGCAGCCGGTGTTCAGGCAATCGCCGCCCAGCTTGTGCTTTTCGACCAGGGTGACCTTGGCCTTGACGGCAGCAGCGATGTAGGAAGTGACCAGACCGGCGCTACCGCCGCCGATGACCACCAGATTGCGGTCGAAGCGGGCGGGCTTCTTCCAGTTGGCAAATACCTTGTTCATGCGAACGATCTCCACGATTTTGCGGGCAATCAGGGGAAAGATGCCGAGCAGGACAAACGAGCCGAGCAGGCCCGGCGAGAGGATGCCGGACAGGGACTCCAACTTTGCCAATTGGGTGCCGGCATTCACGTACACCACCGTGCCGGCCAACATGCCGAGCTGGCTGGCGAAGTAGTAAGCGCGGGTTTTCATGCCGGTCAGGCCGAACAGCAGGTTGACCAAGAAGAAGGGGAACACCGGGACCAGGCGCAGGGTGAAAAGGTAGAAGGCCCCTTCGCGCTTAACGCCATCGTCGATCGCTGCCAGGCGTTGACCAAAACGCTGACTGACCCAGTCGCGCAGCAAAAAGCGAGACATCAGGAAGGCGAGGGTGGCGCCGATGCTTGAGGCGAAGGAAACGATCAGCGTGCCCCAGAGCAGCCCAAACACGGCACCACCTGCCAGTGTGAGCAGCGCGGCGCCCGGAAAGGAGAGGGCGGTCGCGATGACGTACAGGACGAAATAAGCGGCAACGCTCAGGAGTGGATTGTTCGTCTGGAAAGACTGGATGGCAGCTTGTTGTTCCTTGAGCGTCTGGAGATTGAGGTATTGCCCGAGGTCGAAAACGAAGAAACCGGCTATTGCCAATCCAATTGTCAGTGCTAATGCCAGCTTGCGAAATTTCATGAAGTGCTCCCTGTTGTTTTATGTCCAGGGATGCAAGCTCCCCGCCTTATCCATTAGTCGGGTGAGCGGCCGATTTATTACATCTGGCGTTGGCGAAAGGAAGTAATTCGTCGCCGGGGACACCAGATGTGCCATACGGCTATCGGTCAATTAGATGTCGTCGTTTCCCGAACCCAGTCCGTCGGCGAGCGACCAATTCGTTTGGAAAAGACGCGTGTCAGTGCCGCCTGACTCTGATAGCCAACGGCCATAGCGACGCTTTTGATAGGACGTCCCTGCTTTATCAGGTTTTGGGCCACGGACATTCGCCAGTCGGTCAGATAGTCAAGTGGCGTCATGCCGACCGTTTCCCTGAAATTGACTGCGAACCTGGCCCTGGACATACCCGAGATGTCGGCCAACTCGTCAAGCGTCCAAGGGTGCGCCGGCCGATCGTGCATCGCATTGACCGACCGGGCCAACCGTTGATCGGCAAGCGCGGCAAATATCCCGCCTTTTAGGATGCCATTGCCTATGACGTGTCTGAGCATTTGGATCAGAAAGTATTCGACAAGCCGATCAAGGGCAGCCTGTCGCCCAAAAGCGCGCCCAAAAGCCTCGCCAAATAGCAATTCTAGTGTTGGTGCCATGGGCCCGACATCGTCGGTAGGCAACGCCAGAAACTCCGGCAGAGCCATGGCGAGAGGACTTCGTACTTTGACGCCGAGATCAATGGATGCGCAAAGCAGTTCAAATCCTTTTTGATCCTGTGGAACTAGTGCGTGATTACAAGGCCGAGGGAAGAAAAGGACGCTGGGGCGGTCGATCAGAGCGATCTCTTCGCCACGCATTCGCACGGAAACCTTCCCCGATTTCACCAGATGAAGGTGGCCGGCCAATTCGGAGTCGTCGAAATTGGCCATCTGGCATAGCTCACCGGAGAAGAAAACTCTCGCGGATAGTGATATTTGGCTGAGAAGTGGTGCAAGTTGGTCCATGGCGATACTTTCAGGATAGCGTTCGATACAATGTGTGATCATTAGTATCGCATGATGTCTCCAGCGCCGAAAGCGCTTTTATTTCTTACTCAACGTAAAGGAGAACACCATGCCCAGAGTTCAACCGATTCGCCGTGAAAATGCAGTTGGTCAAGTGGCCGCCACCCTAGACGCCGTTAAGGCAAAAATTGGTAAAGTCCCCAATTTAGTTGCGACATTCGCAAATTCACCCGCTGTGCTTAATGCGTACCTTGGCTTTAGTGAGGCACTGTCCGCGGGTCGCCTGAGTGCTGAACAACGCGAAGTGATTGCATTGGC
Organism: Betaproteobacteria bacterium HGW-Betaproteobacteria-6; assembly: GCA_002842145.1. Classification (GTDB taxonomy): domain Bacteria; phylum Pseudomonadota; class Gammaproteobacteria; order Burkholderiales; family Rhodocyclaceae; genus Azonexus. The sequence continues at coordinate 946 of PHCF01000106.1, read as the reverse complement.
CGTTGGCCAAGCCAATAGCTGCCAATACTGCCTCTCTGCACATACTCTTATTGCTAAAGGGGTCGGCCTCAGTGAATGGTCGATTCTTGAGGCCAGGGCCGGGCGAGGCGAAGATCCAAAAACTGACGCTATCGTCAAACTCGCTGTAAAAGTCGTCAATCAGCGTGGCCGACTCACCGATGCAGATGTTGGTGCAGCTCGTGATGCCGGGCTGGATGACGAGTTGATCACTGAGGTGATTGGCCATGTCGCGCTGAACACGCTGACCAACTATACGAACCATATCGCGGTTACCGATGTGGATTTTCCGGTCGTCGAACTCTGACGAATGGTTTTGGGTCGCCGGAGAAGTTTTTCAGTCTGGCTTCTACCCCCAACTTAAGGAGAAACTCGTATGAGTCATGTAGTCAATCTGGATCTGCGCTCGTTTGCGGACTTTACCGGCCACAACGAGCAACTTGCATTGGTCGATTTCTGGGCACCGTGGTGTGGGCCATGCAAGGCGCTGCTCCCCACCCTCGATGAACTATCCAGTGAGTTTTCCGGCCGCGTTCGCTTCGGCAAAGTCAACGTCGATGAACATCCTGGTAAGGCACAGGAATTTCAGGTCCGTGGTATTCCCGCTCTGGTCCTGTTTCGCGATGGCGAGCCCATTGCCAATCTCGTCGGGTCACAGAGTCGGGAGTTTTTACGCGGCTGGCTGAATAAGGCCCTTGAAAGCCAGTAGCGACGCACCGCTTCTCGCAAACGAAGATCGTCAGTTACTGCGGCTATTTACTTGTGAGTCATTCCGGTGTCTAGCTCGCGGTTATTTGATGACGATACTTAAAGCAATCCAATCGATACCTGAATCGCCCCGGCCCCCTTAGATACTTCTGAGCCTTAAACTTAGGGTCAAGGAGGCCTCATGAGCAGCAAGCGTTACCCGGAAGAATTCAAGATTGCG
>PHCF01000105.1 GCA_002842145.1 Betaproteobacteria bacterium HGW-Betaproteobacteria-6 | reverse complement strand
GATCATCGGCAAGACCGTGGCGGAAAACCTGTTCGGCGCCGACGACCCGATCGGCAAGACCATGCGCATCCAGCAAAGCCCGTTCATCGTCATCGGCGTACTCGGCAGCAAGGGCCAGAACCTTGATGGGCGCGACCAGGACGACACCGTGATCATCCCGCTGTCCACCGCCCAGCGCAAAGTGTTCGGGACACCCTTTCTCGGCTCGGTACGCATGATCATGGTCCAGGCCGACTCAGCCGAGGCCATGCCCAAGGTCGAAGCCGGCGTCCGGGCCTTGCTCCGCCAGCGTCACCGGCTGCGCGAGGGGGCGCCTGACGATTTCTTCATGCGCAACCTGTCGGCGGCGGCCGAATCGGAGGCCGAAACAACGCGCACGATGTCCATCCTGCTCGGCGCCATCGCCTCGATTTCGCTACTCGTCGGCGGCATCGGCATCATGAATATCATGCTCGTCTCGGTCACCGAACGGACCCGTGAAATCGGCATCCGCATGGCCATCGGCGCCCGTCAGCGCGACATCCTCACCCAGTTCCTGCTCGAAGCCGTCATGATCTCCTTCGCCGGCTGCCTGCTCGGTCTGCTCATCGGCCTCGGCGTCGCCCTCGGCATCAATGCCTTCACCGGCATGGTCATCGTCATCTCGGGCAGCGCCGCCCTCATCGCCTTCGCCGTCGCAGCCGGCGTCGGCATCTTTTTCGGCTGGTACCCGGCCCGCAAGGCGGCCCGGCTCGATCCCATCGAGGCACTGCGTTACCAATGAACCGTCGTCGTCAAATTCTCCTTGCGGCCGGCCTGTTGCCGCTGGTCCGTCCCCTGCACGCCGCCAGCCGGCGGGTCGTTATTGTCGGCGGTGGCTGGGGCGGCCTCTCGGCCGCCAGTCATCTGCGCCGGCTGGCGCCGGAAATCGAGGTGGTGCTCGTCGACCGTCAGCCGGCCTTCTCATCGTTCGCGCTGAGCAACCGCTGGCTGGTCGATCATGGCACTAGCCAATTGGTCAGCCAGGACTACGCGGCGTTGGCCGCTAGCCGAGGCTATCGTTTTATTCAGGCCAGCGTTGACGGTATCGACCGCGCCCAGCGCATGGTGACGACCAGCGCCGGCCGCCTGCCCTACGACTGGCTGGTTCTCGCCCCCGGCATTCGTGAAAACTGGGCGGCCTGGCAGATTGACGACCCGCAGACGGTGGCCGAACTGCGTCAGCGCCATTCCGGCGCCATGCTCCATGCCGCCGATTTGCCGGGGCTCAAGCAGCGTCTCACCGGGTTTGCCGGTGGTGATCTGCTCATGACCATACCGCCGGCCCCTTACCGTTGCCCGCCGGCCCCCTACGAGCGGGCCATGTTCATCGCCTGGTGGCTCAAGACCCAGAAAATTCCCGGCAAGCTCATCATCGTCGATCCCAATCCCCTGATGCCGGCCTTCAGATCGATCCTGCTCGACCGCTTCGCCGAGCAGGTCACTTATGTCGACCACGCCAACGTGCGCCAGGTCGATCTGGCCAGGAAAACAGTGATCACCGATGTCGACGACATCCGCTTCGACGAGGCCCTGCTTGCCCCGCCCCAACAGGCGGCCGACCTGCTCTGGCAGGCCGGGCTGATCCGGCGGATCGATGGCGGCCAGCCTACTGGCTGGGCCGATCAGGGCGGCAAGGATTTTCGCAGCGTGGCCGATGAACGGGTTTTCATCATCGGCGACGCGGCTGGCCTGGTTTCGCCGCTATTCGGCCATTTTCCGAAAACCGGCCACATCGCCAACCGCATGGGTGCCATCGTCGCCCGGCAGATCGCTGCGCGAGCGACCGGCCAAGCCTTCCCGGCACTGCTTCCGGAAAGCGTCTGCCATGTGGCGAGCAGCGTCGAACCGCTCGAATATACCCGCATCGACACCCGCTACCGGCGGCGCGGCGACGGCTTCCTGCTGCAGCAGGTCAGGCAGACCCGGCAACCCAACCCGGCCGGCGAGGATGTCGCCTGGGCCGAGGCCATGTACCGCGATTTCTTGCTGCCCTGAGCGGCAGATTCGCCGGCCGGCTCAGTCCTCGTCCTCGTAGCCGTGTTCGGCTTCGAGTTGTTCGGTGAATTGGCGAGTCAGCTCGGCTCGTCCGGCCTGGGTTTCGATACGCGAAAGCAGGCGAGCGAAGGATTCGTCGTCGATGTCTCCGGCGGCGCGATTGACCGACAGGACATAGACCAGGAACTCGATGTTCTCGCGGTCTTCGTCGCAGCCCGGGGCCTTGCCCATCGCTGCGGCCAACGCGTTGGCCAGCGAGTTGGCCTGGCCGGCGGGCGGCTGCGGCGCGATGTCGCGATGGGCGGCCTGGACGATCCTGATCATGTCAGGGTGATTTTCCGGGAGCGTTTTTTCCATGGCGGGTATTTTTCCGAGGGTGGGCGGCTGACTCAATTCCGGCTCAGCCATTTCAGCAAGGCGTCGAACAACAGATCGGGAATGACCGGTTTGCCAATGTGGTCGTTCATGCCCGCGGCCAGGCAGGTCTGGCGGTCTTCCTCGAAGGCATTGGCGGTGACCGCCAGAATGGGGGTGAGCGCGTAGCCGGGCAGCTTGCGGATCGCCTGCGTCGCCTCGATGCCGTTCATTCGCGGCATCTGCATGTCCATCAGGATCAACGTGTATTGGTGCTGGCTGGCCATGGCGACGGCCGCTTCACCATCATCGGCAACATCGACCGAGAGCCCCGCTTCTTCGAGCAGGCTCATCGACACCTCCTGGTTGATCGGTTCGTCCTCGACCAACAAAACACGGGTGCCCGAAAAACGTTCCCGGAGCGTGGCTTCGGATGACAGCCTGAGCGGCCTTGCCGGAGGCGGCGCGGCCTGCGAAATCCGCGGCAGGCTGACGGTGAACCAGAAAACACTGCCGATGTTCGCCTGGCTTTCAAAGCCGATGTCGCCGCCCATCAGTTTGACGAGGCGCTTGCTGATGGCCAGGCCAAGACCCGTGCCACCGTATTTTCGGGACATCGAACCGTCCGCCTGCTCGAAGGCATTAAACAGATTTTTCTGGTCTTCGGGGGCAATGCCAATGCCGCTGTCGGTGACCTCGAAACGCAGTGCAACCTCGTTGGCATCGGCCGCGATTTGCTCGATGCGCAGTCGGATCGTGCCCTGATTCGTGAATTTGACGGCATTGGCTGTCAGGTTGAGCAGGATCTGGCCGAGGCGGAACGGGTCGCCACGCAGCGTCAGGTCGGAGACCTCGGCCGGAAGGGCGATTTCCAGGTGGAGGCCTTTTTCAGCTGCCCGCTGGGCAATCAGGTCGCGCAGGTTGGCGACGACATCACCGATGCAGAAATCCACCTGTTCGAGCTGCATGTGCTCGGCCTCGATCTTCGAAATGTCGAGGATGTCGTTGATGACGCCGAGCAAATGATGGGCGGCGAAGTCGATCTTGCCGAGCTGGCTTTGCAGGGTCGGGTCATCGGCTTTGCGCAGGGCCAGCCCGGTCAGGCCGAGGATGGCGTTCATCGGCGTGCGCAGTTCATGGCTCATGTTGGCCAGGAAGGTGCTCTTGGCCTTGCTGGCAGCCTCGGCCTCCGCCGTGGTCCGGGCCAGTTGGGCGGTACGCTCGGCGACGAGTTGTTCGAGGTTGTCGCGGTGGGCCTGCAACTCGGCATGGGCCTGCTTGAGATCGGTGACGTCGGTGATAGCGCCGATCAGCCCGGCAACAGTGCCGTCGATGCGATGGAACGTGGCCTTGTGGAAGATGACGTTGTGTGTCTCGCAGCCTTTCACGGTCATCCAGTCGTAGGTCTGGGTGCCTGGCTGCGCGAACAGTTCGTCGTCCTTGTCCTTGTAACGCTGGGCGATTTCGGCTGGCGCCATGTCGAAAACCGACTTGCCGATGATCTCGTCACGCCCCTTGCCGAGCGATTGCTCGAACGCCTGATTGCATCCCAGGTAACGCCCCTCGGTGTCCTTGTAGAAGAGCGGCACCGGGACGCTTTCGATCAGCGTGTGGAGGAACAGTGTCTGGTTCTGGATCCGGCGCCAGTAACGCAGCAACAGCCAGGCGCCGAGCGCGGTGGTCGCAAAAAAGCCGGCAATGAGCAAAATGGCGTTGCGCAGTTGGTGGCTCCAGCCACCCTGGTAATCGAGCGGGGCCACGCCAACGGCCACCACGATGAAGGCGGTCATCACGGCGCTGAGGGTGAAAACGCCCAGGATCAGCCCGCCAAGAAAGCGGGCTGCCGACTTGCCGGAACTGATGGGCGTTGGTTTGAGCGATGCGGGCTGAGACAAGTAACGTACCCAGGGGGTGGCGAGACGCCGTTAAAAAACGGCAATTATTGCACTCCCGGAACGTTTGTTGTTTTTTTGTGAAAACTGCGGTGTCGGTCAGTGACGCGCGAAACGCGATGCCTGGCCCTTGCGGTCAACCAGAAAAGTCTCGAAAAATTCTCGGCGGACTGGCGGCTCGGCGCCTTCCTTGTCGAGCATCGTGCATGCCGTTTCGCAGGTCGGGTTCGAGAATTCGCGCCCCGGCGCACCCTGCGGCAGGCCGGGGACGGCGAGGCCCAGGGCGGCCGGCTTTTCGTCCAGTAACAGCTTGATGTCCTCGGCCGGCACGTGGCCTTCGACAAAGTAGCCGGCAACCAGCGCACTGGGCACCGACTCCATTTCTTTCGGTACCTTGAGGCGGCGTTTGACGGCATCCATGTCCGCCATCGGCGTCACTTTGACGGTGAAGCCGTTCTGCCGGAGGTGTTCGGCCCATTCAATGCAGGTCAGGCACACCGTCGGGGTGAACACTTCGACCGGGGGCAGCGGTCTGGTCGGCTCGGCGACGACCCCGCCGGCGAGCAGGGCGAACAGAAGAGGAAGCGCCTTCAGCATGGCCGTCCGGGCTTGCAGCCCTTGAGTACCCACAGCGAGAGTACGCCGGCTGCTTCGTCGGCCTTGACCTTGCGGGCCATCGAACCGGGGTCGCGGCCGTTGTCGGTCTTGGCAAAGGGATCGGCGCCGGCTTCGAGCAGGATCTGGACGTTTTGGGCACGGCTCGAATAGGCGGCCATGTGCAGCGGCGTGGCGCCGTCGTTGTCGCGCGCCATGACCTTGGCGCCAGCGGCGATGAGTGCCTGCATGGCGGTGATGTCCGGATTGGTGGCGGCCAGATGGAGCGGCGTCGAGCCCTGATCGTTACGCGCATCGCGCAGCTGGGGGGCGGCCTTGAGCAGGCGACGAACATCGTCACCGTTGCCGGAACGGGCTGCGTCGTGGATCGGCAGGTCGGGACTCAGGCCTTGGCCGAGGGCCGGAAAAACGAGACTGGCAAGCAGGAGCAGGGGGAGCAGGCGTTTCATGCGGGCATCCGGAAATGATCGATCTGGCGATTGTTGCCGCTTGCGATTCGGACAACATTGATCTGCGCTAGTTTCAGTATTTGCTGATGCAGTGCGCGGCTCGGCTCAGCTCAGATGACCAGTTGGGTGCCGAGTTCGACGACACGGTTGGTCGGGATGTGGAAGAAGTCGCTGGCGCTCGTCGCGTTCTTCGACATGATGGCAAAGAGCCGGGCGCGGATCGGCAGCATGCCGCGCGCCATGGACGGGACAATGGTTTCGCGCGACAGGAAGAAGGTGGTTTCCATCATGTCGAAAGTTTCGCCGAAACGGGTGCATTGCTCGAGGGCGCCGGGGACGTCGGGGCTTTCCATGAAGCCGTAGTGGATGATCAGGCGCTTGAAGCCCTTTTTCATGTCGTACAGATAGATGCGGTCCATGTCGTTGACGTGCGGCGTCGGCATGGTCTGCACGGTGACGAGGACAACGCGTTCGTGCAGCACCTGGTTGTGCTTGAGGTTGTGGAGCAGGGCAGGCGGGACGCCGTCGCGGGCGCTGGTCATGAAGATGCCCGTGCCGACGATGCGGTGCACGCCGTCGATCGAGTTGAGAAAGTCATCCATCGGGATGCCTTCCCGGCTCATTTGTTCGGCCACCATGCTGCGGCCGCGTCGCCAGGTGGTCAGGATGGTGAAGGAAACAATGGCCATGGCCAGCGGAAACCAGCCGCCCTGGGGAATCTTGATGGCATTGGCGGCGAAGAAGGCGATGTCGATCATGAGCAGCGAGCCGGCAACGAGCACGACGAGCAGCTTGTTCCAGTTCCACAGCAGGGCCATGACGAAAGCGACGAGGATGGTGTCGATGAGCATCGTGCCGGTGACGGCAATGCCGTAGGCGGCGGCCAGGTTGGATGAGTTCTGGAAGCCGATGACGAGGGCGACGACGGCCAGATAGAGCAACCAGTTGGTGAAGGGCACGTAGATCTGGCCTTCTTCCATGCCCGAGGTGTGGATGATCTGCATGCGCGGCAGCAGGCCCATCTGGATCGACTGGCGGGCGACCGAGAAGGCGCCGGAAATGACCGCCTGTGAGGCGATGACAGTGGCGGCGGTGGCCAGCCCGACCATCGGGATCAGCGCCCAGTCGGGGGCGAGGTGGTAGAAGGGGTTGGCGATGGCTTGCGGGTCGACGAGGAGCAGGGCGCCCTGGCCGAAATAGTTGAGGACCAGCGCCGGCATGACGAAGCCGAACCAGGCAACGCGAATCGGGAAGCGGCCGAAGTGGCCCATGTCGGTATACAGCGCTTCGCCGCCGGTCACGGCGAGCACCACCGAGCCGAGGGCGAGGAAGGCGAGGCCGGGATGTTCGGCGATGAACACGATGGCGAACAGCGGGTTGAGGGCGAGCAGGACAGCCGGATTGGCGACGATCTGGTGCAGTCCGAGGGCGGCCAGGACACTGAACCAGGCGACCATGACCGGGCCGAAGAACTTGCCGACGGCGCCGGTGCCGTGTTTCTGGATGACGAACAGGCCGGTCAGGATGCCCAGGGTGACCGGGATGACGTAGGGCTTGAGGTCGGGGGTGACGATTTCCAGTCCCTCGACGGCGGAGAGCACCGAAATGGCCGGCGTGATCATGCTGTCGCCGAAGAACAAGGCTGCGGCAAAGATGCCGAGCAGGGTGACGATCCAGGCCAGAAGCGGGTTACGGGCTTTTTCGGTAACCAGCGCGAGGAGCGCCAGTGAGCCGCCCTCCCCACGATTGTCGGCGCGCATGATGATGAGCACGTACTTGATCGTGACGAGTACGACGATGGCCCAGAAAACCAGCGACAGCACGCCGAGAATATTGCCCGGAGTGACCGGAATGGGATGGTGGCCGTTGAAGATTTCCTTCAGCGCGTAGAGCGGGCTGGTCCCGATGTCGCCGAAGACGACACCGATGGCAGCGACCGTAATGGCCGGCAAGGCTTGCTTGTTTTGCGACGACATCTATTCCCCTGGTGCGCCGGAGGCGCTGATTTGCTTTCTGCTGTCTGCCAAGCCGCTCATTTCTGTGGGAAGCGTACGTTGGCAAGCCCGGCAATCTAGCACTTTGCCCCGGCCTTTGGTATAGATACGCGCATGGCGGGTGCGGTCACAAGGAGCAGCGAAATGGCAAGAATCGGGCGTCATCTGGTGATCGAAGGGCGGGTTCAGGGCGTTGGCTATCGCTGGTCGATGGTCGAACAGGCGCGGGCGCTCGGCGTGGTCGGCTGGGTTCGCAACCTGGCCGATGGCCGGGTCGAGGCCCTGGCCGTCGGCGAGGAAATGGCCGTGCTCCAATTGATCGCCTGGGCCCAGCGCGGGCCGCGCCAGGCCATTGTCGAGCGGGTCAACGTGGCCATCGGCGATGGAGAATTCGGGCGTTTCGAGCAAATAGCGAACGGCTGAGTCCGATTGCTACGGTCAACCGGAAAAAAAGACCAAAATTGAAATCCGGAATCGTCAGCCGTCAGTTTCATGCGCACTGGGCTAATCCGGCGTTGAAAAGACCAGTTCGACCCGTCGCATCTTTTGGCGACAGGCCTCGGATCGGCAGACTCCGGCGGATTTTTCGCTGCCGCTGACTTTTTTCTTGATCTGCTGTGTCCTGACCCCCAGCCTTTTCAGGATGGCGCTGACCGACGCAATCCGGGCGTCAGCCACCGCGACATTGAGGGACAGGCTTCCGTTGTCGTCGGTGTGCCCGATCAAGGTGATGTCCAGTTCCTTGTCGTCTTTCAGGCGCTGGGCGAAGGGCGTCAGCTTGCCCCTTTCGCCTGGCGTGACCGTGCTGGAGCCCAGGGCAAAAAAGATGCTGTTGCTGTCATCGACTTCGGCCATTGCCTTTTGCTCGGCCTGGAGGCGGGTTTCCGCCGCAACTGGCGGTGCACTCTGGACGGTCGCCTGAGGCTCGATGCTGGTCGGTGCGGGGCGTTGAGGTTGCGAAGTCGAGCTGCATCCGGAGAGGAAAACCACGACCAGCAAACAGCCCAGTGTCGCGCGGCGAGGCAGGCGGGGTGTGGGCATCTTAAACATCGACCATTTCGGCCAGAGGCGTGGAAGCGAATGCATCGTCTTTGCCGGGCAAGTGGCTGATCAATTCAGCTAGATTGATATTCAATGTTTTCAGGGCGACATCCGGTATTGCCGCCAGGGCCTCCGGCAATACGCCTTCGGCCGGCCCGGGGAGGGCGGCGATGGCTTTGCGCCCCTCGTCGGCCAGGCACAACCCGACGCGGCGCAGATCCATGCTTTGCTTTTTCTTGATGAGGCAATTCCTGGCCACCAGTTTTTCGACCAGCAGGCTGCACGTCGACTGGTGTATGCCCAACCTTCCAGCCAGCTCGGTGATGCCGATTTCCGGTGTCCGCTCAACTTCCTGAAGAACCCACATGTGGGAACCGGGCAGGCCGCAGCAATCTTCAAGCTCACGGAAATACTGGCGCATGGTGCCGTAAATGACCCGGAACTGCTGCAGAACTTCCAGCGTTAACTGGGGGGTGGTGTCGCTCATGGAAATGATTGGTTGCGCTAATTGGGGGGGCAAATTATATTGCTAACCAATGCAGCGTGAGACGCTGTTACAACAATCCTTTTCGACAAGGGTTTTCGGGGGGCTTGGCCCCCCATTTTTTTCAGTGAACCCGATCCAACTCTTCAATCGGGTGTTGTCAGTTGGTATTGTTGTAGATGCAGTGTCGGGAAGAGGAGTGCCGACAAAAAATAATGGAGGTACGTCATGAGCAGACGCCCGTTGCGTATTGGCCTTTCAGCCCGGATCTACCATCCGCAGCCCGGTGGGCGCATTGGGTCATGTCGCGCGATGTGATGGTGTTCATGATTCCCTCGGTCAGTGGCGACGGCATCGTGCACCGCAGCAGCATCCGCCTTTCCGACTACCCGCAATATCTCGACGGCCTGGTGCTGCAGGGCGGGGCGGACATCAGTCCGCAATGTTATGGCGAAGAAGCACTGCAGGCAGAGTGGGCGGGCGACCGTCTGCGCGATGCTTATGAAATGGAATTGCTGCATGAATTCATGGAAGCCGGCCGGCCGGTGCTCGGCATCTGCCGGGGAGCCCAGCTGATCAATGTCGCGCTGGGCGGCACCTTGTATCAGGACATCGCGACCCAGTACGAACAGCCGGAAGTTCATGTACACGAAGCTTACGATGCACATGCGCACGCCATCGCATGGGAGGCCGGCAGCGGCTTGGGCAAACTGTATCCGGAGAGTGATGGCGGCCGGGTGATTTCGATTCATCACCAGGCCATCAAGGCGCTCGGCAAGGGGCTGCGCGTCGAGGCGCGCAGCATCGAGGACGGATTGATCGAAGCTGTCCGTCTCGAAGGCAAACCCTACGTTCTCGGCTTGCAATGGCATCCGGAGTTCCATCCGCCGGGGAGTACCGATCTGCTCAACTGCAATCCGATCCTCGACGAGTTCTTGAACGCAGCCAAAGCGCGTCACTGGTAGGAAAGCGTTTTCGTTGGCGGCCGCATTCGCGTTTCGCGATCGGCGGTTTTTCAATCGGGCCGGACATCGTGCCCAGGCTTATGAGGTGGATATCGACATATCGAATCCGAATCTGCATCAAGGGGAGTAAATATGATAAGAGTTGGACTGGTGGGTTATGGCAAGGCAGGCAAGGCTGTGGCCAGCGTACTGGCACAGGATGAGCGCTTCGAGTTGTGCTGGATCGCCCGACGTTCGAACAAGCCGACGGCAACCGAAATCCCGGTGACGCGCCTCGACAAGGCGACATTTCCCGACTGGCTGGCGTCACACCCGGTCGATGCCGTGGTGGATTTTTCCGACAGCGAGGCCGTTCTCGACTACGGCGAGGCAATCCGTCAGCACGGACTCATGCTGGTCAGCGCCATTTCCAGCTATTCGCCGGAAACGCTGGCCTACATCCGCGAACTGGGCCGGGAAATCCGCGTCATGAGTTCGCCCAACATCACGCTGGGCATCAATTTCCTCATGCTGGCCGCCCGCCTGCTGCGCAGCATCGCGCCGTTTGCCGATGTCGGCATCGTCGAGCAGCACTTCCGCGACAAGAGCGAGGTGTCCGGCACGGCAAAACGCATTGCCAAAACACTGGAGGTGGATGAAGAGGAAATCACGTCACTGCGCCTGGGCGGCATCATCGGCCATCACGAAGTCATTTTTGGCTTCCCGCATCAAACCGTGCGCATGATCCACGACTCGATCCGTCGCGAGGCTTTTGGTACCGGTGCCGCATTCGCGCTGAGCCTGCTGGCTACTCGTCCGGCCGGCTACTATTCCTACGAGGAATTGCTGCTCGACATGATGCGCCAAGAACTGCAACGCGGCGGGGGACAGCAGCCCGTCGATGCTTGACAGCCTGATCTCGCTGCCGCGCCGACTGTGGGAGGCGCTGCTCGAACGTCTGTTCTTCCTGCCGCCTTTCCCGGAGCGGATCGATTCACTCGCCCTGTTCAGCCTGCTCCTGGTTGTCGTTCGGCCCCTCGTCGCTGGGCTGGATCAGCATCGAGGCCCTGGCGCAGGCGCGACCGATTGCCGATGCGGCGCTCGGCTTGCTGATGATGGAAGTCGGGCGGCGTCTCGACTTGAGCTGGCTGCGCCACAATCCGGAGTTGTTGCGCAGCACCTTCGCCGATATCGCCTTGTCGTTCGCCCTGATTTTTGCCTTCGCCCTCTGGCTGGTTGGTTTGACGCCGGCCTGGGCGGCGGCCACGGCGGCGGTGACCATGGCCTCGGCGCCGGCCGTGGTCCTGCTGACCATCGAGGAGGCCAGGGCGCAGGGGCAGGTGACCGAGCGCATCATCCTGCATACGGCGATCAGTTCGGCCGCTTCGTTCGTCGCGTTCGCGCTGGTCCTCGGCGTCGTTCATGCCGAATTGAGCGAGGACTGGCTGAATGCCGTTGTCCATCCGCTTTGGGTTGTTGTCGGGGCGCTTCTGGTCGGCGGCATCGGCAGCTGGCTGGCGCTCAATATTGCCCACATCCTGCCCAAGCGCTCCCTGGCCCAGGTGTTCGTGCTGGTTGCCAGCGCCCTGCTGGCCGTTGGCATAGCGCGTATGCTCGCCGTGCCGGTTTTCCTGACGCTCTTCCTGATGGGCGTTCTGCTCGCCTCGCGCGACCGCCTGCAGACCTTGCGTTACACCGCGTTGCCCGAAGGGCATTGGCTGCTCGCCATCGTGCTTTTCGTCATCGTCGGCGCCTCGTTGCCGTGGCAGGAATTTACCTGGCTGGCCGGGCTCCAGGCGCTCGGGCTGCTGCTTGTCCGCGCCGTTGCCAAAGCCGGGGCGGTGGCCTGGTCGGGCGGCAGCTTGCCTTTGGGCAAACGCCTGCTGGTCGGCGTCGGTATCCAGCCCCTGTCCGCCACGGCGGTCTTCATGGCTTACGAACTGGCCAGCCTGTATCCGGAAGTGGGCCGGTCGGCCCTGACTCTGCCCCTGTTTGCGGCGGCCATGATGGAACTGGTCGGTCCGGCCCTCTGCCGTCTGGCCCTGCGCCGTTCGGGCGAGTGCGAGAGCAGTGACCTGGCGCGTGGAGGTATCACATGAAGATCCAGCCATTGGGCGAGTTCACCGACAGTGCGGCTTTTTCCCTGGGTGTCGAACTCGAACTGCAACTTGTGTCGCGGCGGGATTTCGACCTGACGCGCGGCGCCACTGACCTGATCGGCAGCCTGGATTACGACGGCCGTTTCGGCGAGATCAAGCTGGAAATCACCGAAAGCATGATCGAAATCAGCACCTTGGCGCAGTCGACCGTAGACGGTATCGCGGCCGACCTCGGCGGATTGCGTGATACCCTGCGCCATCATTGCGAGCGCAACAACATCGGCGTCTGCGGCGGCGGCACGCACCCCTTCCATCACTGGCCGGAACGGCGCATTTGCCCGGGCGACCGATTCAACGACCTCTATCAGCGCTACGGCTACCTGGCCAAGCAATTCACCGTCTTCGGCCAGCACATCCATGTTGGCTGCACCTCGGCCGACGATGCCATCTGGCTGACCCAGGCGCTCGGCGTCTATGTGCCGGCCTTCATTGCCCTGTCTGCGTCTTCGCCATTTGTCGATGGTGTCGATAGTTTCTACCAGTCGGCACGGCTCAATGCCGTTTCGGCCTTTCCGCTGAGCGGGCAGTGCCCACCCCTGAACAGCTGGCAGGAATTCACCGAACACTTTGCCACCCTGCAGGCCTGTGGCATCGCCCAAGGCATCAAGGACCTGTATTGGGATGTCCGCCCGAAGCCGGAATTCGGCACGGTCGAACTCCGTGTCTGCGATACGCCGCTGACCATCGAGCAGGCGACTTCGCTGGCTGCCCTGGCCCAATCCCTCGCCAGCTGGCTGTTGCGCACCCGGCCGCGCCTGGATACGGCGAAACAGGCACATGTGGCCCGTTACAACAAGTTCCAGGCTTGTCGCTATGGCCTGGAAGCGATGATTTCCGACCCCCTGGACCTTTGTCAGAAGCCGTTGAAGCAAACGCTGGCCGGCTTGCTTGAATCGATCTCGGAAGATGCCCAGGCGTTGGCCTGCGAACGCTGGCTAAGTCCGCTCAAACTGGCGGTCGCCGGCAATGCGGGCGATGCCGATTGGCTCCGGGAAAGGGAAAAGGAGCACGGCAATTTGAACGATGTGGTCCGCGAGGCCAGCGAACGACTGATCGGCACAGACAACGAAAACCAGGAGAAGACAAGATGATCCACCGCTTGTCCGTAGCCCTGCTGGCGCTATTGGTCACTACGGGGGCAGGGGCGGCAGCTACCGGTTGTGATTTCGAGCGGGTGCCGGTTGGCGCGCAAAAACTGGGCGACTGGATAGACAAGAGCAACTGGCTGTCGATTGAAAGCCAGCGCCTGAGCTTGCAGGCCGGCGAAGTATTCATGCCTGCCTGGCGTCTGCTTCCGAACGGCGAGGCGAAGCCGCTTGCCACCAAGCTACGCCCGGTTGACGACGTTTCGGTGGTTGACCCCTTCGATGGCCGCCGGCGTAACCTCGGATTTCTGCTCGATAGTCGTCTTTATGCCGATGGCTTGGTTGTCCTGCGCAACGGTCGGGTCGTTGCCGAACGCTATCGCAACGGGATGGCGCCCGATCAACCCAGGCTTCTGCTCGAGGCCAGCCGTCCGTTGCTCAACCTGCTGGGCGCCATGAGCGTCAGCGAGGGCAAACTGGCTGACGAAAAATCGGTTGTGCGTTATCTGCCCGAAATGGCCGCTTCGACCGGGCTACGCAAGATTTCCGTGCAGCGTCTGCTGGAAAACAAGGAATATCACGCTTGGACGCCCGATGAGATCGATGCCTGGCGCCGATCCGGTGGCTGGACGACGAACGAGCCCGACAACAGCATCCGCGCCTGGCTGTCGGAGCCCGGGCGCTGGGACAAAACCCTGAGCGAACGGGAGGCCCCCCTATTCGGCGCCTCGCCCGACGACGACTTGCTGGCCTGGACGCTGGCCGAGGGTAACGCGCTTCCGTTGTCCCGCCTGTTCTGCCAACAACTGTTGAGCCGAGCCAAGCCCGAGCATGCCGTGCTGTGGCTCAGCGACGCCCAAGGGGTCGAGCTGGCCTCGGGGCTGGGTTTGTCTTTGCGGGATTTCGCCAAACTCGGCCAACTGCTCGTCGAGGCCCGCAGCAGTCGCAGCGGCGGCCGGATTCCCCGGTGGTTCGTCGAAACCCTGCTCGCCTCGTCGGGCCTGCGTTCAGCCGAAATCGACGGGCTCGCCGAGGGCAGCGAGCTGCGTTACGGCTTCGTCCATCTCGGCGGGGCACGGAATCGGGTCGCCCTGATCGGCGCCCATGGGACGAGCCTGTATCTCGATTTTGACAAGCGCTTGGTGATCGCCCTGTACGCCACCCGCCCCGGAGAAAATTCGGCCGGAACACTGGCCTTGCTCGAGCAGACATGGAAAGCCATCAGCCGGGCTGTCGTAGCTCCGGGCAAGTGAGCGCCAGTCCATTCGTCCCGCCGGCCAATTTTCGCGGGGCGACCCGGCTAATGCCACAGCCAGCCGGGTTTGCTACGGTCAACCGGAAAAAATGGCCAAAATTGAAATCGGAAATCTGTTGTTGAACTCAGCGCGGGCTGGCGATGAGTCGGGTTGTCGGCCGATTTTAAATGGCGGGTGTGTGCCCAAAGCTGTCCTCAACCCTTAGGACAACAACGACAGCAATCGCCTCTAAGCTGACTTTGGACATCTGACTAGAACTGGTAGGCCGCGCTTTGAATCGCCCCGGCTTCCCTAGACACTCTGTAGCCGGCTGAAATACTGGTTTTCGAACTCTACCGGAGAAACATCGTTGGCATGGCTGTGACGACGTTT
>PHCF01000104.1 GCA_002842145.1 Betaproteobacteria bacterium HGW-Betaproteobacteria-6 | reverse complement strand
CGCCGACTCGCAAATCAAGTACGACGAGCGTCCGGACTGGATGAAGCGTTGGGAAAAGACTGGCCTGCTCAAGTTCGCCGACAAGAATGGCGACGGCCGTATCCAGTACTACAACGACAAGTCCAAGGACGAAGCCTTCAAGGCTAAGGCCGAAGCGGCTGGCTGGAAGGGCAGCGAACTGACGGTCAACGCCGACATCATCGTGCTGGCCAATCCGGAAATCGCCCTGCTGCCGAACTGGGTTATCGCCCTGGTCGCTGCCGGTGGTCTGGCTGCCGCACTGTCGACCGCTGCCGGTCTGCTCATGGCCATTTCCTCCGCTGTTTCCCATGACCTGGTCAAGGGCGTGTTCGCACCGGACATCAGCGAGAAGAACGAGCTGCTTGCAGGCAAGGTCTCGATGGCCGTGGCCATCGTGGTCGCCGGTTACCTCGGTCTGAATCCTCCGGGCTTCGCGGCCGGCACCGTGGCTCTGGCCTTCGGTATCGCGGCTTCCTCGCTGTTCCCGGCGATCATGATGGGTATCTTCTCGAAGAAGATGAACAAGGAAGGCGCCATGGCAGGCATGCTGGCAGGCCTCTTCGTCACCCTGTTCTACGTGTTCGCTCACAAGGGTCTGTTCTTCATCAAGGGTACCGGCTTCGTCGACATGATCGGCGGCCCGAACTCCTTCTTCGGCATCACGCCGGAAGCCTTCGGTGCCATCGGCGCGCTGGTCAACTTCGCTGTTGCCTTCGCGGTCGACAAGGTCACCAAGGAACCGCCGGAGCACATCCAGCACATGGTCGAAGCAGTCCGCATCCCGCGTGGCTCCAAGGCCGTGGATGGTGCCCACTAAGCACTAGTCGGAGTATCATCGCCGCCACGAGCCGCCCTAGCGGTTCGTGACGGCCTGCCAAGCCCTGCCGGCTGCACTGGCGGGGCTTTTTTATTTGTTGATCGGTTTTTCTGCCTTCGCACAAGGCAGCAGGAGCAGTAGATGGTCTTTGATGTCAGCGTGGCCTTGACGTGGATTCTTTTTCTCGCCCTTTTCCCCATCGCTTTTTTCTGGTTTCGACGCGCCTGGCGCATCATCGTCAAACATGACTTCTCGGAAGTCGCCCTCAAGCGCGGCGAGCCGCCGGCCAACCCGGAAAAATTCGCCCCTTACGCCGCAGCGATCAATTTCATCGCCGGCATCATCATTGTTTTCGTCGTCATCGGCATTCTGACCGCCACCTTGCAGTACGAAACCTGGAGCGCCATCGCCGGTTCGACGCTGTGGATGAAATTCATTTTTGACTTCATTCTGAGTCGCCAGGCGCATCCGATCACCCTGGGCAAAAAGAAAGCGGATGCGGACTCGGCCCCGAACAAATAACAAGGATATTGAGCAAGATGGCCAGTCGCCTGCTTATCGTCGAAGATGACCGGGATCTCGCCGGAAACCTCATCGATTTTCTCGAAATCCAGGGCTACCTCACCGATTACGCGGCCGACGGTCATGCCGCCCTCGGCCTGCTCGCCAACAACGAGTACGACCTGGTGGTCCTCGACATCACGTTGCCCGGGGTCGACGGCCTGACCATCTGCAGCCGGATTCGCCAGCAATTACGCAGCAAGGTACCGGTCGTCATGCTGACGGCCAAGGATGAGGTCGATACCAAGATCGGCGCCTTCGATATCGGGGCCGACGACTATGTCGTCAAGCCAGCTTCGCTGCGCGAGATCGAAGCCCGGATACGCGCCCTGATTCGCCGTGCCGGCCGCGAAAGTGACAGCGACCTGCTGGTCGTCGGTGACCTGCGCATGGATGTCGGCACCATGAAAATCGAACGCGCCGGCCAACCCATTGTTCTCGCCCCCGTGCCCACGCGCATCCTCATGCTGCTCATGCGGCGTTCGCCCAATGTCGTGCACCGCCTGGGCATCCATCGTGAAATATGGGGCGACGAACCCGGCGACACGCATGCGCTGATAGTCCACATGCACACCCTGCGCAACGCCGTCGACAAACCCTTCGAGCGCCAACTCATTCATACCGTGAGGGGTTTCGGCTATCGGATCGCTTATGAACAAACAGCCCTATGACAGCCTGCGCCGAAAGCTCGTCCTTCCGTTTGTCCTTCTAGGTTTCACGGTCAGCGCCCTACTCAGCCTGGTCACCTTCGGCCTGGTTGCCGAACTTGAAGAACATGCCATCGTGCGCATCCTGCACGTCGAGATGGAAAACTTCCGCGGCCGCAAGGCACGCAACCCGGCCGCCCTCTCCCCCGCCACGTCGGTCCTGACTGGCGATTTCCTGCCCGTTGCAGCGTTTCCCCTGGTCACCCCGGTCAAACCGGGCAAAGACCAGATCGAGCGCTTCCTCAAGGACAACCGGGAATACTCCGTCCTCATTACCCACGTCGACGACCGGCCCTACGCGCTGTTCTACGACCGCAGCCACATTTCCTCCAACCTCGGCGGACTGGCGCTCTTCCTGTTGATCGGCACCGCCCTGATGAGCCTCCTTTCGTTCCTGGTCGGCAATCATCTGGCGAGGAAGGTGGTTCGACCGATCGGCCGCCTGCTCGGCGAAATTTCGGAAAAGACGGCGAATGCCAGGGCGCTGCCCCACGCGCTGCAGAGCTTTGCCGTGGCCGACTACCCGCCGGACGAAATCGGACACCTGGTTCGCGCCCTCGACGGTTTCGCCCTGCGCCTGCACGGCTTTCTCGAGCGCGAAAGCTGTTTTGCCAGCGACGTCAGCCATGAATTGCGTACGCCGGTCGCCGTCATTCGCGGCGCGGCCGAAGTTCTTGTCGAACACCCCAACCTGCCCGACGCCATCCGCCCGCGTTTGCTCACCATCCATCGCCAGGCTCTGCGCATGGGGCAAACGCTCGAAGCCATGTTGCTGCTTGCCCGGGAAGACAGGGAAAGCAGCGATCCGGCCTGCGCCATGGCGGAGATCATCGACGAAGCCATCGCCGATGCCAGCCCGGCCCTGGCCGGGCGGCCGGTGAGCATCGTCTTTGAGGCCAGCGAACGCCCCATCCTGCCCGTCGAACGCTCGCTCGCCTACGTGCTGGTCAGCAACCTGCTCCGCAACGCCTGCGCCTACACGCGGCAGGGCACCATCACTGCCCGTCTCGACGGGCAAGGCCTGGAGATCAGCGACACCGGCATCGGCATCGCCGAGGAGCGCTTCCCATCGCTGTTCGAGCGCCACGCCAAGGGAGAGGAAAGCCGCGGCCACGGTCTGGGCCTGTCGATCGTGGCGCGCATCGCCCAGCAACTGGACTGGAAAATCGACATCCACAGCCGCAGCGGCGAAGGAACGCGGGTGTCCATTCACTTCCCCCAGGCCAGTAGCGAATAATTGGGCCGCCCGCCGGTCGAAACCCCGTTCCTACGGTCGACCGGCAATTTCGGCCAAAATTGAAATCAGCCCGACACCGGCCGGACCCGGCTCGCCGCCAGTTTGGCCCGGGCGCGCGCCGTTTCAACATCATCGGCTGCCGCCACGGCAACGCCCATGCGGCGTTTGACGAAACTTTCCGGCTTGCCGAACAAGCGCAGGTCCGACTCGGGCACCGCCAGCGCCTCGGCCACGCCGGTGAAGGCGATGCCTTTTTCGGCCAGCCCGCCATACACGACAGCCGAAGCCGATGGCCGGCGCAAGGCCGTATCGACCGGCAGACCGAGGACGGCGCGGGCGTGCAGATCGAATTCGGAGAGGCGCTGTGAGGCGATGGTGACCAGCCCGGTATCGTGCGGCCGCGGGCTGACTTCCGAGAACCAGACCTGATCGCCCTTGACGAACAATTCGACGCCAAAGACACCGCGCCCGCCCAGCGCCGTCGTGACCAGCCCGGCGACTTCCCGGGCCCGGTCCAGCGCGGCAGGCGACATGGCCTGCGGTTGCCAGGATTCGACATAATCGCCGGAAACCTGCAGGTGGCCGATCGGCTCGCAGAACGCTGTTTCCACCGCGCCATTGGCCCCGATGGCGCGCACGGTGAGCAGGGTAATTTCATACTCGAAGGGCACGAAAGCCTCGACGATGACCCGGGCGCTCTTGACCCGCCCGGCCTGCAGCGCAGTTTCCCAGGCGGCGGCGACATCCTCCGCCTGGCGCAGCAGCGACTGCCCCTTGCCGGACGACGACATGACGGGCTTGACCAGACAGGGGTAGCCGATGCCGGCATCGATCGCCGCCTGCAACTCTTCCAGCGAATTGGCGAAGGCGTAGGCCGAGGTGGGCAGCCCCAGCTCCTCGGCAGCCAGACGCCGGATACCTTCGCGGTTCATCGTCAGTTGCGCGGCCCGCGCCGTCGGGATGACCTCGGCCAAGCCCTCGCGTTCAATGTCGACCAGCACCGCCGTGGCAATGGCCTCGATCTCGGGCACGATCAGGTGCGGCCTTTCCTGCTCGATGACGGCGCGCAGGCTGGGCGCATCGGTCATCGAGATGACGTGCGAGCGATGCGCCACCTGCATGCCCGGCGCGTCGGCATAGCGATCGACGGCGATGACTTCGACACCGAGTCGCTGAAAGGCGATGACCACTTCCTTTCCCAATTCGCCGGCGCCAAGCAGCATGACGCGGGTGGCCGAAGGGCTGAGCGGGGTTCCAATACGGTTAAGATGGGCAAGAGTCATGGCAGCAAGGATTGAGTCGGGAAAGACCGGAATGGTAACGCGCCATGAAGCTTTGGCATACGCCGGCGCAGCTATCGGCAAGCGGCTCGAAGCCATTTCTACGGTCAACGTTGAGTTTTGACCAAAACCAAGGCTGAAACGTGAAATACCTCACGGACCGCCAGCCGCATCGTTGACTCAAGTCAACCGGAACATCCCAAAACTGCCTTTTACTCCCGATATTGAAAAAATGTCAGGAGAACCACCATGCCGATTATCTGGGACACCAAACTCGAAACCGGAATTGAAGTCATCGATGCCCAGCATCAACGCATCGTCGAGTACATCAACGATCTCGAAATAGCCAAGATGAAACTCGACAAAAAGATGGTCAATGACATCATCGAGCAACTCATCGACTATACCCAGTCGCACTTCGGCTTCGAGGAAGAAATGCTCGAAGAGGCCGGCTACAAGTTCCTCAAGCCGCACAAGAAGGTCCATGAATTGTTCATTCGCCGGGTTACCGACTTCACCATGCGCGCCGCCAAGGGCGAAGACGTTGTCGATGAACTGCACTCGATGCTCTCGAAATGGCTGGTCAACCACATCGCCAACGAGGATCGCGACTACGCCGATGCCGTCAAGCACATGATGGGTGTGGATCACAACATCCCGGCCACAACAGCCATCGAAAAGGCCCCTAGCAGCGGATTCCTGAGCGGGCTGCTCGGCCGGTTCTTCCGCTAGGCCGGCTTTCCGGAAAATAAGTGGAGGCGGCACAACAACCTGCCGCCGCCAAACTCACTGGACGCGAGCCACACGCCCGGCTGGAAACTTTGCTGCAAAGCGGCTGCCGACGCCGAGCGTACTCCTGATTTCAAGCTGGGCCTGGTGCCGGTTGAGCGAATGCTTGACGATAGCCAAGCCCAGCCCGGTGCCGCCGGCATCGCGTGACCGGCCACGGTCCACACGGTAGAAACGCTCGGTCAGGCGCGGGATGTGTTTGGCCTCGATGCCGATACCCGTATCCTCGACGGCGAATTCCGCCCCTTGCGCCATTGCCTTCCACGTAATGCGCACCGTGCCGCCGGCCGGCGTATAGCGCACGGCATTGGCGACCAGATTGCCGAAAGCGCTGACCAGCTCCGGCTCCGAACCACGTACGTCGCACTGGGCATCGGCCTCGGCCACGATGTTGTGGCGACCGCCGGAAAGCGCCTCGGCATCGCGGCGCAGCTTGTCGACCAGGCTGCTCATATCGACGATATCGACACTCGGCGGCGGCGCCGACTCGATGGATGACAGCGTCAGCAAGTCCTGGACGATGGATTCCATGCGTTTCGACTGCTCGGCCATGAGGTCGAGATAGCGATGCTGATCGGCACGGTCAAGATCAATTTCCTGCAGGGTTTCGAGAAAGCCGGCGAGCACGGTGAGCGGCGTGCGTAGTTCGTGCGAGACGTTGGCCACGAAATCCCGGCGCATTCGGTCGAGCCGAACGGTTTGCGTGACATCCTTGATCTGCAGGAGACGACGGTCGCCTGCATAGGGCACGACGTGGATGGACAGAACCCGATCGGTACCGCGATCAGAACGCAGGGTCAGCGGCCGCTCGAAGTCGCCGCCTTCGAGATAGGCGACGAACTCGGGCTGGCGCACGAGATTGACCACCGGCTGACCGCGATCGGTGGTCAGGGCCAGGCCGAGTTGCTCTTCGGCCGTCGAGTTGCAATAAACGATCTGCTGGTTGAGATCGAGAGCGACGACGCCGTCGGTCAGCGCCTGCAATGCCGCAAAAAGACGCTCGATCTGATTGTCACGGTCGGCAATACCGGCGCGCAGGTCTTTTTCATGCCGGTAGAGGCGTCCGAAAATCCCGTCCCAGGCGCCTTCGCCTTCGAGGCTGGCATCGACCACCGGCCGATGCGACCAGCGATCGAGCCGGGCGAAATTGCGAAAATGAAAAATCATCTGCAGGGCGAGGCCGGCGCAGAAGACCGACCAGCCTGCCCAGTGGGCGACGAAAGAACCGACCGGCAGGGCAATGAGCGACGACAGCAGCGCCAGTAGCAGGGCGCGAATGACTTGCGACGACACGTCGCTCAGGCTCCGCGGAAGCGGTAGCCGGTGCCGCGCACGGTTTCGACGCGTTCGTGATTGCCGGAGCCTTCGAGCGCCGCGCGCAGGCGACGGATGTGCACGTCAACCGTGCGCTCCTCGATGAAAACGTGGTCGCCCCACACTTCGTCGAGCAACTGGGCGCGGGTATAGACCCGCTCGGCGTGGGTCATGAAGAAGAAGAGCAGGCGGAATTCGGTCGGTCCAAGTTCGATCGGCTGGCCGCTGGCGAGCACCCGATGGGTCGCCGGGTTGAGAGCCAGAGTACCGATTTCGACCGCCTCGCCGGCCAGATGCGGAGCCCGGCGGCGCAAGACGGCGCGGACGCGGGCGACCATTTCCTTGGGCGAGAAGGGCTTGGTGATGTAGTCGTCGGCCCCGGCTTCGAGCCCCTGCACCTTGTCCTCTTCATGAACGCGGGCGGTCAGCATGATGATCGGCAGTTCGCGCGTCCGTTCATCGGCGCGGATCTTCTTGGCCAGCGCAACCCCGGACTGGCCGGGCAGCATCCAGTCGAGAATGACCAGATCGGGCAGCGCGGCGCGGATCGCCGACTCGGCCTCCTCGGCACTGCCGGCACGGACAACGAGAAAGCCGGCGTGCTTGAGGTTGATGGTGACGAGTTCCTGGATGGCCGGCTCGTCTTCGACAACCAGGATCGTCGGTGTCACTGCACCTTCTCCTTGGTATGCCGGATGTCGCGCCCTTCGACGATGTAGACGACTTGCTCCGAGACATTCTTGGCGTGGTCACCGATACGCTCGATGGCGCGGGCGATCGAAATGATGTCGATCGACGTCGTGATCGTGCGCGGGTCTTCCATCATGTGCGTGATGAGCTGGCGGATGATCGATTTGAATTCGACATCGACATCGGTATCGGCCCGGATGACATTGGCCGCCTGCGGCGTATCGAGCCGTGCGAACGCGTCGAGCGCCTGACGGATCATGGCCAGCGCGGCTTCGGCAAGATGCCGGACACCGACGCCGTACTGTCCGGGAAGATGGCCGCCCTCATAGATTCGGCGGACCCCCTTGGCGATCTTCTTGGCTTCATCGCCGGCTCGTTCGAGATCGGTGACGATCTTGCTGATACCGAGCACCAGGCGCAGGTCGGAAGCGGTCGGCTGGCGCTTGGCGATGATGTGGGCGCAATCGTCATCGATGGCTTTCTCAAGCTCGTTGACCTTGCGGTCGGTCTCGACGATGGTCTTGACGCTGGCTATCTCGCCAGTGGCATAGGCCTCGATCGCCGCGGAAACCTGGGTTTCGACCAATCCGCCCATCTGCAGCACGTGGGTGCGCAGACGGCTGAGGTCTTCGTCGAACTGGCTGGAAAGATGTTGGCTTTCGTTCATTTCATATTCCCCTGTTAACCCATCCGACCGGTAATGTAGTCCTCGGTACGCTTGTCTTGCGGCTTGATGAAGATCTCGTCCGTCTTGCCGAACTCGATCATCTCGCCCAGGTACATGTAGGCCGTGTAGTCGGAAACGCGGGCGGCCTGCTGCATGTTGTGGGTGACGATGAGGATGGTGACGCGCTTTTTCAGTTCGTGTACCAGTTCCTCGATGGCGCCGGTGGCGATCGGGTCGAGCGCCGAAGTCGGCTCGTCGAAGAGCAGCAGTTCGGGATCGGTGGCCAGGGCGCGGGCGATGCACAGGCGCTGCTGCTGACCGCCGGACAGGTTGGGGGCCAGATCCTGCAGGCGATCCTTGACCTCTTCCCAGATCGCCGCGCCCTTCAGGGCATGCTCGACCTTGTCGTCAAGCACGCGCTTGTTGTTTTCACCGCGCACGCGCAGGCCGTAGGCGACGTTTTCGTAGATGGTCTTGGGAAACGGGTTCGGCTTCTGGAAGACCATGCCGATGCGCATGCGCACTTCGATCGGATCGACTTCCGGCGACAGCAGGTTGGTGTTGTCCGGGAAGAAGCGGATCTCGCCCTCGTAACGGTTGCCCGGATATAGGTCGTGCATGCGGTTGAAGCTGCGCAGGTAAGTCGATTTGCCGCAACCGGAAGGACCGATCAGGGCGGTGACCTTCTTGTCGTAGATCGGCATGTTGATGTTCTTGAGCGCCTTGGCCTCGCCGTAGAAAAAGTTGAGGTTGCGCGCTTCGGCCTTGAGGGTCGGTGTGTCGTGAATCTGCATCGGAGACTCCATTTCGGATTTCATTTTTGGCTGTTTTTCCCGGTTGACCGTGGGAATCACCACTTGATGTTCTTGCGCATGCGGTAGCGCAGGTAGATGGCGATGCCGTTCATCGACAGCACCATGCCCATCAGCACGAAGCCGGCGGCAGCGGCATTGACCTCAAAGGCCGGATCGGGACGCGAGGTCCAGTTGAAAATCTGGATCGGCATGACCGTGAAGGGCGACATCACCCAGTCGAACATGCCGGCCGACACGCCTTCGACACCGGTAGCCGAGAAGGGCACGGGCGGCAGGAAGGCGATGAAGGTCAGCGCGCCGATGGTGATGATCGGCGCCGTTTCGCCGATGGCGCGGGCCAGGCCGATGATGACGCCGGTCAGGATGCCGGGCATGGCGTAGGGGATG
>PHCF01000103.1 GCA_002842145.1 Betaproteobacteria bacterium HGW-Betaproteobacteria-6 | reverse complement strand
ACGCCGTAGAAACTGCCTTCGAAGAAGGGTTGACCGAAGGTGTCCTGCATCTTGCGCGCCACGTTGAGCAGCGCCTTGGCGCAGACCACCATGTTCACCCTGGCCCGGTGCATGGTCTGCACTTCATGAAAGCGCGAGTCGCCGGAAAGGGTGCAGAGAATGCGCAGGCCGAGTTCGTCGAACAAGGGCGCAACATGCCAGAACTCGCCGGCGATGTTGTATTCGCCGATCAGATTGACGTCGTAGGTCGGCAGGCCGTCGGCCCGCGGCTTGGCCGGTGCCGGTTCGGCCGTGCCGATGACGTGCTTGAACATCGCTTCGCCGGCCAGCCGGTTGCCGAGATTCTTGGTGCCGTAGAAGCCGGCGGCATCGACCGGCACCACCGGCGTACCCCAGCGTTCGGTCGCCGCCTTGCAGACGGCGCCGACGTCATCGCCGATCAGCGCGGTGACGCAGGTGTTGTAAATGAAGACCGCTTTCGGCGAATAGCTGTCGATGGCCTGCTTGATGGCATGAAACAGCCGCTTCTCGCCGCGCCCCATGACCACGTCGGTTTCCGACAGGTCGGTGGTCATGCCGATCTTGTACAGCGTGACGCCGCTCGACCGCGTACCGCGGTTGTCCCAGGACGAACCGGCACAGGCAATCGGACCGTGCACGATGTGGGCAACGTCAGCAATCGGCAGCAGCGCAATCTGCGCGCCGTCGAAGGAACAGCCGCCCGCCGTGGCGCCAGGCTTGGGCTTGGCGCAGCCGGACTTTTCCTTGGTGTTGTGGCTACAGGCTGGCTCGTCGAGCAAGGCCTGGATTTCGCTGGCTTTCATGCTGTTCTCCAGAGGTCTGGATAGCAATTAGCAAGACGGGTGCCACCTTTAAGGCATTGATTTATATGAATTTAAAACCGCAGGAATTGTCGCCTTTGCGACAACCCGGGAATCTATCGACAAAAACCCGGCGCCTTGGGCAATATGCCTAACGAAAATCGCCGGCGACTTCTACAGTAATAAAGAGAACGTATTGCATGGCCCGCCACCGGGCCAAGGGAGGCGCCAATGAAGTCCGTACTGCTCCCCGTCGACGGCTCGAAGCATGCCTTTGCCGCCGCGCTCTATGTGGTTCAGTTTGCCAGGCTGCACGGCGAGCTTGAGGTGCATGTCCTCAACGTCGAACCGCCCCCCGTCGCCTGGCAAACCCACGGCATGGAAGAACACGCCATCGAGGAGATCCTGGCTGCCCGGGCGAATATCGTGCAGAAGCCCGTCGTTGCCGCCTTGAGCGCGGCCGGCATTCGCCATGAATCCCATGTCCGGCTCGGCGATACGGCGGAAGTCATCGTCGCCATGGCCGACGAACTCGGTTGCGACACCATCGTCATGGGCACGCGCGGCCTCGGCGGCCTGGCCGCCCTCGCCCTCGGCTCGGTAACGCGCAAGGTGCTGCACCTGACGAGCAAACCGGTGGTCTGCATCAAGGCAGACGACGACTGAAACAACCCCGCCCAGACAACTGACGCGAAACCGGACTTCCGACAGTCAACCGGAAATATGGGGCAAAAATGAAATTGGGGCGGCGTCGGGTTCCTACGGTCAACCGGAAAAAAGGGCGGAAATTGGAATCGGGTTGAAGCGCGGCGGTGGAGGAGAAAGTCAAATCAGACTAACTCGATTAGGACGGAGCAAATTGCTGGATTGCAAGACCTGACCCCGCGCCTTCGCTTATCGACCGTTTGTTAGCGGAGCTTTGCAAGAAGCTCGTCCAATAAAGCCAAGTTTTGTTCGACGGCTTCAGTCGTAGCATCTTTCTTAAATCGCTGAGCATCAGCATAGTCCGTAACGGAAAATGGAGACACGAACACTGGTCCAATGCCGATCTCTATACTGGCAAAGTAATTTCTTACATCGATGGGGATTAGATAGCGAAAAACATGCTTTCTATCGATAAGAAACACCATAGAAAACCGCTCACCTTCTATGCAGTCTCCTCCGACCATACTGCAAAATCTACCGCGTGTCTGATAGTAATTTTCGACGCAGTTGATTAGTAAAAACCGACTGGACTCATCATTTTTTAACTGCACGATAAAAACCCCCTTCATAGACAAGTGAATAGCCATTATTTAGCAAATACTGAAACTCTTGATGAGTAAAAGAGCCTGGCTTGACCTGCGTTGCATCTTTTGGATTCTCGGTAAATGCAAAGCTCTTTCCCTGAGCAATCTGGTTATCCAGAAATTGCTTATTGACCGACCACATTTTATCGACACCAAGCTGCAACTCAGCCTCACTCCAAGTCTTTCCCGGAAACTCGAAATAAGTTGCGCCCTGTGCCCGAGCGACTAGCTCGTAAGAGCTAGCGTCACCCTTAACGTATTTACCCAGTATGACGGTATCGGCATTTGGATTTTGCGTCGCCCTTTCTGCCAACTGACTAACGCGATATTGCACCATGTCTGAAGCAACCGGCCAGTCTCTGTATAGATTCAAATCAATCTTCGTCTGCGCAATTGCCTTCTCTGCAGCCACCGCCGCTTTAGCCTCCGCAATCGCCCCCTTGAGCATACCAATCCGCCCATTGATCGAAGCGCTACTGACGCCTTTCCCGCTGAGTCGGGCGCCGCCCAGGGCATCGCCGAAGCCGGCGATGGTTTCCTTTTGATATAGCGGGTTGAGCAGGCCGACGCTGCCCATGTCGAGAATCTGCGCCTGGGTCGCTTTCAGTAGATACAGGTCTCGCGTTTCGAGGCGGTCGATCTGGTTTAGCAGGTCGGCGCGCAGATTCATGTTTTCCGGGGTGAGAGGCAGGGCTTTGAATTGCTCAAACAACACGGCTTCCTGCTGAGCGATATCCAACCGTGTGGTGCGCAATTCCGCCAGGACGGTTTGTTGCACGACGGCCGGTTGGGTACGCATGTCGCCGAAGTCACGGGCGGCGGCGTCGAGCGCAAAGTCCGAGCCGGTCTGGTATTTCTGTTCGAGGTTTTGGGCATCGTTCGGCAAGTAAGCCTTGTTCATGGCCAGGTCGATTTCGGCTTTCACCAACGGATTGCTCTTGCTGTACTGGGCAAACATGGCCTGGTTGTCGCGCTGGGCCGCGTCGGCTGAGAACAGTTGGTAGGTTTGCCCGGTCATTGCATCGACCATGGTCTTGCCCAGACCGCTCTCTTGCAGAAAGGCTTGCGCGTCCGGATTGTTGCTACCCAATCGCTCATCCCATGCGCTGTCGAAATTCTGTTCGAGCGCCGTCATGGTGTCGCTCCCGGTCAGGCTGGCGGCGAGCAGGGTGCTCATACTAGCGATGGCGTTGCCGAGCTGGCCTCTGAGCTTGAGGTTCTGGCTGAGTTCTGAAGCATCGGCGGCTTGACTGACGGGGGCAAGGGCTTCGGCGATGGCGCCGCCCAAAGCGGCGGAGCCGCAGTCGTTGCCTTGGACGCTGGCGGCGGCGCACTGGACGACGGCGTGGGCGACGATCTTGGCGGCGGAGCCGGGCGCCATGCCGTATTCCTTGCCCCAATCCCCGATCTCGCTGGTCAGCGATTGGGCGAGCGCGCTGATCAGCGCCGTCTTCGCGGTTTCTTCGAGCGGCTGGCCGTAGACGAGACTATTGACGCCGGCACCGACCATGGCTTGCGTCGCGTAGGTGGTGAAGCGGCTGGCGAAGGTGGTGTTGGTAGCGGGGTTGGGCAGGTTGAGACCACTGGTCACGCCGGCCGTCACACCGGCGGTCAGCACGCTGGCGAGGAGTTGCTGGATGTTTTCGTCGCTGCTCAGGTCTTCAAGCGTTTTGCCGACATCGCCCTGGTTGTTGATGAGGCTGACGGCGGCCTGGCTGGCCAGGGTGGTGATGGCGGCGGTGGTGGCGGCAGCGACGGCGGTGCCGGTCGTCGTCAGCACGGCGGCCCCGGTGGAGGTTACCGCTCCGGTCGTCATCCCGGCCCCGCTCGCTACGGCAGTCCCCGCCGCCGAGGCAGCCCCCCAGGTCAGAATCGTCACCACAATGGCCACCACAATCCCGCCCTCCGGGGTCAGCCCGGACTGCTTGTAATCCCAGTTGTCGTGCACCAGTTGAACGGTTTTCCAATCAACGTCGGTGCGCTTCGTCAGGTCGTCGAGCCAGGCCATGCCGGGTTGTTTTGCGAGTTCGTGGGCTTGGGCTTTGAGGTCGAGGGTGAGGGTGGCTGGCGGCTGGGCGGCTTCGCCGGAAGCGCCTGCTTTCTTTGCTTCCTGGGCCGTGCCGGGCAAGGCGACGGCATCGACGACGAGGCCGCCGGTGGCGTTGAGGGCGGGTTTTACTTCTGTTCCGGATTCCGTTTTCGGGCGATTTTCCGGGTTGACCGTGGGATCGCTCGTCGCCGGGGCTTTGAGCAGGATTTCCGGCATCTTGAGGGTGTCGTTGTTACCGCCCTGCCCGGCCATGCTTTGCCACATGAAGCTGTGGTCGCTGCCGGATATGCTGCGGCTGCGGTTTTCTTTGACGCCCTGGAGGATGAGCTTGGCCTCCGGGTCAATGGCGTCGCCGTTGATCTCGCCGGCCGTGACGGTCAGGCTGTTGCCGTCGATGACCGGGGCTTGCAGGGTGGAGTTGCTGCCGGACTGGAGTTGAATGTCGCCACCACTCAGTTGGCTTTGGGCGGCGGTGCGGCCGCTGTCGGCGACTTCGCCATCGATCTTGTCTTTGACCCGGCCTGGGCTGACGTAGGAGTTGGGGGTGATCAGGCCCAAGCTGTTCTGGATGCCGTTCTTGCCCTGGAAGGGTTGGATGACGGTGTCGATGCCGAGCACGCTGTTGCGGTATTCGCGGGTTTGCTTGCGTTCGTCTACGTTGGTGGCGGCGAGGATGTTGATGTCGCGGCCGGCGGTGAGGTTGAGTTGGTGGGTGCCTTCGACTTGGCTGGCCGAGACGGCGAGGTCGTTGCTGGCGATGAGGGTGGTGTTTTTGCCGGTGAGTTGGCTGCCGATCTGGCGGACCTGGTTGATGTCTTCGGTTTCCTTGAGGCGCTTCTTGCCGAGACCGAAGGTGTTGGTCCGTTGGTCGGTGCGGGTTTGGCTCGAGGTCAGGGTTTGTTCGGCCGAGACGATGTTGAGGTCGTTGCCGGCGGTGATCTGGAGTTGGTTCTCTGCAGCGAGCTTGGCGGCTTCGAGGGTGGTGTCGCGCCGGGACTGGAGGGTGAGGTTCTGGCCGGTGATCTGGCTGGCGATGACGTCGTTTTGTTCTTGCGTGAAACTGCTGTTGGTGCTGCGGCCGGTGGCGGCGAGTGCTTTGGCGATGGAGAAGCCGAAGCCGGGGCGTTTGCTTTTGCTTTCGTGGTGGGTGGCTTCGTCGATGGTTTGGGTGCGTTGGCCGGCCAGGATGGCGATGTCGTTGCCGGCGCTCAGGCTGACGTTGCCGGTGGATTGGATGTCGATGGCTTTGGCGCTGAGGTCGTTACCGGCCATCAGCGTGAGGTCGCCGTTGGTTTGGATTTGGGTGCCGATGTCGGCGCTGCGGGTCGTGTTGAGATGGTTGCGGCCGTCGAAGACGATGGACTGCGCATGGCGCTCGGTGACGACGCCGAGGCTGAGGTTGTTGCCGGCGGCGAGCGTGGTGCTGCCGCTGCCGGCGTTGTCGATGACGGCGCCGTTGAGGTTGAGGTCGTGGCCGGCGATGGCGCTCAGGGTGCCGCTACTGCCGGTGAGGTAGAGGCCGGCGATGCGGTCGATATTGGTGCGGCTGCCTTGCCCGGTGCTTTGCGTGCGCGTCGTGCTGGCGACGGTGAGGTCGTGGCCGGCTTGCAGGCTGAGGTTGTCAACGGCGTCGATGCGCCCGCCGAGATTGTTGAGGTCGGTTTGGGCGGCGAGGCTGACGCTGTCGGCGCGAATGGTGCCGAGGTTGTGGATGTTGTTGGCGGCGAGCTGGATGATGTGCCGGCCGGCGACGGTGCCGGCGTTGGTGAGATCGCCGGTGAGGTTGAGCTGGAGGTTGTTGGCGGCGAAGAGGGCGCCGCCGGGGCTGAGGTCGCCGGTGCGCGGCGCGAGGTAGAGCTGTGGGGCGAGGACTTTCTGGGTAGTGCCGTCGGCGAGTTTCACTTCGCTCTCGATGAGCCAGACGATGTCGCTGGTGAGTTGGGCGATCTGGGCGGCGGTGAGGGCAATGCCGGGGACGAGTTGCCAGGCTTGGGCGACGGTGACGGCGCTGGTCATGAGGGCGCGGTATTGGGCTTCGTCGTTGGCGTAGCCCTCGAGAAACCGTCGCCCGGTGAGTTGGGCAACTTGCTCGCGCAGGCGCTTTTGTTCGTAGTAGCCGTCGCCGAGACGTTTTTGGGTGGCTCCTACGGTCAACCGGAAAAAGGGGCGGAAATTGGAATGGGGGGAGGTACGGCGGTGGGGGAGAAAGTCAAATCAACCTGACCCCATTAGCGCTGCTCCTTTTTTCCTCACATTGAGAATGAAGCGATTTCGACCATTGCAAATCGTAACCAATCTGCATCTTCATCAGTTGCCAACATATCGATTGGGCGTCGTTTCTTCGGGAACCAGAATTTCCTTTTCAGATCGAGGTGCTTTAATGGGTAGTAAAACCATGCCGGCGCCTCGTTGTGAAATAAAACCCAGGCCATCATGGCAATATCCAGATGCTTGGGGGGGACAATTTCTTTCAGCTTGCGAACCGTTTCATTGTCTTCCCACGGAATTCCTAATTCCGCAGCACGGTTTAGGTCACACAGGAGTGCCTTATCCCAACCAAGAGGTCTCATCTTGCACCTCCTCCGGTTCGCAACGGACTAAAGGAAACGAGGTTGCCCCCTGAGGAACTTTGGGCCGAGGGGGCCAAGATGCCCTGATACCCCTGATCCCTTGCCCAGGCGCTAATTCGCTGAGTGGCCGAATAGGCGCTGCCACCGTGCTCGGCCTGAGTAATGTCTGAAAGGCTTACCCCAAGTGCTTGGCGTGCCGCTGGGTTGGTCAGGTCAAGTACGTTGTTCATGACAACGCTATTGGTTACCAAGACCCTGCCACTCAACGGGCCGTAGCTTGACACCTCTGCGGCTGCTGTCGGTGCCGTTGTTCCACTATAGAGCGCACCGATACCTGATTCTGAGTAACGCATATTTCTCTCAATATTTCCGGGCCAAATTTGCCAAGCGCCACTGGCTTGATCTGGCAATGTATATCGATAAACCGTACCTTCATACTGGCTGACGCTGGTTCCTGTATAGGTTCCCCGAACCCAGGCATTTGCCGCCATCTGTGCGTCAACAGCCCGGGCAGCGATAACTGCTTGCGTTGCGCCGGGCAACAAACCGCCGATAGCATAGGCGACGGCAGCGGTTTGAGGGGATAAGCCGAGTGATTGCAGCACCTGCTCACCATAAGGTGTCGTTTTCTGCCCTGAGGCAGTTTGCTGCAATCCTGCCAGGGCATAGTCCAAGCTAATCGTGCCGGTAATAGCCCCGGCAGCGCATCCGAAGCCGGACGAGCATAGTGCCCCACTACCCACGACTCCGGCTGTTCCTCCAACGGTTTGGGCGGCCCCGACAAGACGAGTTCCCACTTGATTGGCAGTGAACGAATCCGTTAACTGCTGCCCCCAAGTGTATTGGAATAATGAGCCATAGGCTCGGCCGTCCCAGCCGCTTTGCTGCTTGAGTAAATTTTGTTCCGCAGTGAGTTTGCCCCCCGCATCTTGCAGCGCGTTCAAGGCAGCGTAACCGGGATCAGTTTGAGGAATGCCATCGGCGCACCGGACCAATGCGCAAGCCGCCGCCGTCAACCGCGCTGCTTTCTGCGGATCGCCGTTGGCTAGTTCTTTAATTCGCTGAGTTTCTGCGGGATGCAACTGCCGATTGTAATAATCCACCATCTGCGCCCCACCGAGCGCCGTCATGGTGTCGCTGCCGGTCAGGCTGGCGGCGAGCAGGGTGCTCATGCTGGCGATGGCGTTGCCGATCTGGCCTCTGAGCTTGAGGTTCTGGCTGAGTTCTGAAGCGTCGGCAGCTTGACTGACGGGGGCGAGGGCTTCGGCGATGGCGCCGCCCAAGGCGGCGGAGCCGCAGTCGGCGCCTTGGACGCTGGCGGCGGCGCACTGGACAACGGCATGGGCGACGATCTTGGCGGCAGAGCCGGGTTGGAGGCCGTATTCCTTGCCCCAGTCCCCGATCTCGCTGGTCAGCGATTGGGCGAGCGCGCCGATCAGCGCGGTCTTCGCGGTTTCTTCGAGCGGCTGACCGTAGACGAGGCTCTTGACCCCGGCACCGACCATGGCTTGCGTCGCATAAGTGGTGAAGCGGCTGGCGAAGGTGGTGTTGGCGGCAGGATTGGGCAGGTTGAGACCACTGGTCACGCCGGCCGTCAGACCGGCGGTGAGCACGCTGGCGAGGAGTTGCTGGATGCTTTGGTCGCTGCCTAGGTCGTTCAGCGTTTTACCGACATCGCCCTGGTTGTTGATGAGGCTGACGGCGGCTTGACTGGCCTCGCCCTCGGCTCGGTGACGCGCAAGGTGCTGCACCTGACGAGCAAGCCGGTGGTCTGCATCAAGGCAGACGACTGAAACGGGATGGCGCCGGCCATCCCTTGTTTCAAATTACAGGACGACCTTGTCGCTGAGTGTGGCAAGCAGTTTGGGGCCGACGCCCTTGACCTTGCCGAGTTCGTTGAGCGCCGCGTAGGGACGCCCGGCAACGATGGCCTTGGCCACGGTGGCGGTCAGCCCCTTGATGGCGAGCAGTTCGGTCTCGCTGGCGGTGTTGATGGCAATGCCCTTGGCGGCCGCTGCCTTGGTTTTTTTGGCGGAGGCCTTGTCGGCCGGCTTGGCCTTGTTGACCTTGTCGGCTACCGGCTTCGCTTCAGGCTTGGACTTCGCCTTGGCCTTCGGGGCAGCCGCCTTGGGCTTGACCGGCATTTCGAGCGAAAGATTGCAGTAGTCGCGCGTCACGTAGCCGAGCGGCCCCCATTCGCGCAGCATCAGGGTCAGGACGCCGGGGCCTTCCGGCGCCGCGGCGGGGACGACGAAATGGCTGTCGACCTGGCCACTGCCGCCGCCGAGCACGCCGAGGATGACGCTGGCGACCGGGATGCCCTGCCAGCTGCCACCGGCATAAGGCGCATCGAGCGCCCACAGTTCGAGGGCCAGGGTACCGCTCAGGTTGTCTTCGGCACGCGGGTTTTCAATGGCATCGACCTTGATCGTCGCCTGGCCGTCGGCCAGCGCTACGCTGACGTTGCCCGCCAGCTTGGGCTGCACGAAGCTCTCGGCACGCGGATAAACGGCCACGTCAGCCACCATCGGCAGGCCGTTCTCGTCCCAGAAAACCAGGGCCAGCGCGACGTTCTGCTCGTCGGACCCGGCCGGCGGCGTGGCGGCGACGGTTGCCGCCAGGCTTTGCTGGCCGGCCGCGGGATAGACGGTGAGTTCGGCCACCTTGACGCCGGCCAGTTGCCGATCCGGAAAAGCCGTTGCGCTGCTCCACAACTGCAGCGCCCATTGCGATGCGGCGCCCAATCTGGACGGAATCGCCATCAAAAAGATAGCCATGCGTTTCGCCAATGCGGGCCAGGGCATTTCCGGAAATTTCTTGCGTCATAAATTGATACCTGTTCTATCGATTCGGGAGGCGCATTATATGGCCACTTTTCCGTTTTTTATCATGTAGTTAGTATTGTTTTTCGGGCACTGTAATGGTGCGCAAAAGCGGTCTGTTTTTGTCGCAAAGCCGACATGAAAAAAGGCAGCCGAAGCTGCCCTTGATTTCATTTTTGGCCGTTTTTCCCGGTTGACCGTAGAAACGGAGAGCCAGCGCCTTCAGTCGTTATCCATATCCTTGCGCGGCACGGTTTCGGGGTCGGCGATGATGCCGCGATAGATCTCGATGCGGTCGCCCGGTTTGAGGGCGGCGTCGAGCTTGACCAGGCGGCCGAAGACGCCGACTTTCTGCGTCGTCAGGTCGATGTGCGGAAACTGCTTGAGGATGCCGGAGCGCTCGATGCCCTCGGCCACGGTCGACTCGTCGGGAACCTCGATGTTGAGCCAGATTTGCTGGCCCGGTTCGGAATAGGCAACGCCGATCTGCATGTCTGTACTCCTTATGCCGCAGCCACGGCGGCGCGGGCGGCCTCGCGCTCGGCCAGCTTGCGGTCGATGATGCGCTTGCCGGCGAGCAGGAAACCGAGGGCAGCGAAGGCGCCGGGCGGCAGGATCATGAGCAGCGCGCCACCGTAGCCGGGGATTTTCACTTCGAGAAAAGAGAAGGCCGGGCCGAGCAGTTGCGAGGCCTGCGCGAACAGCGTGCCGGAACCGAGGAATTCGCGGACCAGGCCGAGCAGGACCAGCGCGCCGGTGAAGCCGAGGCCCATGGCCAGGCCGTCGACGGCGCTGGCAGCGACGCCGTTCTTGACGGCAAAGGATTCGGAGCGGCCGAGGATGGCGCAATTGACGACGATCAGCGCGATGAACAGGCCGAGCACCTTGTACAGCTCGTGCAACCAGGCGTTCATCGCCATGTCGACGATGGTGACCAGGGTGGCGATGAGCACGATGAACACCGGAATGCGCACCTGGGCGCTGACCACCTGGCGGATCAAGGACACCAGCACGTTGGCGCAGACCAGCACCGCCGTCGTCGCCAGCCCCATGCCGAGGC
Source organism: Betaproteobacteria bacterium HGW-Betaproteobacteria-6 (assembly GCA_002842145.1). GTDB lineage: Bacteria > Pseudomonadota > Gammaproteobacteria > Burkholderiales > Rhodocyclaceae > Azonexus. The sequence continues at coordinate 86 of PHCF01000103.1, read as the reverse complement.
CGTTGGTGCCGCTCGTCGTCACCGCCATGAGCGGGCACAGCGCCAGCATCTGGGCGAAAACGACGTTCTGTTCCCAGAGGCCGTTC
>PHCF01000102.1 GCA_002842145.1 Betaproteobacteria bacterium HGW-Betaproteobacteria-6 | reverse complement strand
CCCCCCTACAACCGCCGAAAACGCCCGGCACCGCAGGAGAGGTGCGCATTCTACTGATTAATCCCGCACCGTCAACTTAAATCTGAAAATTTCTGAACAAGACTCCTAATTGACACCGAAATCGACTCTTGACAGTAACGTCACGGGCGCCAACATGGGAGAGTAACGGATGTGTTTTCCGGGAGATTACTTGAGACACCGGCAACCGGCCTTGCGCCCAGCGCGGCCTATTGTTGTTGAACGCGACAATCTCAGGAAAACAGCCTGGCCAACTCGACACCAGGCTCTTGCGCGCGCATGAAAGCTTCGCCGACGAGAAATGCTTCAACCTTGTTCTGGCGCATCAGTGCAACATCCTCCGGGGCGAGGATGCCGCTCTCAGTGACAACGACCTTGCCAGCGGGGACACGCGAGAGCAGCCCTAGGGTGGTGGACAGCGAGACATCAAAGGTGCGCAGGTTGCGATTGTTGATACCGAGCAACGGGGTCTTGAGTTGCAGGGCTATATCAAGCTCCTCACCGTTGTGCACTTCGACGAGGACAGCCATGCCGTAGTCCATGGCTTGCGCTTCGAGAGCCTGCATTTCGGGCAGAGTCAGCGCAGCGGCGATAAGAAGGATGGCGTCAGCGCCCATAGCGCGGGCTTCGGCAACCTGATAGGCGTCGACCATGAAGTCCTTGCGCAACACCGGCAGGTTGCAGGCGGCACGAGCGGCTTGCAGGTATTCCGGGCAACCCTGGAAGTATTGGCGATCAGTCAGAACCGACAGGCAGGCGGCGCCATGCTGTTCATAGCTGCGGGCGATATCGGCCGGATGGAAATCCGGGCGGATGACCCCTTTGGAGGGGCTGGCCTTTTTAATTTCGGCGATTATTCCCGGTTGACCGTGGGAAAGCTTGTTGCGGATGGCGCCGACGAAATCGCGCGGTGCGGGCTGGGCGGCAGCTTCGGCTTCGATAACGGCCAGCGGTTTGACGGTCAGCGCGGCCGTGATTTCTTCACGCTTGGTGGCGATGATCTTGTTGAGGATATCGCTCATTTTGTCGCCAGCTTTTGAGTGCATTCGACGAACTGCGCGAGCTTGCCCCGGGCGGCGCCGCTGGCGATGGCTTCGCGTGCCTTGGCGATACCGTCGCCAATGCTGTCGGCAACATTGGCGACGTAGAGCGCTGCGCCGGCATTCAGGCAGACGATTTCACGGGCGGCACCCGGCTTGTTATCCAGAGCGCCGAGCATTACTGCCTTGGATTCTTCTGCGCTATCGACGCGCAGGTTGCGCAACGACATCATCTGCAAGCCGAAGTCTTCCGGGTGCACTTCGTATTCGGTGATTTCGCCGTTCCTCAACTCACCGACCAGAGTGGCTGCGCCAAGCGAGATTTCGTCGAGGTTATCGCGGCCGTGCACGACCAGCACGCGCTCGGCACCGAGACGCTGCATGACGCGCACCTGAATGCCGACGAGGTCCGGGTGAAAGACGCCCATCAATGTGTTCGGTGCACCAGCCGGATTGGTCAGCGGGCCAAGAATATTGAAGAGCGTGCGAATACCCATTTCGCGGCGCACTGGCGCGACGTGCTTCATGGCGCTGTGATGATTGGGCGCAAACATGAAACCGATGCCCGTCTGCTCAACGCAGGCAGCAACCTGCTCAGGCGACAACATGATGTTGGCGCCAAGCGCTTCCAGGACGTCGGCGCTACCGGAGCTGGACGAGACGCTGCGCCCGCCGTGCTTGGCAACTTTAGCGCCAGCAGCAGCAGCAACGAAGATGGAGGTCGTGGATATATTGAAGCTGTGGGCCGAATCACCACCGGTGCCGACGATGTCGACAAAGCGGTTGTCGTAGGGCACCTTGACCGGCGTCGCCAGTTCACGCATGACACTGGCGGCGGCGGCGATTTCGCCTATGGTTTCCTTCTTGACGCGGAGACCGGCAATGATGGCGGCGATCATGACCGGCGTGACTTCGCCGCCCATGATCTGGCGCATCAGGGAAACCATTTCATCGTGGAAAATTTCGCGGTGTTCGATGACACGCTGGAGGGCGGCTTGAGGGGTCATTGCTTGAATTCGTCCAAAAAGTTCTTGAGCAGATCATGACCACGTTCGGTCAGGATGGATTCGGGGTGAAACTGGACACCTTCGACAGCCAGCGTCTTGTGGCGAACGCCCATGATCTCGCCGTCGTCGGTCCAAGCAGTCACTTCGAGGCAATCCGGCAGCGATTCGCGCTCGATGGCCAGCGAGTGATAGCGCGTACAGGTCAGCGGATTGGGCAGCCCCTTGAACACGCCGACATCCTTGTGATGAACCGGCGATACCTTGCCGTGCATGAGCTGCTTGGCATGCACGATCTTGCCGCCGAAGGCTTCGCCGATGGATTGGTGGCCGAGGCAGACGCCGAGCAGCGGAATCTTGCCGGCAAACTCGCGAATCGCCGCCAGAGAAATACCAGCCTGGGCCGGCGCGCAGGGGCCGGGCGAAATCACCAGATATTCAGGCTTGAGGCGGGCGATCTCCTCGACCGTGATGGCATCGTTGCGGTAAACCTTCACGTCCTGACCCAGTTCGCCGAAGTACTGGACGATGTTGTAGGTGAAGCTGTCGTAGTTGTCGATCATCAGCAGCATAAGTTGCCTGTCCTATTGATTTATATACTGCCAGTCAGATTTAAACCGATTCAATACCCTTTTGGGCAACCGGAACTCCTGTTGCGCGGGCACTAAGACGACTGATCGCGGCCAAAGGGTTCATTATCAGACAGCGCCGAGAAGCATTCAAGCCGCTGTTTGGCTTTCTTGACAGCATGGCTTCGGCCCCCTGCCTCTCTTCGATCGCTCCGGACATACCGCGCAGGTATCGGGCTACACCTATATATGTATTGGACAGTCCATAGTGCAGACAAGATAGTAGTGGATTTCCAGCCATCGCCTTGACGCAAGAGCGGACCAAACTCAGCCCCTTGTTGGCCGCTGGCGCATGGATAACACGAGTGCACTGAACGCCACCCAGCCATGGACTTACCACGTAACGACTTCAAAACCGATCTGCGCAACGGTGAAACCTTGCTTGGCCTGTGGCTAGGCTTGAGCGAAACCTTCAGCGCTGAAATCTGCGCTGGGGCCGGTTTCGACTGGCTGCTGATCGATGGCGAGCATGGCCCAAATGACCTGCGCAGCATTCTGGCCCAACTCCAGGCCATCGAGCCCTACCCGTCGCATGCCATCGTCCGCCCACCGCAAGGTGACCATGTGCTGATCAAGCAACTGCTGGAGACCGGCGTTCAAACCCTGCTCATCCCGATGGTCGAAACAGCCGAGCAGGCCGCCGGGCTGGTCCGCGCCATGCGCTATCCGCCGGAAGGCATCCGCGGCGTTGGTGCGGCCCTGGCCCGCGCTTCGCGCTGGGGACGAATCCAGGACTACAGCGCCCAGGCCAACGACCAGATGTGCCTGTTGCTGCAAGTAGAAACCAAGCTCGGTTACGACAACCTTGACGAGATTCTTGCGGTCGACGGCGTCGATGGTATCTTTTTCGGTGCCGCCGACCTCGCCGCGTCCTATGGCCTGCTCGGTCAATCGAATCATCCGAGCATCGTCCAGGCCATCGAAACCGGCTTGCAAAAAGCCTGCGCGGCCGGCAAGAGCGGCGGCGTCCTGTGTGGTGACAAGGCGATCGTGCAACGCTACTTCGAGGCTGGCGCCCGTTTCATTGCCGTCGGCGTGGACGCCCTGCTGCTGGCCGCTGCCACCACCAACCTCCGCCAGGAATATCGGCCGGCACCCGGCGCCAAAATTGCCGCCAATTATTGATCCACGCGCGATAATCGGCGCTTCGAATCCCGCCACGGATCGTTGGCAGACGACGAGCACTGCGAAGGAACCCGCATGGACAACGGCCATAAATCGACGCTGGAATCAGCGCAACACAAAGGCATTCGCCTGCTTCGCCCGAGCGCCCACGACAAACATCGCCTGCCGGACATCGACGACCTTGCCGCGCGCCTGCGTTTTGTTCCGGCCAAGGGAGAAGTCTGGTTCGACGACCGGCGCATGGTCCTGCTTCACAACTCGTCGCTGGGCGCCATCCGCCGCGAACTGATCGAAACGGTCGGTATCGAGAAGGCACGCGGACTGATCACCCGCATGGGCTACCAGTCGGGCGCGCGCGACGCCGAAATGGTCCGTCGCATTCGCCCGGACAGCAACGACTTCGATGCCTTTCCCGTCGGCCCGCAAATGCACGCGCTGGAAGGTTTCGTCTCCGTGGAAACGCTGGCCCTCGATGTCGACGTCGAAACGGGGCACTTCTATGGAGAATTCATCTGGCGCAATTCGGCCGAAGCCGAACAGCACATCGCCACCTTCGGCACCAGCAGCGCGCCGGTGTGCTGGCTGCAGCAGGGCTACGCGAACGGCTACCTGAGCAGTTTTCTCGGTCGCCAGATGCTGGTCCGCGAAGTCGAGTGCAAGGCCATGGGCTTTCCCGCCTGCAAGATCGTCGGCAAGGCGCTCGACCAGTGGGACGACCCGGATGCCGATTTCCGTTACCTGCAGGCGCAGGACTTCGTGCAGAGCCCGAGTCACAAGAAATTTTTCCTGCCGCGCAGCGAAACCGGCACCACCGAGATCAGTGACAGGATCGATCTGGTCGGGGTCTCCTCGGGCTTCAATACTGTGTGCCACATGATCCAGCGCGTGGCGCCGACGCGCGCCACGGTGCTTTTCCTCGGCGAAAGCGGTGTCGGCAAGGAGCAGTTCGCCCGCACCCTGCACAACATCAGCGACCGTGCCGAGCAGCCTTTCATCGCCATCAACTGCGCCGCCATTCCCGAACAACTGATCGAATCGGAGCTCTTCGGGGTCGAAAAGGGCGGCTTCAGCGGCGCCAGCCAGTCGCGCCCCGGGCGCTTCGAGCGGGCCGACGGCGGCACCCTCTTTCTCGATGAAATCGGCACGCTGAGCCTGGTCGCCCAAGGCAAGCTGCTCCGGGCGTTGCAGGAAGGCGAAATCGAGCGCATCGGGGACACGCGGGTACGTCAGGTCAATGTCCGCGTCGTCGCCGCGACCAACGAAAATCTGCGCGATCTCGTCGAGGCCGGCAAATTCCGCGATGACCTGTTCTACCGGCTCAATGTCTTCCCGGTCAACATCCCGCCGCTGCGCGAGCGCAAGGAAGACATCCTGCTGCTCGTCGAACACTTCCTCAACCGCTACTGCGCCATGCACAAACGCAAGGTGACGGGTTTTACCGAAGCGGCGCTCGACGCGCTGCTCTTCTACTCGTGGCCGGGGAATATCCGCGAACTGGAAAATCTCATTGAACGCGGCGTCATTTTGGCGCCGGAGGATGGGGGCATCGACATCTCGCACCTGTTTACCAGCGGTGAGAACATCCGGCGCGACCCGGCCCGGATGGACACGGCGGCCAGCCCACCGGAACAACTGGCCGGCGCGCCGAGCCTGACCTCTCTGCTTAGGGAAGCGCTCGCCTCCGGCAAGCTTTCATTGGACAGCCTGGAGGAGGACGCCATCGGGCAGGCGCTCCATCTGGCGCAGGGGAATGTTTCCGGGGCCGCCAAGATACTGGGTACGACGCGGGCGCGGGTAGCGTATCGGCTTTCCGGGCGGAAGGTGGCGCATCCGGCAGGGGAGAAGGGATAGCTGATGCTTTCTCGCTTGAAGTGCGAGCGTACTTTCAGTTAGCAAAGCAGAAGTAAGTACGCCCGCCAACAAGGCGAAAATCCTGGCTGGTTAGAGCAGCCCCTCCTCCCGCAATGCCTTCTGCACCGCCGGCCGCCCCATAACCCGCTGATGAAACGCCGCCAGCGTCGGCCACGGGGTCAGGTCGATCTTGACGAACCTGGTCCAGTTAACAACGGTAAACAGGTAGGCATCAGCCACGCAGAAGTTGGCGCCGGTCAGGTAATCGCGACCAGCCAGCGCCTTTTCGACAAAACCGAAACGCCGCTCGATATTAGCCATCGCTGCAGCTTTCCAGTCGGCCGCGGCATTCGGATTGAACAGCGGACTGAAATTCTTGTGCACTTCGGTGCCGATGAAGGTCAGCCACTCCTGTACCCGCGTCCGCTCCAACGTGCCGGCCGGCGGCAGCAGCCCGGCCGCCGGCTTCTGGTCGGCCAGATACTGGACGATGGCCGGGCCTTCGGTGAGCAACTGGCCATCATCGAGCAGCAACGCCGGCACGTAACCCTTGGGATTGATCGCGGTGTAATCCTGGCCATCCGCGGTCAAATGCGTGGACAGTTCAACCTTGACCAGTTCGTACGGCAAACCCAGTTCGCTCAGCACGATATGTGGGGAAAGGGAGCAGGCTCCCGTGGCGTAATAGAGCTTCATGTCTTCTCCTGAATTGAACTGCACTCGTTGTTCTTGGGGATAAAGCTAAAGGCAATCAGATCGTCAAGATGGCGCAGTTGTTCCCGCCTGTCGCCGGGCCTCGATTTCGGCCTGCCGCACCTCGCTGGCCAGTACGCCGCCAATGCTCCAGTCCGATGCCGCCACCGGCACGATACCGCCACGCACGTTGGCGCGCGGGGCGCCAAGAATGTCGACGACGAGATCGGTGAAGCCGCTGAGCAGGCGCTGGCGGTCGGCCTGGGAACGGCCCTCGAGGACGATGAAGGAAAAGTACGGCGCAACCTGTGCGTGCCGGTTGACCAGTTGGCCACCGATGCAGACGTGCTGCGGCGGATGTTCGGTAGCGAACACGCGGACGCGCTCGATCGGACAGGCCAACACTTCGGCAAACAAGGCGCTGGCTTTGAGCAGCAGGGTTTCGACCTGAGCCGACGCATGCTGCCCCTGGACGAGATGGAAGTTGAGAATCGGCATTTCGATTTTGGCCTTTTTTTACGGTAGGCCGTGGCGACGGCCAGCATCGAGCATCAACGAGGAACCAGTCATCGCCGAGGCCTCCGGCGCCAGCAACATTTCGAGCGCCCAGGCGACCTGCCCCGGCTCGGTGAAGGCGCCGATCGACGATTCGGCGCGCATGGTGTCGAGCACGGCCTCGACCGTCGTGCCGAGCATCTTTGCCCTGTCTGCCGCGACCCGGCGCAGGCGCTCGGTATCGGCCGGGCCGGGCGCCACGAGATGCGCCGTGATGCCCCGCTCGCCGTAGGCCAGGCTCATCTGGCGCACGACATTGACCAGCGCGGCATTGCCGACACCGGCCGCCGCGGCGTAAGCCGTCGGCTCGAAACCGTAGTGACCGCCGATGGCGACCAATCGCGAATTGGGCATCAAATTCCCGTCGGCCGCACGGACCAGCCGCAGGAAGCCGCCGACCTTGATGTTGACCGCGTCGATCATCGCCCGGGTGTCGATGGTCAGCACGCCGCCCCCCACCGCCACGCCGGGGCCATGGACAACCATGCGCACGGGGCCAAGCAGCGCAGCCTTGATCACATCAATCGCGGCGTCATCCGAAATGTCAGCCGCACAGGGCACCAGCCCGGGATGCTTCGCCGCCAGATCGGCCAGCGACGCTGCGCTGCGCGCCACTGCCAGCACGCCCAGACCGCGGGCGAGAAAGCGCTCAACCATGACCGAGCCGAAGGCGCCGGTGGCCCCCACGACGACGACCCATTCCCTTGTTTCAGCCATTGCTCACCACTCCTGATAAATAGCGGGAATGGTTGAAGCCATTCCCGCATCGACAACTGCCGCCCCAAATCAGGCGGCAGCATCCTTGAGCAGCCCGCGTTCCTTGGCCATGGTCATCGCCGTATCGACGATCATGTCCTCCTGACCGCCGATCATCTTCTTGCGCCCCAGCTCGACCAGAATATCGCGGGCCGGCACGCCGAAACGCTCGGCGGCGCGCTTGGCGTGCAACAGGAAGGTCGAATAGACACCGGCAAAACCCAGTGTCAGCGACGAGCGATCAACGCGAACCATGTGGTCCATCATCGGCACGATGATGTCCTCGGCCATGTCCATGAGCTTGAACAGGTCACAGCCAGTGACAATGCCCATCCGCTCGCAGACGGCAGCGAAGACTTCAAGCGGCGTATTGCCCGCCCCGGCACCGAGCCCTGCCACGGAGGCGTCGATACGGCTGGCGCCTTCCTCGATGGCAGCGATGGAATTGGCGATACCCATGCCCATGTTGTGATGGCCATGGAAGCCGATTTCGGTTTCCGGCTTGAGCACGGCACGCAACGCCGCCACCCGCGCCTTGACGTCGGCCGGCAGCATGTAGCCGGCCGAGTCGGTGATGTACACCGTCTGCGCGCCGTAGGATTCCATGAGCTTGCCCTGCTGCGCCAGGCCTTCCGGTGTATTGAGGTGGGCCATCATGAGGAAGCCGGTGGTGTCCATGCCCAGCTTGCGGGCGAAGGCGATGTGCTGCGGCGAGGTGTCGGCTTCGGTGCAGTGGGTCGCGACGTGCACGCTGCGCGCCCCGCAGTCGTAGGCCGACTTCAGTTCCTTCATGGTGCCGAGGCCGGGAATGAGCAGCACGGAAATCTTGGCCTGCTTCATTTTTGAGGCCACGGCCGTGATGTATTCCTCGTTGCTGTGCGGTGCGAAGCCATGCTGCAGCGAGTTGCCGCCCATGCCGGCGCCGTGCGTGACCTGGATCAGCGGCACGCCGGCATCGTCGAGCGCCGTGGCGATGGTCACCATTTGCTCGATGCTCATCTGCTCGCGCTTGGCGTGCATGCCGTCGCGCAGACACATGTCGTGAATGATGATCTTGCGACCCATGAGACTTTGTTCGGCGCTCATTACGCGACCTCCGGTGACTTGAGCTGGATGGTGCCAGCGATGATTTCCTGGGCGAACATTTCAGCCGTGCGCGTCGCGGCGGCGGTCATGATGTCCAGATTGCCGGCGTACTTGGGCAGATAGTCGCCAAGGCCGGCGACCTCCATGAAGACCGTGACACGCTTGCCATCGAACAGCGGGCCGTTGACCAGGCGGTAGCCCGGTACGTATTTCTGCACTTCCTTGATCATCTCGAGCACCGATGCCGTGATGCGGGCTTCGTCCGGCTCCTCGTCGGTCAGGCAGGAAATGGTGTTGCGCATCATCATCGGCGGTTCGGCCGGGTTGATGATGGCCAGCGCCTTGCCCTTGCGGGCGCCGCCGACGACTTCGATGGCATTCGAGGTGGTGTAGGTGAATTCATCCAGATTGGCGCGGGTGCCCGGACCGATCGATTTCGAGGCCAGGCTGGCGACGATCTCGCCATAGCCGACGGGCTGGATGCGCGACACGGCGAATACGATGGGAATCGTCGCCTGCCCGGCGCACGAAATCATGTTGACGTTCATCTCGACCTTTTCGGCATGCGCCTTGAGATTGACCGGCGGCACGCACAGGGGGCCGATGGCGGCCGGCGTCAGGTCGATCATCATGACGCCCAGCTCGTTGAGCTTGCGCGAGTTTTCGGCATGCACGTAGGCGCTGGTCGCGTCGAAGGCAATCTGGATGTTGTCCTCCAGCACATGCGGCAACAGGCCATCGACACCGGCCGCCGTGGTTTTCATCCACACCGGTTCAAGGAAGGGGCTGCGCTGGATCTTGTAGATCAGGTCGGTACCGATGTTGCCGGAACCGATCAGCGCGCATCTGATTTTTTTCATGGGGTTGCTCTCCAAAAACTACAATTTTTCGGCCAAGTGGTCAGCCAGTTCCCTCTTGCGCCCGGCGGTCACGCCACCAACCGAGAACTCTTCGCTGCTGTGCTCGGTAATGAGCAGGCGAACCTGCTCCGGCCCCACCCCCAGCGTCCGCGTCACGGCTTCGGCCACGGCTTCGGCCACGGCCCGCTTCTGTTCGACGCTGCGCCCCTGCATCAGGTGCATTTCTATGATTGGCATCCTTCGTCTCCTCCGTTGTTTTTATTCAATGAAGCGCATCGATACGCTGCCCAGTTCCTGGAAGCGCGCCACGATGCTGTCGCCCGGCTTGACCGCGACGGCTTCGGTAATCCCGCCGCTCATCACGAAACTGCCGGCCGGCAATTCCTCACCCAGTTCGGCGAGGATATTGACCAGCATGGCGATGGCCTCGGCCGGATGGCCGAGCACCGCCGCCGAAGCGCCGAGCGCGACGATCTCGCCGTTCTTCTCCATGACGACGCCGAGCGTGCGCAGGTCGATATCGGCCGGATAACGGGCGCGGCCGCCGCCAACGAAGCGGGCCGATGAACCGTTGTCGGCAACCACGCTTTCCAGATCGAACTTGAAGCCGGAGAAACGCGAGTCGATGATCTCGACTGCCGGCAGCACGTAGTCGGTGGCATCGAGCACGTCCTGCCGCGTGCAGTTCGGGCCTATCAGCGTCTTCTTCATGACAAAGGCGACTTCGCACTCGACGCGGGGGTGCACCAGATCGGAAGTCTTGATCGCCGAGTTTTCCGGGCGCGCCATGCGGTCGGTCAGGAAGCCGATGGACGGGACATTGACGCCCATCTGGATCATCTTGGCCTTCGAAGTCAGGCCGGCCTTCCAGCCGACCTGCTTGTGACCGGCGGCGAGAAAACGGCGGCGCAGTTCGAGCTGAACGGCGTAGCCATCGCCGATAGTCATGCCCGGGTATTCGTCGGTCAGCTTGGGGATGGCGTAAGCGCGGGTCTGGGCGCCTTCGACGCGTTCGCACAGGCGAACGATGTCCTCGCGACCGAGGGTGACGTTCATGCGCATGCTTTGCTCCTTCCGGAAAACTTGACGGAGCAGGTGCCGAGGCCGCCCACCGTGCACACCAGTTCATCGCCGTCGACGACTGGCACCAGCGCCGACTGCGAACCGGACAGGATCACCTCGCCGGCCTTGAAAGGAATGCCCAATTCGCCCAGCGTGTTGGCCAGCCAGGCGACCGCATTGGCCGGCGAACCTTGCACGGCAGCGCCGACGCCGGTCGAGAACAGTTCGCCGTTTTTCTCCAGCACCATGCCGGCCAGCGTGATGTCGAGCTTGCGCGGATCGCCCTTTGTTTTACCCAGCACATAGACGCCGCAGGAAGCGTTGTCGGCAACGGTGTCCTGAATCTTGATCTTCCAGTCGGTGATGCGTGAATCGACGATTTCGAAACAGGGCAGCACGTAGTCGGTGGCACGGATGACATCCATCGCCGTGATGCCCGGCCCCTTGAGGTCTGCCTTGAGGACGAAGGCCAGTTCGGCTTCGGCCTTTGGCTGGATCAGCGTGGCGAGGTCGATGGTGTCGCCCTCCTGATAGACCATGCCGGAGAGCAGCATGCCGAAATCGGGCTGATAGACGCCGAGGAAATCCTGCACCGGCTTGCTGGTCGCGCCGATCTTCTTGCCGATGATCGTTTCGCCGGCCTGCACGCGGCGGGCGACGAAACGCTCCTGGATCTGGTAGGCGTCCTCGATGGTGATATCCGGCTCACGTTCGAGCAGCGGGCGCACCGGACGACAGGCCAGCCAGGCTTCATACAGTTCGTCGCCATAGGCGGTGATTTTTTGTGGGTCCATGGTCGGCCTTAGAGCTTCACGCAGATGTTGCGGGTTTCGGTGTAAAACTCGAGCGAATGGACGCCGCCTTCACGCCCGATGCCGGACTGTTTGGAGCCGCCAAAAGCCGTGCGCAGATCGCGCAGGAACCAGCTGTTGATCCACGTAATGCCGACCTCGATACGTGCCGCGACGCGGTGGGCGCGGGCCAGATTGGTCGTCCAGATCGTTGTCGACAGGCCGTAGTCGTTGTTGTTAGCCTTGTTGATCACTTCGTCTTCGCTGTCGAAGGGGCTGATGTGGCAGCACGGTCCGAAAACCTCTTCACGTACGACCGATGCCGTTTCCGGCAGGCCTGTCCAGATCGTCGGCTGGACCCAGTGGCCATCGGCCAGCTCGGCCGGCATGGTCGGCACGCCGCCACCGGTGACGACAGTGGCACCTTCAGCCGCCGCCTTAGCGTAGTAGGACATGACCTTCTGCTTGTGCTCGGCGCTGATCAGCGGGCCGTAGTTGGCGCTCTTGTCGTCCGGCCGGCCGAACTTGACGGCTTCGGCCTTGGCTTTCAGCGCCTGCACGAAGCGCTCGAAAATCGGCCGCTCGACATAGACACGCTCGGTGCCGAGGCAAACCTGCCCGGAATTGAGGAAAGCCGAACGGAAAATGCCGTCGACCGCCGCATCGAAGTCGGCATCGGCAAACACGATGCCGGCATTCTTGCCACCCAACTCGAAGGACACATCGCGCATGCCCTCGGCGGCGGCTTTCATGATCGCCGTGCCGGTGCGCGTTTCGCCGGTGAAGGTGATGGCATCGACGAGCGGGTGCTGGGTCAGGAACTCACCGGCCGAACCCGGCCCGAAACCCTGAATGACATTGAAAACGCCCTTCGGGATGCCGACGGTGTTCATCACTTCACCGAGCAGCGTGGTGGTCAGCGGCGTTTCTTCGGATGGCTTGACGACGACGGTATTGCCGCAAGCCAGCGCCGGTCCGACCTTCCAGGTCATGAGCAGAAAAGGCGCATTCCACGGTGAAATGACTCCAACCACGCCTTTCGGGACGCGGATGGCGTAGTTGAGCGCCCCGGCGCCGTCCGGCGTCGCCATCTGGAAGCTTTCCGCCGGCACGTTCTTGACGACATCGGCGAAGACCTTGAAGTTGGCCGCGCCGCGCGGGATGAATACATGGCGCATGACGTGGTTGGGCTGGCCAGTGTCGGCCATTTCGGCGGCCACGAAGTCCTCGAAGCGGCGGGTGATTTCATCGGCCACGCCGTAAAGCAGATCGACCCGCTGGTCGGTCGTCAGGCCACCCCAAACGCCGTGACGGGCGGCGTGGGCGGCGCGCACGGCGGCGTCGACGTCGGCCTTGCCGGCCTCGGAAACGTGCGCGATGACTTTGTTGTCGAGCGGCGAACGCTTCTCGAAAGTCTTGCCTTCGCTTCCCTCGACAAACTCACCGTTGATGAAATTCTTGATCAGTTGCACGGCATCTCCTTGCTTGGCTGCACGCCCTCAAGGCGAGCAGGAATATTGTTTGGTCATCGGGCAGGGCCGAATCGAAATCAGTCTAGGGGTGGGTTACTGATACCGTCCAATACCTTGTTTCTGATTGATTGATACCGGTTAGGTATCTTTGGATTTTGGGCAAAAATTCCGGTTGACCGTGGGATCTGGGTTGGTTTTGCCTTGCTGGCGGCTGTCCGGTTAATTGGCTTGGGGTTCCGCCCTTGCGGGGCGTCTCACTTTCTTTTGCTTCGCCAAAAGAAAGTGAGCAAAGAAAAGGCGACCCTGGGTCGGTGCCGGCTGCGCCGGTACCCTGCGCTACTCGGGACTGGCGGGGGCTGCGGAACTCGGGCTGCGCCCTCAGAGACTGGCGGGGGCTGCGGAACTCGGGCTGCGCCCTCAGACAGTCCTCGCCCCTTTTCCGCCAGCCCCTGCGTTGCTCGGCACCTCTCAAGGGGCCCGGTGAAACGAACCGGGTTTGAGTTGGGGTGCCTGAATGACCGATTTCATTTTTGGCCGTTTTTCCCGGTTGACCGTAGGAATGCCAATTCAGGGTGCGCAGGTGAAAAGTGGACGCCTTTCGGGTCCCCGTGGAAGGCGCTGAGCAACGCAGGAAGGCCGGGGGCTTTCGGCGAGGACTGTTTGAGGGGCGCAGCCCCGAGTTCCGCAGCCGCCCGGCCTGCCGAGTAGCGCAAGGGACCGGCGCAGCCGGCGCCGCCCTCGGGGTCGCCTTTTCTTTGGCTACTTTCTTTTGGCGAAGCAAAAGAAAGTACGCCCGCCAACAGGGCGGAAACCCCTGCCCGACTCAGGGAAACAGTCCCTAAGCCGCCGCCAGCAGAGAATTAACCCCCGGCGTACTGAACCGCAATTGCTCCTTATGAACAATCCCATTCGCCGCCAGACTGACCCCAAAATCCGGCGTCCACGAGCGCCCTGCTTTCTGCCACTCCACCTTGGTCAAATCGACCGCAGCAGAATCCGGATCAGGCCCGATCAGCGGCTTGACGACATTCTCCAGCAGATCGCCAAAGCGCATTTCCGGCTCGACGACAAGCATCAGCGGCGTAGCGAACAACATGTGGTGATCCCAGCAAACGTAAACGATCTGCTTGCCATTGAAGTTTTCGACGAGGTCGCGCGGTACGGCGACGTAGGGCTTGGTTGAGGTCAATGCCATTTGTTTCTCCCGATATTCACTGGTTGCTGGTCGCCTGCTGGCGCCAGGCTGCGAAGTTGCGCTCATCCTCTGAACCGTCGAAGTCGCCGTTGTCCTTGCCGGGAATCAGGCTGACCCAGTTCATCCACGCCCCGAGATCGCCGTTGATCGGCGCCTGGAAGAGCTGCTGCATGGGCAGCCAGCGAGGTCGGATCGTCCGGCTCGGTGAACACGGTCGGGATCTGGCAGGTCTGGCACAGCTTGGCCAGGCCCATGTTGGCGAACGGCGTGCCGGCGGCCTTGAGCTTGCTCAGGTGCGCCCAGCGCGGACGGTAGTATTTGTCGAAGGTGTCGGGATACTTCTTCGACAGCCATTCCATTTCGTCTTCGGACGGAATCCAGCTATGGAAGGCCGTGCCGAAGTTGTATTGATAGAGCGCCAGCATGAACTGGTGCGACATGTGATCGATGCCCTTCTCGGCGTCGTCCCAACCCTTGGGCGGACGAATGCCGTAGCGCGCCAGATCGCGGAACAGGGCACCGCCGTTTTCGACGCCGTAGATGTTCCACGCCTCGCGCCAGCTCATGACACGCTTCGGCAGCATGTAGTCCATCATCGTGCCGACCACGCCGAGCAGGCGGAAGCCGCGCCAGAACCACTTGTCGATCCAGCCCTGAACGATTTCCAGATTGGCCGGGTCCTGCTCGAGCATGAACTTGATGCACTCGAGGCCCAGCGTCATGTGCCGCGCTTCGTCGGACTGCGCCGAGAAGCCGAAGGTCACCGTCGCCATGTCGCCGTTGTAGGCGGCACCAGACATGAAAGGCACGAAGAGCAGGTTGGTCAGCACGTATTCGAAGCTGAAACCGATGGCGATCATGAACTCGAACGGCCCCGACGACAGCGCATCGTCGAAGAAGGAGCGCGGCAGCGTGCAGTACCACATGCGGTCGCGGGCATCGGCAAAGGCATGGAAGCCGTTGTAGAACTTGTTGTAGTTGGACAGCGCGTGAATCTGCGTCTGGGCGTGGCGGATCTCGTCGATCGACTGCATCTGGCAGGCGACCTGCGTGCCGACGCCGGGGAATTCCCGGCCCATGCGGGCGAAGCCCTTGCCGGCCGCGTATTCACCCGGGCTGATGGCCTGCAGGAAAATCTTCAGGGCGCTCAGGTAGCGGGCATCGGTGATGTTGAGGTGACCGTTGTTCTGGGCGTGGGCATCGATGATCGCGTAGAACTTGCGCTCCTTCTCGGCCTGGTATTTCCAGTATGAATCCATGGTCAGGCGGAAGGGGTCTTCCCACTTGTCCCAGTCGTGAATCTTGATGCCTTCGTACTGGACGTACGGGAACACCTCATCCTTGGTGTGATAGGTCGTGTCCCAACCGAGGTCACGGGTCATCAGCTTGTACTTTTCCTTCAGGCTGAGTTTCTTCTTGGCAACTTGCATGTCCATTTTTATCTCCTTCTACTCTCAGGCATTCCAGCGCAGGGTGAAGCTGTCTTCGTCC
>PHCF01000001.1 GCA_002842145.1 Betaproteobacteria bacterium HGW-Betaproteobacteria-6 | reverse complement strand
GCATCGTCCGTATCCTCAGCCGCCGCAAGGAGAATGCAAAATGAGCGAACGCATCTACATCTACAAGCGCTACGAGCGTTTCTGGCACTGGTCGCAGGCACTGCTGATCATCGTCATGATGATCACCGGCTTCGAGGTCCATGGCAGCTACCTGCTGCTCGGCTTCAATAAAGCGGTGCAACTGCATAGCCTGGCGGCCTGGACACTGCTTACCCTGTGGGCCTTCACCATCTTCTGGCAATTCACCACCGGCGAATGGCGGCAATACCTGCCTTCGCTGAAGAATGTCGGAGCGATGATCAAGTACTACACGGTGGGCATTTTCACCAACGCGCCACATCCGTTCCACAAGACCGTGGTGCAAAAGCACAACCCGCTGCAACGCCTGGCCTACCTTGCGCTGCTCGCCTTCATTTCACCGCTGATCTGGGGCACCGGCATCTTCTACCTGTTCTACGGTGACTGGGCACGACTGGGCATCGACCAGAGCCTGTCGCTGGAAACGGTAGCCGTCCTGCATACGCTCGGCGCCTACATGATCACGGCTTTCTTCTTCATCCACGTTTATCTGACGACCACCGGCCACACCGTCTTCGCCCACATCAAGGCGATGATCACCGGCTGGGAGGAGGTTAACGAACGGCACTGACCACTCCGGCAATAACATGCGTTTTGGGCGGAGTTAGTCTCCGCCCTTTTTTTGTCCAGGGCGCCCTAACCGTGCGCTGCCCGGTTTCCATTTTTGGCCTTTTTCCCGGTTGACCGTAGCAATGGCAGATTGACAAAGGGCGCCCGGGACTAGCATCGCTTCCCTGCCAATAATGGCGCCCCTCCGCCAAATTCGGCAACGAAACCCCAATAAGCAGCCGAAACGCCCCCGCGACCGAATGCTGCCACCTTCCCATCTCATTGATCAAAAAGTAAATTATTTTGAGATAACGGTTGGCACGAGTCTTGATAAGCAACTACTGATATTTCTATCCCAACTACGTCCGATGCCCCGCATGCCATTCATCATTTCCCACACCAGCTGGGCCTGCAAGGTGATGGCCGGCAAGGCAACCGCCGCCAACATCCACGAAAACGAACATGCCGCTTGCCAGGGAGTCTTCCATGTCTGAATGCGCCTGCCAGGGTCCATCCTTCACCACTGCCGAAAGCCCGGCCCGCCGTCAATGGATGATGGCCACCGTTGGCGTCGGCGGCGCCCTCACCATCACGGCCATCGTGCCCTTTATCGCCAGTCTGATGCCATCCGAGCGGGCCAAGGCAGCCGGCGCCCCGGTCGAAGTCGACATCGGCAAGCTCCTCCCCGGCAACATGATGATCGTCGAATGGCGCGGCAAGCCGGTGTGGATTCTCAAGCGCACCCCGGAAATGCTGGCCGCCCTGAAAAAAGCCGAACCCATGCTGGTCGACCCGGCCTCCGAGAAAAACCAGCAGCCCGCCTACGCCACCAACGAAACCCGCTCGCGGCAACCGGAAATACTTGTCGCCGTCGGCATCTGCACCCACCTCGGCTGCTCGCCCTCGCCGGCCTTTACGCCCGGCGACGCGGCGCTCGGCGCCGACTGGCCGGGTGGCTTTCTTTGCCCCTGCCACGGCTCGACGTTTGACTTCGCAGGCCGTGTTTTCAAGAACAAACCCGCCCCAACCAACCTCGAAGTGCCGCCCCACCAGTACCTGACCGACACCCGCCTGATCATCGGCGCCGACGAGCAGAACCAGGCCTGAGAGAGATTTGCCATGAGGAATTTCGCTTGGGCGTCTGGCATCGGCTTCGCCGCACAGCTCACCATCCTCAATGCCCTCAGTGGAGTCAACGACTAAGCCTGTTTCACCTCGCTTCCCCCCGGCCATCCCCGATGACATGCCAAACTGAAGTGCAATCAGGCACACCGGACAAGCCCTGCATGTTCCAGACCGCAGGCCACGGCCCGTCCCCCTAAAGTCACGGTACCGCTGAAATGGGTCGACGTCGCCTTCGACCTGGCCGGACCGGAAACCGCCATCGACATCAAGCTTGCTTACTCACCCCAAAAGGTAAAACCCATGAAACAGACCATGCTCCAGGAAAAATATCCCGTTTTCGTCGCCGAGATCGCCAAGACCGAAACCACCTACAACACCGTCGATGAACTCATCGCCTACTACAAGGGCAAAATCGCCGAGAACCCGAAGGTCCAGTTCATTGGCGTCTTCGACCACTACGCGCACACCAGCAAGATCGGCGGCCCGATCGTCGAAGGCATGAAGGCCGCAGTCGACATCATTTTCTGCTTCGGCTTCGCCATCCCGAACCCGCAAATGCTCGCCGTCCGCCCCCGCTCCGTCGGCATCGCGGACATGGGTGACAAGTACGTGGTCAGCTTCATGGAAGCCCCGATGCAACCGGCCAACGAAGCCATGGAAGCCTGGACCCTGGCTCTGCGCGACGCCTGAACAAACCAGCTACAAACATAAGCTCCGGCGCTGTCTGGCCGGGGTTTTGGCATTTCAATTTTGGGGATTTTTTTGGGTTGACCGTAGCAACGCATCCGGCATTTTCCGCATCCTCTTCTGGCGCGACATCGCCAAGGAAACAGAACTAAACCACACAAAGGGCGACTTCCTTGCGCCTGCGGCCCACGCGTTACGTACACCACTGGCTAGCATTTTCGGTTTCAGCGAGCTGCTGCTCCAGCGGAAACCGAACGAGAACGCCCATGCCGTTGGCTGGTCGTTCGCTTGTCTTTATGATCGCTCGGCCGCAGAATCGGGGCGGGAGGTGGTTTTGATGAATTTTTCAGTTAAGTACATTTTTCGCCGGATAGCAGGGATATCCCTCTTCCTCTTTTCCATCGCGACGCAGGCGGCCGTGCAGCCGGACGAAATCACGGTCGGCGTCGTGCCACAACAGGCCGCGACAGCCCTGGCCAAGGTTTGGGTTCCGCTGCTCGCCGAAATTTCGCAGCGCGCCGGCGTTCGCTTGAACTTCAGGACCGCCCCGGATATTCCCACTTTCGAAGAGCGGATGAAAAATGGCGAGTACACCATCGCCTACATGAATCCCTATCACTACACCGTGTTCAGCAAGCAGGCCGGCTATCGCGCCTTTTCCCGCGAAAAGGGCCGCAAGCTGGTCGGTATCATCGTCATTCACAAAAATGCGCCGTTCCGATCGCTCAGCGAGTTGACCGGCAAGCTCGTCGCTTTCCCGGCGCCAGCAGCCTTTGCAGCCAGCATTCTGCCCCGCGGCGAATTCTCGCGTCAGGACATAGCCATCGATGCCCGTTTCGTCAATTCGCACGATTCGGTCTACCGCGGTGTAGCGCAAGGCACCTTCGCCGCCGGCGGCGGCATCAAGCGCACGCTGGAAGCCATGGATCCGGCCATCGCGAGCCAGTTGCGCATCCTCGCTACGACGCCGGCCTATGTTCCGCATGCCTTCGCTGCCCATGCAAACCTCCCGGAGGAGACCCTGAACAAAATCGTCTCTGCCATGCAATCTCTCGACAAGGACGATGTCGGCCGCCATTTGCTTGAGCCACTCAGCTTCAAAGGCATCGAGCCCGCCATCGACAAAGACTGGGACGAAATTCGCCAGCTCCGCATCACGCTCCCGGTAGGAAAAGCCAGCGCATCGGATCGCTGATGAAATTCAGAACCAAGACCATTCTTGGTGTAGCCCTGATCGAAGGGGTTTTGCTGGCCATTCTTGGCCTCAACATGCTCAGCCTGTTCCGCAACTCAAACGAGCAGGAAATTACCCGGCGAGCCGCGATCACGGGACGTCTCCTGGTGGCCAGCGCCCGTGACGCGATACTCAGTTACGACCTGGCAACCATCGACGGCATCGCCACGGATGTGCTGGCGACAGGTGAAGTCAGCTATATCCGCTTCCTCGATGTGGAAAACCGGGTCATGGTCGAACGCGGGAAGTTGCCGCAACAAGCACAACAAGCCGACGAATCGATTTCCAGCGTCGATGACGGGATTTTCGACCGCGACGATGCCATTACCGTATCAGGCGAGAGTTTCGGGCGTATCCAGTTCGGCATTGACATCGCGCCCTTCACGGCCGCACTGGCCGAGACCCGACAAAGGTTTCTGCTGCTTTCAGGATTGGAAATGGCCCTCGTTGCCTTCTTCTCGCTAATCCTTGGCACGTACCTGACACGCCAACTGACGGCATTACGCAACGCTAGCCGGGAAATTGCCGAGGGACGCTTTGACCAGCCACTCACCTTCACCGGCAACGATGAGCTGGCCGAGACGGCTCATGCCTTCAATCAGATGGTTGAACGCGTGGCTGACAGCATTGCCCAGTTGCGCAATAACGAGGTGACGCTGCGTCAGGCCAAAGAACAAGCCGAAGCAGCCAACGCCGCGAAGGGCCGGTTCCTCGCCAATATGAGCCACGAACTACGTACCCCGATGACCGGCGTGATCGGCATGGGCTATCTGTTGCAGAGAACCAAGCTTGACGATCAGCAGCGCGATTTTGCCGAAACCATCCAGCGAAACGCCACCGCCCTGTTAAGCATCCTCAACGATATCCTGGATTTCTCGAAAATCGACGCTGGCAAGCTGCAACTGGAGTATGACAGCTACTCCCCGGACGCAGTCGTCGGCGATGTCGTCGCCCTGCTTTCGCCATCCGCAGAAAGCAAAGGGCTCAGTTTCAGCAACGATATCGCTGCCGACTTCCCGGCCAGGGTTCTCGGCGACTCCGTCCGTTTACGCCAGGTTTTGCTCAACCTGCTCGGCAATGCCATCAAGTTCACCGAGCGAGGCTCGGTATCACTCAGCGCCAGGAGCCGGCCAGGAGCCGACGATCGCCTGCACCTTGAATTCACTGTTCGCGACACCGGCATTGGTATGTCGCCCGAGGTTGTCGCCGGCCTCTTCGCGCCTTTCTTTCAAGCCGACCAAAGCAACACCCGGCGCTTCGGCGGCACCGGTCTCGGGCTATCGATCACCCGACAGTTGGTCGAATTGATGGGCGGGAGGATCGATGTCGAATCACGGGAAGGAGAGGGAACAACGATCCACTTCGAGATCACCGTCGATTACCAGGAGGCTGGCGATCTCGATCAAAAATCGGTCGAAATCATCGAACGCAGATGGGATGGCCACCGCATTCTGGTCGTCGACGATACGCCAGTAAATCGCAAGGTCGTCGGCATGATGCTCGAGAGGAAAGGCTGCCAGGTCGAGTTTGCCACCAATGGCGAGGAGGCGATCGCCAAATTACTTACTTTCGATGCAGAAATCGTGTTGATGGATTGCATGATGCCGGTCATGGACGGTTTCGCGGCCACCCAGCATATTCGCGAGTCGCGCACCGCAAACATCAATCCGGATATCCGTATCGTCGCCATGACGGCCAACGCCATGGAAGGCGACCGCCAGCGCTGCTTGGCTACCGGCATGGACGACTACATCAGCAAGCCCATCGAAGCCGCCGAACTTGAGCGAATTCTCGCAACCTGGCTGGCCACATCCAGCCCGCGATAACCACCGAAACCGGACCATTCGACGAATCCGGCCGGCGGGTCTGGACCAATGATCACCGAACGCTAGCCAACGGGACGTTCCCTGCCCCTACCGCTGGCCAAGCCCGTTAATCAGCCTGCACCGACTTCTTCCCGAACAGCCTATCGGTCAGTTTGACGTACCAAGCCGCCGACTGGACCTGAACGATATAGGCCAGCGTGATGACCAGGGCCGCATCGGAGGCCGCGCTGCCGAAGGCGTTCATGGCCAGCGCCAATGCGATCGACAGGTTGCGCATGACTGTGCCGTAAACCAGCGCGATGGCGTCACCGCGCGGCAGGAAGATCTTGGCGACCAAGGTGCTGAGCAGGAAGTTGATGCCGTAGAGGGCAAGCAGCGGGCCGACGAGGTGCAGCAGTTCGGCCGGCTGGGTAGCGAGTTGCTGGGCTTTGAGCGCCATGGCGACGAAGACGATGCCGAGCACGCCGAGCGTCGAGAAGGGCGGGAACTTCGGCCCCCATTCGGCCTGAAAAGCCTTCTGTCCATATTTCTTGAGCAGGTAGCTTTGGGTGAAATGACCAGCCACCATGGGCAGGAAAACGATGAAGAAGATCTGCGAAAAGACCGCCCACAGATCAACCGGCACCGTCGCACCCATCAGCCACTGGACGTAGAACGGCGTCGCCAGTGAACCGAGGATCAGGCCGAGCACGGTCATCTTGACGGCCGCGCCGAGGTTGCCGCCAGCGAAGCCGGTCCATGAAATGGTCATGCCCGAGGTCGGCAGCAGCGCTGCAAGCAGCAGGCCCATGGCGTAATACGGCTGGGTCGGGAAAAAGGTTTGGCCAAGGCCAAAGGCAACGAAGGGGATGATGGCGAAATTGATCAGTTGGGCGAGCAGTTGCGCCTTGCTGTCGCCGCCTTCGAGCACCTTGGTCAGCTTGAGCGTCACCATCATCGGATAGACCATCAGGAAGGTCAGCGGCACGATCAGCAACTTGAGCCACGCGGTCGGCGCCAGCAGGCCAAAGCCGAAACCGAGCACCATCATGACGGGAATGGCAAGGATCAGATTCTTTGAAAGAAGGGATAAAAGCTTGAACACGGTGTTCTCCAGAAGCCCCGCAATGGCTCTTGGCTACATAAGGAATCGATTATACGCCTCATGTTTGCCCCCCTCGTTCAGCATCAGAACTTTCTAAATGTGGCTGGCCGGGCGCGATGGTCGGTTTCGATTTTGGCCTTTTTTCCCGGTTGACCGTAGCAAGCTCAAAATCGACCGGGCGCCTCAGTCCTGAACCTGCGCGAATTGCTCGCGCAAGCCGTCGAGGACAACGCTTTCGCCACGTACCGTGAAGATGGCGCCATCGGCATCAGCCCTCTCCTCGAGTACTTCGCAACGGGCAAAGATCTCCTTGCGCAACTGTTGCGCCGACCACGGAAGGAACAGCTCCGCCTCAACGTGATCGCGCTGAAAAAAGGCGACGATCTGGAGGCGCAACGCGGCGACTTCCTCGGGGCGACGGGCGCTCATCACGACGCAACCGGGATACTTGTCCCGCAGCACCGCTTCGCACTCGGCCTGTGCCGCTGCATCGCCAACGTGATCGATCTTGTTGAAGACGCGCAGACGCGGCACGACATCGGCGCCGATCTCTTTGAGCACCTTGTCGGTCACTTCCAACTGACGCTCGAAACCGGGGTCGCTGGCGTCGATGACGTGGAGCAGCAAGGAGGCATCGAGGGCTTCGTCGAGCGTGGACTTGAACGACGCCACCAGGCCATGCGGCAGATTCTTGATGAAGCCGACCGTGTCGCTGACCAGCACCCGCGGCACACTTTCCGGATAGAGGGCGCGCACGGTGGTGTCGAGCGTCGCGAACAGCTTGTTGGCGACCAGCACCTCGCTGCCGGTCAGCGCCCGCATGAGGGTGGACTTGCCGGCGTTGGTGTAACCAACCAGCGCGACGGCCGCCTGGCTTTGGCGCTCCTGGCGCCTTGCCCGCTGCGTCTTGCGCTCCGCTTCCATGGCGAGGATTTCGAGCTGCAGTTCAGCGATGCGGTCACGTATCTTGCGCTTGTCGAGTTCGGTATGCGACTCGCCCGCCCCGCGGCCACCCACACCGCTACGCTGGCGACCTTGCGGCCCGGCCAGCTTGGCCGCTTCGCGCAAGCGCGGCGCCATGTAGCCGAGGCGGGCGATTTCGACCTGCGCCTTGGCCGCCCGCGAGCGGGCGTTGCGATGGAAGATTTCGAGGATGACCATGGTCCGGTCCATCACCTCGCAACCAGCCTCGATTTCCAGATTGCGCGCCTGCGACGGCGAAATCTCGTGATCGACGAGAATCGCGTCGATCTCCGGCAGATTGGCCTCGGCCAGCGAAGGCAGTGCATTGCCCTCTTCGTCGAATACCGGCTCGCCATGCACGAAAGCGCGTATTTCCTGGCGCTTGCCGACGCCCAGATAACCCGTCGTATCGAAGCTGGTGCGCTTCTGCACGAAACTATGGATCACCTTGAAACCCAGCGTCTTGGCCAGTTCACGCAGTTCGGTCAGCGACGCTTCAAACTCCATGTCGCTCACATTCGGTAGCTGTACGGACGCGGCAACGGCGACCCTGAGCTTTTGTTCAACTTCCATCTGCATTCTTGAATTGCTTTTCTATATTCGGCGAAGGCGGATAGTAACCGGCAATGGATGCCCGCACCTGTTTCTCACCAATTCGCACACGCAAACAGATGGAGAGCTGGCAAAAAAATGGGGCGCGAACGCCCCATTTTCGGCTGCTCGGATGAAATCAGGGCGTCGGCGAACCATCCTTGAGATAACGCGGCGAGCGTGGCCCGTAAAGAATCCCGTTCGGACGCCCGGCTGCCAGCAAGCGGTTGCTGGTCATACCGGCGATGGCATGTCCCCGGTTGCTGAGGCTGTCGATTATCTGGCTGACGACCGCTTTGACCAGCAGGCCGATGAGGCCGCCCCCCGAGTTGTTGTTGCCTTCGTTGCTCGACGCCGTAGCGCTGCCTTCCCAGAGAACCCGGCCATTGCGCAAATCGACCAGCCGGCCTTCGGCCGTCACCCGCGTTTCGCTCATCACGATGGCGTAGGTAGTGCCGTACTGCTTGACGTTGATGTACAGGGCGGCATCGGCTCCGAAAATTTCGCGCAGTTTGGTGACGGGAAGCTGATGGATATCAGCCGGCGTCGTCATGCCGTTCTGCTTGAAGGTTTCGTCGACCAGGGTCACGGGCAGGACGTAGTAGCCCGACTCGGCCAGCGGCAAGGTCGCCTGCGCCAGCATGCTGTAGGTGGCGTTGACATCCGGCGAACCGTTCAGCGGCGGCAGGACGAGAATCGACGCCGGGCGGCTTTCGCGAAAGGCGGAATAGTCGTACTTGGCTTGCGTCGCGCAACCGCTCAGGAGCAGGAAACCCACCGCCAGCACCAGCCATTTGATCGAGATAAGTTGTTTCATTGGCTCACCTTGGCATCCACCTGCGGCAAAAACTTCTTGAGCAGGAAATCCATGAAGGTCGTGCTTTCGGGGAATTGCTTCTTCTCGGCCTCAAGCTGCTCGACCAGACGTTCGGAACGCCCGGTCCGACCATAGAGCATGGCCAGATGTGCCTGGAATCCGGGCGGCAGCGCCTTGCCCTCGGCAAGGGCTTCCTCGCGCACGGCCTCCAGCGCCGCAATCTGCTCCTCGGGGCCTTTTTCACCGGTGAAGTGGCCGTATACCTGGGCCTGATAATCGCCCCAGTAATAAAGCGGCTGGGGCCGGGAGACGCATCCGGCGAGAAGCATCGTCGACAGGATGACCACGCCGCACAGGCGGGCCGGCTTTGGAAGAATGTTCATGATCGAGCGCCCAGCCGGACTTAGTTGGCCGGACGCCAGGCGCCGGAATCGATCCCGGACACCAGCGAATCAACGGCCTCGCGAACGGCCAGATCAAGCACCTTGCCATTCAGGGTGGAGTCGTAACTCGCCGTGCCGCCGAAGCCGATCACCTCGCGGTTCGACAGGCTGTATTCGCCGGCGCCCTGCGCCGAATAGACGACTTCCGAGGTTTGCACATCGACCACGTTCAAAGCCACCTTGGCATAAGCAATCTGCTGCTTGCCGCGACCGAGAATGCCGAAAAGCTGGTGATCGCCAACCTCCTTGCGACCGAACTCGGCGACGTCGCCCGTGATCACGTAGCGGGCGCCCTTGAGCGCCTGTCCGGTCTTGGCGAGCGTGGCTTCCTGCTTGATCTCGGACATGTTTTCCCGATCAAGGACGATGAAGCGGTTGGTCTGCTGCAGGTGCGTGATCAGGATGGTCTTGGCCTGGCTACCCAGACGATCGACGCCATCGGTAAAGATGCCGCGCATGAAGCTCGACCGATTGTCGAACTTGCCGATCGAAATGGAATGGCGCATGCCGTTGTACGGCTGCGTCGATGAAACCGACTTTGCAACGGCGAGGCTGCGTGAATCCTCCGTCGCACAACCGCCCAATGCGCCAAGCATGGCGATGGCGACAAACACGGGAACGAGTTTTCTCTTCATACGGGTGCCTCGCAAAAGTGATGGTTTGTTCAATACGGGCCAAAATTATATCAGTATCATTAATTCAAATTTCCACAATTCCTCTATAGACAAGCCATTGGCAGCTTTCCTGCGTTTCCGTTCAGTGCCGACAAGCATTGATAAAATCGCCACTCGGCGCGATTTCCATTTACTCGATACAGCCCCCCCACCAACCGATCAACACGTAAAATGCTTACCCGCTGGACTGCCTGTTTTACCCCCCAAACAGCCAAAAAAAAGAGATCACCATGACCGACTCCCTCTATGACATTCCCCTCAAACGCCTCGATGGCCGCGCCCTGACACTGGGCGAGTTCCGGGGCGAGGTATTGCTCGTCGTCAATGTTGCCTCCAAGTGCGGACTGACGCCGCAGTACGCCGGGCTGGAAAGCCTCTACCGTCAGTATCGCGGACGCGGTTTGCAGGTGCTGGGCTTTCCGTGCAACGACTTTGCGGCGCAGGAGCCGGGGTCGGCTGACGAAATCGCCAGTTTTTGCACGACCAATTTTGGCGTCGATTTCCCGATGTTCGAGAAGCTCAACATCAACAGCGCGCCGCGCCATCCGCTCTACGCGCAATTGATCGGCGCGCTGCCGGAAGCGGTTTTCCCGAGCGGCAGCGATTTCCGCGAAAAGCTGGCCGGTTACGGCTGTTCGCCCAAGCGGGCTGGCGACGTGCTGTGGAACTTCGAGAAATTCCTGATCGGGCGTGATGGTCGGATTCTCCAGCGTTTTTCGCCGGACACGACGCCGGACGACCCGGGCCTGGTCGCCGCGATTCCCCGCACACGCAAACCGGATGTCTGCCAGCCGACCGGCTCGGCCGAACTCGCCATGCTCGACGTTTACATGCCGATGATGAAGTCGTCGGCGATCATTACTGCCGGTCGTTTGGGCCTTTTCGAGGCACTGGTCGATGGTCCGCTGACCGCCGAAGAACTCGCCACCAAGATTGATTCGAGCCTGCGCGGCACGGCAACGCTGGTCGATTTCCTGGTCGCCATCGGCTACCTGGAAAAAGAGGATGACGCTTTTGCCAACACGGCGAGCACCCAACGCTGGTTCACCAGTGCCGGCCAGGTCGATTACACGCCCGGCCTGCTGTGGACCCACGAAGCGTGGTCAATGATGGGCAGCCTGGCGGAAACAGTGCGCAAGGGCGAGCCGGAGCAGACGCTGTGGGAGGCGATGATCGAAAAGCCGCATCTCGGCCCGCTCTTCTCGTCCTACATGGGCGCCTTCGCCGCCGATCTCGGGCCAGACCTGCTCAAGCACGTGCCGGTGTTGCCGGAGTATCGCCGCCTGCTCGACCTCGGCGGCTCGCACGGCCTGCACTCGATTCGTTTCTGCCAGCGCTACCCGCAACTTGCCGCGGTCATCGTCGATATGCCGAGCGCCCTGACCGAGACCGGGCCGGAGATCGAGAAAGCCGGCCTGAGCCAGCGCATCAGCCTGAGTCCGGGCACCTTGCAGGAACACGAGTGGGGCGAGGCCAACGACCTGGTCTTCTACCTTTCGGTCGCCCACAACCATTCGGCCGAAGAGAATCGCCTGGCCATCCGGCAAATTGGCGATTCGATGAGCCCGGGCGGCCTGCTGGTCATTCACGAGTATCTGGCCGAAACCTCGCTGGACGCCCTGAATGCCGCATTTCGCCTGACCCTGCTGCTGGAAACCGGAACCCAGACGCACCGCCACGAAGACTATTGCGCCTGGCTACTGGCCGCCGGATTTTCGGCGATCGAACGGATCGACCTCGAACCCCGCGAAAAAGGCTCGCTGATCCTGGCCCGGCGCTGAATTCCGATTTTGGCCGTTTTTCCCGGTCGACCGTAGGAATCGCCCAATCAGGGATACAGACCGCGCGTCGCCCGCGCTTCGAGGACCCGGCTGCAACCGATGACAAAGGCGGCTGAACGGAGCGGCATTTTGCGTTCTTCGGCCATCTGCCAGATGGCGTTGAAGGCATCGGCCATGATCCGTTCGAGGCGGGCGTTGATCTCGTCCTCGCTCCAGAAGAAGCTCGAGAAATCCTGCACCCACTCGAAATAACTGACCGTGACGCCGCCGGCATTGGCCAGCACGTCGGGCACGACGACGATGCCGCGCTCGGCGAGGATGGCATCGGCCTCCGGCGTGGTCGGCCCGTTGGCGCCTTCGACGACGATGCGGGCGGCGATGCGCTCGGCGTTGTAGCGGTTGATCTGCGACTCGAGCGCAGCTGGCACGAGGAATTCGCAGGGCACGGACCAGAAATCGTCGTTCGTGATGGTCTCGGTGCCGGGGGCGCCGAGCAACGTCTTGTGCTCGCCCAGATAGCGCTTGAGGGCAGCCACATCGAGTCCGGCGCCGTTGAACACGGTGCCGCTGACATCCTGCACGGCGGTCACCCTGGCCCCGGCATGGGCGAACATCCGCGCGCTGGCCTCGCCGACATTGCCGAATCCCTGCACGGCTACCCTCGCCCCATCGACGGGCAGGCCGATTTTGCGCGCCGCCTCGCGCGCCGTGACAAAAACCCCGCGCCCGGTCGCATCGGGCCGCCCGAGCGAGCCGCCAAGCGACAGCGGCTTGCCAGTGACGACGCCGGTCACCGTGCGCCCCTCGCCCATCGAGTAGGTGTCCATCATCCAGGCCATGACCTGGGCGTTGGTATTCATGTCCGGCGCCGGAATGTCCTTGTCCGGGCCGATCATCGAGCTGATTTCACTGGTGTAGCGACGGGTCAGCCCCTCCAGCTCGGTCAGGGAAAGTTGCCGCGGATCGACGCGCACGCCACCCTTGGCGCCGCCGAACGGCACATTGACGACAGCGTTCTTGATGGTCATCCAGCCGGCCAGCGCCATGACCTCGGACAGCGTCACATCCTGGTGAAAACGGATGCCGCCCTTGCCCGGCCCGCGCGAGGTGTTGTGATGCACGCGGTAGCCTTCGAAATGCTCGACCACGCCGTTGTCGAGGCGGATCGGCACATCGACGATGAGCGATCGCTTCGGCCGGCGCAGCGTTTCCACCCACGACCACAGCGCCTTGTCGAGCAAGGGAGCGACCTGATCGACCTGCTGCAGGAAGATATGCCAGGGACCGATGTTTTCCTTGGACAGGTAGGAAGGCAGTTGAGGTGTGCTCACGTCGATTCCTTTCGGGCTGGTTTTCTGCCAGTGTCGCGCAACACGGACTTTCTGACTAGCGCGCCGTCACAGCTTGGCGGTATGCTCCACTCAATAACGATCAACAGGAGAGACTCTGTGCCCGCACTGCTGCCCCAACCCGATCCCGACGGCCTGCTCGAATATTCGGTGGTGTACACCGATCGTGCCCTGAATCACATGTCGCAACGCTTCCAGGGCGTCATGAAAGACATCTCGCGGCTGATCAAGAAGGCCTACAACGCCAAGGCGGCCATCATCGTGCCCGGTAGCGGCACCTTCGGCATGGAAGCCGTTGCCCGCCAGTTCGCCACGCATCGCAAGGTGCTGGTCATCCGCAACGGCTGGTTCAGCTTCCGCTGGACACAGATTTTCGACATGGGCCGGATCCCGTCGGACAGCATTGTCCTCAAGGCTCGCCAAGTCGGCAGCGGTGCGCAGGCACCGTTTGCGCCACCGCCGATCGCCGAGGTCGTCGCGGCCATCCGCCAGCAGCAACCGGAAGTGGTTTTCGCACCGCACGTCGAAACCTCGTCGGGGATGATCCTGCCCGATGACTATATCCGCGCGGTCGGCGAGGCCGTGCGTGCCGTCGGTGGCTACTTCGTACTCGACTGCATTGCTTCCGGCACCGTCTGGGTCGACATGATCGCCAACAATGTCGACATCCTGATCAGCGCCCCGCAAAAAGGCTGGAGTGCCTCGCCGTGCTGCGCCATGGTCGCCCTCGGTGAACGCGCCCGCGCCCACATCGACGCGACGAGCAGCACAAGCTTTGCCTGCGACCTCAAGAAGTGGCTGCAGATCATGGAAGCCTTCGAGAACGGCGGCCACGCCTACCACGCGACGATGCCGACCGATGCCCTGGCCACCCTGCGCGACGTCATGCTGGAAACCGAAGCCTATGGCTTCGACAAGGTATGCCAGGAACAAATTGAACTCGGCCGCCGCATCCGCGAACTGATGGTCGCCAACGGCTTCCCCAGCGTCGCCGCCGAAGGATTCCAGGCGCCCGGCGTGGTAGTCAGCTACACCACCGACCCGGACATCCACACCGGCAAGAAATTCATCGCCCAAGGCGTCCAGACCGCTGCCGGAGTGCCGCTGCAATGCGACGAACCGGCCGATTTTCGCACCTTCCGGATCGGCCTGTTCGGTCTGGAAAAGCTGCACAATCCGGCGCAGACGGTTGAAAATTTTGCCACGGCACTGGCCGCAGCAAGCCGGGGCTAATGCCCCGGAAGTCTGATCAAAAACGTATTACGTCGACGGCAACCGAGTTCGCCATGCGTTCGAGGTTGTCGATGACGCCAATACTGCCCTGCTCCATGGCCTGAACATGCTTGAGCATGGCCTCGATGTCGCCCGAGGCCTTGGCTTGCAGGGCTGCCTTGCCGCTGTTATGAACCACGACGTGCGGCGCTTCCATCTCGCGATAGCCCGGCAGCTGGTTGAATAGCGACTTTCCTTCGCCTTCGTAGTACCACTTGCCGAGCCGGCAGCCGGTGTGGGCAGCGACGCTATCGGCATCCAGGCTTTCAAGGTCGAACAGCGCCATATAGATGCGGAATTTGAAAACCAGGTGATCAACCTTGGCGACTTCGACAAAGCTGCTCAGGGCGCTGGCCGCGATGACGTGCTCCATTTTCTGCGACATGTCCATGAGACGGCGCATGTCTTCAGTCGACTTGCCGCCCCGCCGGCTGAAATCGTCAGCTGACGACGAGAGAAGTTCCATGGCCTCCTTGGCATTCGTCGAATTGTGGCGGATGTCGTTGACCAGGCCGTCGATGTCCTGCGTTGCCTTTGATGTGCGCTCGGCCAGCTTGCGAACCTCGTCGGCGACGACCGCGAATCCGCGCCCCGACTCACCCGCCCGAGCCGCCTCGATTGCCGCGTTGAGTGCGAGCAGGTTGGTCTGGTCGGCAATTTCGTGAATGAGCTGGACAATCGAACCGATCTTGTCGGCTTGAATCGCCAGCGATTCGACTTCATGGGCGGATTTCGCCGAGTCCTGCGCCAGCTGGTGAAGATTGGTAGCAATTTCCGTCGTTGCCTGACCGCTCAGTTTTGCCACTTCTGCCGCTTCGACCGCCTGCAATTTCTCTTCATGCAGCACGTTGGCCATGTTGCCCAGACTACCTTGCGAACCGGCCAGCGTCGCGCTGAAACTCGACAGGCTTTGCACCACGCTTTTGAGCGTCTCGCACTCCTTGTTCTTGGCTGCGGCGGCGTTTTGCTGCTCAACCAACGCCCATTTTGCTGCCTCGAGTTCCTGCTGGAGGCTCGCCTCACGCTGCCGCAAAGCTTCATGCGCCAATTTAAGGCTGGACAGTTCGCTATTTCCAAACCACGCCATCGATTTGTCTCCGATTGTGTACCGAAGCTTGCAGAGAGGCGGCCATCCGCATCGCACCGCAATCCGGGCTGAATTTTAAGTGGGAATAATTATCCCACCGCTACGCCAATTGGCGTAGTCAAAAAGTCGTAATCTCCCAATCCAAACTTAAAAAAAATCAAACTCATCAAAACGGCAAAAACAAAGTTTGCGCTTCACCCACGGCGGTTCAGCCAGGCTTGACCCACTTGCGCTCCCCGGCCGGAACGGCAAAGGGCAACCAGTTTTCCGGCGGCGGCAACGGGCAGGTCGCAAAGGGCGTGAAGGCGCACGGCGGATTGAAGGAAAAATTGAAATTCAGGCAAATTTTCCCGTTGACCGCAGGAGCAGCCTTGAGAAAACGGCCCGCGCCGTAAGTCTCCTTGCCGCTCGTCCGGTCTCGAAAAACGAAGAAAATCTCCTTGTCGTTGACCGCCATGGGTAACAGCACCACCGTCTGCCCGGCGACTTCAAACACGGCCTGATGGCCGACTTCAACCATTTTCAGATCGCCGCTGACATTGGGCACTTCCATTTTCAGCGGCGGCGACAGCGCCTGCCATTCGGCCTCGATCTGCCACGCCGGGTCGAAGTCGAAATAGTCCAGGCCGTCGAACGACTGGCTCGCCGCCCAGTTACGGTCGCGCAGACGCACAGCAATGCGACTCTCACGGTCAACCGGAAAAAACGACCAATTTTGAAAATCGACCACGCTCGGCTGGCCGGCGACATCGGTCTGCAGTTCGAGCGTTTCACCATCCACCGACTGCCAAACGACCTTTCCACCCTGCCAGAACAGATCGCCAAGATGCGCCGGCCCGCCGGGCAAAAGAACAACCGATCCTGCGCCGCTGCCGACGCTGTTCAGCCCCGGCTCCAGCCAGAACAGCCCGCGCATGCCCAGCCAGCTTTCTGCCCCGGCCAGTTCGAGATGGCGCCTGGCTTGCCATGCTTTCAGGTCATCCGACATTTTTTAGATCCTCGTTATCCACGCCGACGTTAATCCGTTATAAGGTTTCAACTGTTTCATCCACGCCTGCTGAAAGGAAAATAGCACATGAAAAAAATCATTCTGGCCGTGCTGGTCGCCGCCGCCCCGATGATGGCCAGCGCCGTTGATATCAACGTCAATCTCGGCAACGTCCGGGTCGATGCCCCCGGTGTCAGCATCACTTTCGGCTCACGCAACGACCGCGGCTATTACTGGGACGGCTACGACTGGCGCGAACCGGCCTACTGGAAACGGCACAACGGCCCGCGCGGCGAAAAATACTACACGGGCCGCGGCAACAACGGCGTTCCTCATCAGGGTGGCGGCCATTGCCCGCCCGGTCAGGCCAAAAAAGGCAACTGCTGACCCCGTTCAGCACCCGCCAACGACAAAGGGCGAGGCCTTCCGGCCCCGCCCTTTGTCGTTAACCACGCGAATATCAGCTCTTGGCGAAGCGCATTATGCCGCCGGTCGCCGGGTCGCAACTGACCCGGATCGTATCCTTGGCGGCGAACCGGCCTTCGAGGATGGCCTTGGCCAGCGGATTCTCGATCTGCTGCTGGATCGCCCGCTTGAGCGGCCGGGCGCCAAACACCGGGTCGAAGCCGGCCTGAGCCAGTTCGGCCAGCGCGCTGTCCTCGACGACGATACCCATGTCGAGCTGCGCCAGCCGCTTTTCGAGATAGCCGAGCTGAATCCTGGCGATGCCGGCAATATGCTTCTCGTCGAGGGCATGGAAGACGACGACTTCGTCAATCCGGTTGATGAATTCCGGCCGGAAGTAGTTCTTGACCTCGGACATCACTGCCATCTTGATCACGCCGTACTCATCGCCCGACATTTGCTGGATCATCTGGCTGCCGAGGTTGGACGTCATGACGATGACCGTGTTCTTGAAATCGACGGTACGCCCCTGGCCATCGGTCATCCGGCCATCATCGAGGACCTGGAGCAGCACGTTGAAAACGTCCGGATGCGCCTTTTCGACTTCGTCGAGCAGGATCACCGAGTACGGCTTGCGACGCACGGCCTCGGTCAGGTAGCCGCCTTCTTCATAGCCGACATAGCCCGGCGGCGCGCCAATCAGGCGGGCGACCGAATGCTTCTCCATGAACTCGCTCATGTCGATGCGGATCAGATGATCCTCGGCATCGAACATGAATTCGGCCAGCGCCTTGCACAGTTCGGTCTTGCCGACGCCCGTCGGGCCAAGGAAGAGGAAGGAACCATAGGGACGATTGGGGTCTGACAGGCCGGCCCGCGAACGACGGATCGCATCGCCAACCAGACGCACCGCTTCATCCTGCCCGACCACACGCTTGTGCAGCTTGTCTTCCATGTTGAGCAGCTTTTCGCGCTCGCCGGTCATCATCTTGCTAACCGGAATGCCGGTCGCGCGCGACACCACTTCGGCGATTTCTTCAGCCCCGACCTGGGTGCGCAGAAGAATGTTCTTCTTGCCCTCGCCTTCACCCGCCTTTTCGGCCGTCTTCAATTGGGCTTCAAGTTGCGGCAGCTTGCCGTATTGCAGCTCGGCCACCTTGTCGAGTTTGCCTTCGCGCTGCAGCTTGGTGACTTCGGCCTTGAGCCGGTCGATTTCTTCCTTGATATGCGCCGATCCCTGAACCTGGGCCTTTTCGGCCTTCCAGATTTCCTCGAGATCGGAATATTCCTTGGCCAGCTTGGCAATTTCGTCCTCGATCAGGCCAAAACGCTTCCGCGACGCCTCGTCCTTCTCGCGCTTGACCGCCTCGCGCTCGATCTTGAGCTGGATGATGCGGCGGTCGAGCTTGTCCATGACTTCCGGCTTGGAGTCGATTTCCATCTTGATCCGGGACGCCGCCTCGTCTATCAGGTCAATGGCCTTGTCGGGCAGGAAACGGTCGGTGATGTAGCGGTGTGACAACTCGGCCGCAGCGACTATGGCCGGATCGGTGATATCGACGCCATGGTGCAGTTCGTACTTTTCCTGCAGGCCGCGCAGGATGGCGATGGTGCTTTCAACACTGGGCTCGTCGACCAGCACTTTCTGGAAGCGGCGTTCCAGCGCGGCATCCTTCTCGATGTACTTGCGGTATTCGTTGAGCGTTGTCGCACCGATGCAGTGCAGTTCGCCGCGGGCCAGCGCCGGCTTGAGCATGTTGCCGGCGTCCATGGCGCCTTCGGCCTTGCCGGCCCCGACCATGGTGTGCAGTTCGTCAATGAACAGGATGATGCGGCCTTCGTCCTGCGCCACTTCCTTCAAAACGGCCTTCAGGCGTTCCTCGAACTCGCCGCGATACTTGGCACCAGCCAGCAGGCCGGCCATGTCGAGGACCAGCACCTTCTTGCCCTTGAGGGTTTCCGGCACTTCGCCGTTGATGATGCGCTGGGCCAGACCTTCGACGATGGCCGTCTTGCCGACGCCAGGCTCGCCGATCAGCACCGGGTTATTCTTGGTGCGGCGCTGCAGGATCTGGATGGCGCGGCGAATTTCATCGTCGCGGCCGATCACCGGGTCGAGCTTGCCCTGCGCAGCGCGTTCGGTCAGGTCAATGCAGTATTTTTTCAGTGATTCGCGCTGGCCTTCGGCTTCCTGCGAATCGACGCCCTGCCCGCCACGCACGGCCATGATCGCCGCTTCCAGCGCCTTGCGGGTCAAGCCATGCTGCTTGGCCAGACGACCGGTTTCATTCTTGTCCTCACACAAGGCAAGCAGGAACATTTCGCTGGCAATGAACTGGTCGCCACGCTTCTGGGCTTCCTTGTCGGTCAGGTTGAGCAGGTTGCCCAGGTCACGACCAATTGAAACGTCGCCGCCGTGCCCTTCAACTTTGGGCAAACGGGTCAGCGCCTGCTCCAGATCCCTGCGCAGGCCAGCCACATTGGCCCCGGCCCGGCCGAGCAGCGATGTCGTTCCACCATCTTCCTGATTGAGCAGGGCGAGCAGCAGGTGCTGCGGTTCGATGAACTGCTGGTCGCCACCAATGGCCAAGCTCTGGGCATCGGACAGGGCTTGCTGGAACTTGGTGGTGAATTTGTCGAGGCGCATCTAAGTTCTCCTGGTACGGAATATCCAATACCCAGCAGATGAGGATTTTTTCATGAATTTCAACCCACAGCCCGAGGTTGATTTTCTGTACCGACACCACCAAAAAAATACCATTAGCATCACACATTGGTGATACGCTTATAATGATACTTTTGAAGTATTCGATAAAAATGACACGCGGAGGATGAAAAAATGGCCAATCAAGGAATGACCCTACGCGGCAAGTTGCTCGCCATGACCGCCATCACAGTCATCGCACTTACTGCCTTGCTCTCGGCAATACTGATCAACGGCAAGAGTCAGATGCTGGAAGACCGTGAAGCCAAGGTGCGCAATCTGGTCGAATCCACGCATGGCATTCTGACTTTCTACGAAAAATCCGCCCATGACGGGCAAATGTCCGTAGACGACGCCAAGAAATTCGCCGCTGCGGCCATCCGTACGCTGCGCTACGACAAGGTTGAATATTTCTGGATCAATGACCTGCAGGACACCATGGTCATGCACCCGATCAAGCCCGAACTTGAGGGCAAGAAGCTCGACCAGATCAAGGACAAGAACGGCAAGTTCCTGTTCCAGGAATTCAACAAGATGGTCAAGGCCAACGGTTCCGGCTTTGTCGACTATCTATGGCCGAAGCCGGGCTCCGAAGAAGGCGTTCCGAAGATTTCCTTTGTCATGGGCTTTGAACCCTGGGGATGGGTGATTGGCTCAGGCATCTACATTGACGATGTCGATGCCAAGTTCCGTAGCGATGCCATCAAGCTTCTGCTCTGGGGGCTGGGTATCGCCGGCTTCATCACCGTCTCGCTGCTCGTGCTCTCCAACAACATCGTCAAGACTCTGGGCGGCGACCCGGCAGTAGCCTCGGCCATCACCAAGCGCATCGCCGCCGGAGACCTGGCGACGCCCGTCGACTGTCCTCCCGAGGATAAGGACAGCCTGCTCGCCAACATCCGCAGCATGCAGGAAACCCTGCGCTTCATGATCTCGAGCATCATCGCCAACGCCGAGCAGGTGGCCACTGCCGCCACCCAGCTCCTTAGCGCATCCGAGCAGGTTGCCGTGCGAGCCAGCCAACAGAGCGACGCCGCTTCTTCGATGGCAGCCTCGGTCGAGGAAATGGCGGTCAGCATCGATCAGGTCAAGGAAAACGCCAGCGAAGCCCACAGCATTTCGCAAACCGCCGGTGAAATCTCGGAAGATGGCGCATCTGTCATTCACAATGCGGCCAGCGAGATGCGCAAGATTTCCGATGCGGTGCAGGCGTCTTCACAGATCATCGAGGATCTCGGACACCAGTCCGATCAGATTACGTCCATCGTCAACACCATCAAGGAAATTGCCGACCAGACCAATCTGCTGGCACTCAATGCCGCCATCGAAGCTGCCCGCGCCGGCGAACAGGGGCGCGGCTTTGCGGTGGTGGCCGACGAAGTGCGCAAGCTGGCCGAGCGCACCGGAAACTCGACCAAGGAAATCGGCGAGATGGTGGCCAAGATCCAGAACGGGACACGCAGCGCTGTCAGCAGCATGCAGGACGGCGTCCGTCAGGTCAGCAACGGTGTCGAACTGGCCAACCAGGCCGGCGACTCGATCAACCGCATTCGCGACGGCGCGCTACGCGTGACGGTCGTGGTCAACGGCATTTCCGACTCGATTTCGGAACAGAGCATGGCCAGCAACGAAATCGCCCAGAAGCTCGAAGTCATCGCCCAGATGTCCGAGGAAAGTGCTCTCGCTGTTCGCCATACGGCCGATGCGGCACGCCAGATGCAGGAGCTGTCCACCTCGTTGCGGCAGATGGTGGCTCAGTTCAAGACCTGATCAGAAGGAAATATTTTTCCGGGGAGCCTTGGCTCCCCGTTTTTATTTCTGCCAGCGCGCCACGGCGCTGTCGCCCACATCGCGGGCTTCGATGAGTTTTTCCCGGAGCTGCGGGGCCGCCCAATCAATAAAGGCGCGAACCCGGGACGATAAAAGACGGGCGTGGGGATAGGCGAAATTGACCGGCTCCGGTGGCAGCTCGTAGGCGCTCAGCAAACGAACCAGCTTGCCGGCCGCCAGTTGCTCGCGTACCTGGTAGGCAAGAAATCGCCCGCAACCAAGCCCTTTCAGGCAGGCGTCGATGGCGAAATCGATGTGATTGGTGCTCAGGTTCTCGGGCATTGTCACCCGTAGCGGGCGCCCGTTTTCCTGAAACGACCAGTCCGGTTCAAGACTCGATCCGGTAATTCGGATCGCCCGGTGCTTTTGCAATTCGGCCGGATTTTCCGGTTGACCGTGGAATGCCAGGTATTCCGGGCTGGCACAGACAACCCGGCCGGTCGTACCGAGCGGCACGGCGACCAGCGAAGATTCAGGCAGCGTACCAATGCGTACGGCGAGGTCTATGCCTTCATGAATCAGATCGACGACGCGATCAAGTAGCAACAACTCGATGCGCACCTCGGGATACGCGGCAAGAAAATCGGTGACGGCCGGACCGACATGTAAGCGCCCGAACATCACCGGCGCGGTGATGACCAGGCGTCCGGCCGGCTTGACCTGACGGGCGAGCAGGGCCGCTTCAGCCTCCTCGACATCCTGCAGCAGATGCCGGCAACGCTCGAAATAGTCGCGCCCCTCGTCGGTCAAGGCCATGCGTCGCGTCGTGCGATTGAGCAGGCGAACCCCGAGCGCCCGTTCGAGCCCAGACAGGCTGCGCACCACCGAGGTTGGCGAAGTTCCCAGGCGATCGGCGGCGGCCGTCAGACTGCCGGCCTCGACGATGCGCACGAAGGTGGTCATGGCATGCAATTTATCCATTGGGCGAGATTAAACCGTTATTTGCATAAGTATTCTAACTATAAGTCTATTTATTGCGATTGCTGCATAGCCGATGATTGCCGCTTTCCCGCATCAAAAAGGAAACCTGCCGTGTCCCGCCACTTTGCCACCATCGCCTACACGCCCAGCGTCCGGGCCAGCCAGCGCCTCCATGGCGGACGCGACCTCGGTGAAGGACTGGAAGAGATCAGCGAAACACCGGTCGTCGAACTCGGCCCGCGCGAGTGCGAATTCGTTGCTGCCCGCGACAGTTTTTACCTGGCCACCGTCGGCGAAAGCGGCTGGCCGCATGTCCAGCATCGCGGCGGACAGGCAGGGTTTCTCCAGGTACTAGACCCAACCACGCTGGCCTTTGCCGATTTATCCGGCAACCGCCAGTACGTCAGCGTCGGCAACCTGACCAAAAATGACCGAGCGGCGCTGATCCTGATGGATTACCCGAACCGGCGCCGCCTGAAATTATTGGGTCACGTCGAGATGGTCGAGCTTGCTACGGTCAACCCGAAATTATTGGCAAAAATGAAATTCCCCGGGAGCAACGTCGAGCGCATCATGCTCATCCGGATCGCCGCTTTCGACTGGAACTGCTCCCGCCACATCACTCCGCGTTTTACCGAAAGCGAGTGGCAAAGCCGCTCTTCGCCGCTCTCCGCAACATCCATCACCAAGGAGTAAGACATGAAACTGTACGATCTTGAACCCTCTGGTAACTGCTACAAGGTTCGGCTGTTTGCCGCATTGACGAACATTCCGCTGGACATCGTTCCAGTCGATTTCATGGGCGGCGAGCACAAGCGCGCGCCCCTCATCGACCTCAACCCGCTGGGCGAGGTTCCGATCCTCGACGATGCCCCGGTGGTACTGCGCGACTCACAGGCTATCCTCGTTTACCTGGCCAGCAAATATGCCGACGAAAGCTGGCTGCCGCGCGACCCGGCCGGCATGGCCGAGGTCATGCAATGGCTGTCGACCGCGGCCAATGAAATCCAGAATGGTCCGGGCGCCGCCCGACTGGTCGACAAATTCGGCTACGCCATCGACAAGGCCGATGCCGTGAAGCGCGCCGGCAACATCCTGCCGGTCATCGAAGCCCATCTCGCCAAGCATCAATGGCTGGCACTCGATCGACCAACGATTGCCGACTGCGCGGTGATGCCTTACATCGCACTGGCCCACGAAGGCAGCATCTCGCTCCAGCCTTACCCGAATATCGGGGCTTGGATAGCACGCATCAAGGCCCTGCCCGGCTTCATCCCGATGTCGGGAATTTAGAATTAGTCGAAAACAGTCGCCCCGGCCGTAGCGAACAAGCGTCGCTGCGGCACGGTGAATGCGCTATTTCTGCCAGCGCGCTGCAGCGCTGTCGTCGGCATCGCGGGCGTCGACCCAACGCGCGCCTTGCGGCGTCGCTTCGCGCTTCCAGAACGGGGCGCGGGTCTTCAGATAATCCATGATGAATTCGCAGGCAGCGAAGGCTTCGCCGCGATGGGCGCTGGTCACGGCGACGAGCACGATCTGGTCGCAGGGCTTGAGCGGGCCGACGCGGTGGATGACGAGCGCGTCATAAATATCCCAGCGGCCCTTGGCTTCGGCGACGATTGCCTCGAGTGCCTTTTCGGTCATGCCGGGATAGTGTTCCAGGGTCATTTCCGCAACGCTGGTCCCATCGTTCATGTCGCGGACCAGCCCGAGAAAGCTGGCCAATGCGCCAACCCGGGGGTCAGCCGCCCGCAGCGCCAGCAACTCGGCGCCAAGGTCGAAATCGGCTTCCTGGACCCGGACGGTCATGCTCAGATTACCTCGCGTGCTTCCATGAAACGTAGCTTGGGATACTTCTCTTTGACCATGTTCAGATAGACATTGTTCGGCGCCAGATAGACTGGATCATCGGCCCCGTCGAGCGCGACGTTGGCACTGTAGCGGTCGGAAATCTGGCGCAGCTCGCCGGCATCGCCCTGAATCCAGCGCGCCGTGGCGCAGTTGTAGTGCTCGAAAATGACCTGTACGCCGTATTCGTTTTCCAGACGGCTGGCCACCACGTCGAACTGCAGCGTACCCACCGCGCCGAGAATCAGGTCGGTTCCCGAGAGCGGCCGGAACAGCTGGGTTGCGCCCTCTTCGGCCAACTGCTGCAAACCTTTCTGCAGTTGCTTGATCTTGAGCGGATTGGCGATGCGGGCAAGACGGAAATGTTCCGGCGCAAAGGACGGGATGCCGGTGAAGCGCAGTTCTTCGCCTTCGGTGAAGGTTTCGCCGAGACGGATGGTGCCGTGGTTCGGAATGCCGATGATGTCGCCCGGATAGGCTTCGTCGGTCGTGCTGCGGTCGCGCGCCATGAAGGTGATGGCGTTGTTGACCGACAGCAGCTTGCCACCGGCGCCCTGCTTGACCTTCATGCCGCGCTCGAAGCGGCCGGAGCAGACACGCAGGAAGGCGATGCGGTCGCGGTGCTTGGGGTCCATGTTGGCCTGGATCTTGAACACGAAACCGGAGAATTTCGGTTCGTTCGGCAGTACCTGACGGGTTACCGCCGGCCGGGCAATCGGCGCCGGCGACAGATCGACGACGGCGTCGAGCAGGCTCTGCACGCCGAAGTTGTTGACCGCCGAACCGAAGAAGACCGGCGACTGCTTGCCGTTGAGGTAAGCCTCGGCATCGAAGGCGTGCGAAGCACCGCGAACCAGTTCGATGTCCATGCGCAACTCGTCGGCCTGCGCGCCGATCAGTTCGTCGAGACGGGGGTTGTCGAGCCCCTGGATGATCTCGGCCGTACCCTTCTCGGCCTGCGGATCGAAGAAGGCGATGGCGTCGTCGTAGAGGTGATAGACGCCGCGGAAACGCTTGCCCATGCCGATCGGCCAGGTCATCGGCGCGCACTGGATGCCGAGCACCGACTCGATTTCGTCGAGCAGGTCGATCGGTTCCTTGCCCTCGCGGTCGAGCTTGTTGATGAAAGTCAGGATCGGCGTATCGCGCATGCGGCAAACGTTGAGCAGCTTGATCGTCTGCGCCTCGACGCCGTTCACCGAGTCGATGACCATGGTTGCCGAGTCGACAGCCGTCAGCGTGCGGTAGGTGTCTTCCGAAAAGTCTTCGTGGCCCGGCGTGTCGAGCAGGTTGATCATGCACTCGCGATAGGGGAACTGCATGACCGACGAGGTCACCGAAATGCCGCGCTGCTTTTCCAGCTCCATCCAGTCGGAAGTCGCGTGGCGCGATGCCTTGCGGGCGCGGACTTCGCCGGCCACCTGGATGGCGCCACCGAACCACAGCAGCTTTTCGGTCAGTGTCGTTTTACCGGCGTCGGGGTGGGAAATGATGGCGAAGGTACGCCGGCGGGCAATTTCAGTATCGAGGGGAGTCACGGCTGGGCTTGGGAAATACGGAAAGGCGGCAATTATACCTTTGCCACCCGGCAAGCACCGGCGATCAGGAAACGGGCAGCGCTTGCCGGTACACCGCCCGGCTGGCGTAGGCCAGCCACGGCAGGGTCAGCGGCAGGAGCGGCAAGAGCAGGACGCTGCCGATTGTTACGGTCGACAGGAAAAAAGCCCAAAAAATGGACGGCAGGAAATTGGTGAAAACGACGCGAACACTCAGCACGACAGCCTCGACCAGCCCGGCCCGGCGCTCGCAAAGCAACGGCACGGAAAAGGCCGCGACGCAGTAAAGCAGCAGCGCGACGACCAGGCCGGAAACGCCGGCCCAGCGCACGAACGACAGTATATTGGCCGAAGCCGGCAGCAACCTGTCGAGCCATACCGGCGTCGCCCCGACCATGTAGGCGTAGAGAATCGCCGCGTCGGTGACGAAGATCATGAAGAGCAGCGCGCAGACCAGCGACAGCGCCAAGAGGGCCCGGGATGCCCGGGAAAAGCCGTTGACGATGCTGCCCGGCCCGACTGGCTCACCAGCCTCATACGCCCCGGCGATGCCGAAAAATCCGGCCAGCGCGACCGGGCCAACCAGCATGAAAGCGCCGGCCGCAGCGATGATGAATGGCGTCCAGCCTTGGGCCAGCAGACCGCCCATGATCGCCAGGCCGCCGAGCGAAAAAATGAGGGCATAGCCGGTACTGATACCGCGCGTAGCGCCGGCGATACGCCAGCCTTCAGCCAGAGCGCGGCGCAGGCTGCCGGCCGTCAGCGGGGAAAGGGTCATCGTCAGTCCGATCAAAAGACAGCCATCCGGACTGGATGGCTGCGTTAATGACCAAGACTAGCGAAAAGCCGCCGGGCACCGCTCTAATGCAAATCAAATTTGCCGGGCGGGTTTAAACGCCAAGCGATCAAACGACAACCAGCGTCTGCCGCCCGTACCATTCCTCGCCGGCCGGCAGCGTAATCGGCCGGGTGGCAGCCGCCTCGACGCAGAGCATGTGGCGCCAGCCGTTGGCCGGCATGTCCTTGAGTTCGGCACAGCGGTCGACAAAGGGGTTCCACACGACAACATCAGGAAAGCCCTGGTTCTGGGTGGCGATGCTCACTTTTCCGGCGTGCAGCAATTGCGGGCGTTTGGCATTGAAATAGACGCGATCAACTTCGCTGTCGACTGTCACTTCCGAGCGGGCTTCGCGGGCGATTCGGTCGTTGTCCAGCGCATCGCAATACTCCAGTCCGTCCATGCCTTCCAGCACGGCTTCCTCCACCTGGTCGACGCGCAGGTAGGTGTGCAGCGCGCCGGTAAAGGAAAACGGCGTGCCGCCGGTATTGGTGATGCACAACTCGACGTCAATGCGGTCGGCTTCCAGCATCAAGGTCAATTCAGCCACGAAGGCATGCGGCCAGAGTGCCAGCGTGGACGCGTCGCTGGTCAGCTCCATCGTTACCAGGGCGAAATTGTCGCCGGTGCGCTGGCTGCTGACCGTCCATTCGCGGGTCCGCACAAAGCCGTGCTTGGGTAGATCGCCGCGTTCGGCGAATTGCGGAAAACAGACGGGAACGCCGCCGCGAATGGCGACACTGCCATCGAAAATCGCCTTGTCGGACAGGAACAGGCGTTCCTTGCCGTCCGGCGGCACCCAGGACAACACCTGTGCCCCCTGCTTGCTGATGATGGCGCTGGCGCCGCGCGGGCCGTTCAGGCGGAGGGCTTCGATACCGTGGAAATCAATGGTTTCAATGGACAGTTTCATGGGGATTCGGAATCACATAAAGGTGGGGGCGAACATGCAGTATCTCGACTTCATGGCCAAGCAGCGTCACGCTGCCGGAACTACGGTCGTTACCGGTGTCGCTGTATTCGAAGGAGTAAATTCGGCGCAGCCTGAGTTGCCCGGCCCCGTCGCGCGCCAGGCGCACCGAGGTGCCAACGACGGTTTCGTCGAGGAACTGGAGATGGTCGTCCTGGCAGGCCTGGCGGGCTGCCCTGACACCAATTTCCCTCGTTTTCAGGCTATCCAGCCAGAACCAGACGCCGAGCCCGATCAGGGCAAGAAACAGGATTTCGCTCAAATTCATGGCCGGAGTATACGTAATGCGGAAATAACACACAGATATTCCCGGAAAATTCCCCGATAATTCGCCTGTCGAATTATCTGTGGTCATCATGGAATCACCCCTGCAACTGCTACGCGACCTGTTTCCGTTCGGCCAAAATGCGGCCGAACAGAAAAGCGCAGCCGCAGTTCGCGGTCTGCTCGATACGGTGACCGGCCTGTCGCCGCAGGAAACCATCGCCAAGCTGGCCGGCAGCGTCCTGCCCAGCATCAACGGGCAAGCAAACCTGCACATGCGCTTCAAGCTGCTTGAAGACGTCAGGCTCGAGGCCGAAGAAGCCCTCCCCGTTCTCGAAAAACTGATCGGTCAAGCTGTCCTGCCCTTGCCGCTCAGCACATCCACTTCCGCGCTGCACGCAGACAACCTGCTCAAGGGCCTGGCCATCGCCTACGCCGGCATTGCTCGCAGCATCAACAAGGGCCATCTCAACGACGGACTCAGCCACCTCATGCATCGCAGCGTGAGCCGTGCCATGGCCATGATCAGCCGCCGTCAGTTGCTCGCCTACCGCGCCTATGCCGCCCCCTCGGCGAGCTCATGGCAGGCCCTGCACGACCTCT
Organism: Betaproteobacteria bacterium HGW-Betaproteobacteria-6; assembly: GCA_002842145.1. Classification (GTDB taxonomy): domain Bacteria; phylum Pseudomonadota; class Gammaproteobacteria; order Burkholderiales; family Rhodocyclaceae; genus Azonexus. Next base: position 54,415 of record PHCF01000001.1, on the reverse strand, counting down.
ATCAGATGGTTCGCGGCCAACGCTCGAAGCCGCTCAACGGAGAAACCGCACCGATTGAGCACGAATACCTCGGCGCCTTGCTCTTCGCCCACCTGGAGCCGACCAAGCTGCCCCGGGCCGAGATCGACATCATCAACACCTGCACCCGGCAACTCGCCGCCTACGCGCTGATCGGCGAAGTTACGCCAGAAACCGGCAGCGGCAAGACCAGCGACCCCTGCATCCTCGTTCGCCCGGACGTAGGCAATCCGGGCTACCCAATCTCCCGCCTGCCCGCGGGGACCTCGACTTTCGGCAGCCTGCTCATCGACTGCACGCAGATCATCGCGGCCATCGACCGCAACATCACCCGGCGCCCGGGCAAGACCATCGACCCTGATCTCGATGCGACCCCGGCCCTGCTCCAGACCCTGCGCGTCGCCATTGGCGGCAAGAGCGCCCGCCGCTTCAACCGCACCCGCTTTCGCCCACGCGGCGACCTGGTCAGCGGATTCGGGCCGGTCCTCAGTTTCCTCGACGGCAACACGTTCTCGCGCCGGTCGGTTGATTCGGCCTCGCGCTACGATGGCCGCGATCACTCGTCGAGCGAATGGGCCATGGTCGACGAAAGTCCGGACGGTTTCCTCCTGCGTTTCATCAAGGGCGAGAAGCGCAATCTGGGTGCCGGCGACATCGTCGCCCTGCAGCCGCGCGAGTCGAGCAAGATTCACGTCTGCCTCGTACGTCGTATTTCCTCTTCGCAGATTCGGCTCGAACTCGGTTTGCAGCTCATGTCGCCGCAGGTCAGTGTGGTCGATGTCGTGGCGGAGGAAGTTGCCGAGCAGCGGGCTGTTTTCCTGCACACCCTGCCGGCCTTCGGCAAGCATTCCGGGCTGATCACGGCACCCGGCACATTCCGTACGGGCCAGAAAATCATGGTCAAATTGCCCGGACGTTCCCTGCACCGTCAAATCGGAACATGCATGGAAGCCAACGAGGGGCTAGAATTCTTCGCCCTCGACCGACTCCCGGATTAAGGGCCAGACAGGCCTCCCCAAAATGCTCAGCTACCGCCATGCCTTTCACGCCGGCAACCACGCCGACGTGCTGAAACACCTCATCCTGATCGAGATCGCGCAATACATGGCTGAAAAGCCGGCGCCGTTCTGGATCATCGACACCCACGCCGGGGCCGGGCGTTACGCGCTTGAATCGGCTCACGCCAGCAAACTCGGCGAATACCGCGACGGCGTCGGTCGACTCTGGGAAGCCAAGGGCTTGCCCAAGGCGGCGCTCAACTACCTCGATTTCGTCAGGATGCTGAACCCGGACGGCCAGTTGCGCCATTACCCCGGTTCACCGTGGCTGGCCCGCCAACTGCTGCGCGACAGCGACCGTCTGCGCCTCTATGAAATGCACAGCACCGACGGCAAGCTGCTGACCGAATGCTTCAAGGGCGCCGGCCGCGCTGTTGCCATCACTGAGGGCGACGGTTTTGCCGGCCTCAAGGCCATCCTGCCCCCGCCGCCCCGCCGGGCGCTGGTTCTCATCGACCCGTCCTACGAGACGAAGGGCGACTACACGGCTGTCGTCAAGACCCTGCAGGATTCGCTCAAACGCTTCGCCACCGGCACTTACGCGCTGTGGTATCCGATGCTCGGCAAACCGGAATCGCGCCAGTTGCCGGACAAGCTGAAGCGACTGGGGGCGGCCAACTGGCTGCATGCGACGCTGGAGGTCAAGGCACCGGCCAGGGATGGTTTCGGCATGCACGGCAGCGGGATGTTCGTCATCAATCCGCCATGGACGCTGGAAAAAACCTTGCACGACTCGCTGCCGACGCTGGCCGGGCTGCTCGCCCAGGGCGAGGGTGCGAAATACACGCTGGAAAGCGAATCAACCTAGCTCGGTGTATTTGGCCCGCGAACCGTAGGCTTTGTCCACCGGGTATTTCTCGGCGTTTTTGGCCAGTTTGGCGCGGGCGGCAGCGGCGAGATCGATGCCCGCTGTATCGGCAATGAGCAGCAGGTAGAGCAGGATGTCGGCGCATTCGTCGCGCAGGGCCTCGCCAGCTTGCGGATCGGCTGGCAGCGCCTCGACTTCAGCGTCGCTTTTCCATTGCGTCAATTCGAGCAACTCAGCCGCTTCGAGGTTGAGCGAGGTGATCAGATTGCGCAGGGTGTGAAACTGTTGCCAGTTGCGGGCATCGCGAAACGCCCGCAGTGCCACGGTCAACGCCGAAAAATCGCTCATTTTGAAATCCTTTGGGTAGAACGGCGATCATGCCAGCCCGGCCGGGCCGCGGCAATGCGCTCCGCTCACGGTCGGCTTGAGCGGGCAACCGGGGAACCTTCGGCGGCGGATAGCAATCCAATTCAACGTATTTGTCGCGGATTCGGCGTTTCAACAGAATCATCCGGGAGAAGTAAGAGGCATTGCATGGTCACGACTGATGCAAGTCTTTGAGAAAATATTCGAGGCGGTTCCCGATGGCTTGCTGGTGGTCGATGCAGCAGGCCTGATTCTGTATGTAAATGGCGCACTGGGACGTCTGTTCGGCTACCTTCCGGACGAACTTGTCGGCCAGCCGGTGGAGCGCCTGACGCCACGGCAACTGGCCTCGGCGCATGCCACTTATCGTGAGCAATACCAGGCGGCACCAAAAGCACGGGCGATGGGCGCGAGCAACGACCTGCTCGGTTGCCGCAAGGACGGCAGCCTGTTTCCGGTCGACATCATGCTCTCCCCCCTCGACATCGGCAGCCAGAAACAAACGCTGTGCGTCGTGCGTGATGCCACCGCACGCAAGGAGGTTGAGGCCAAGCTGCACATCGCCAGCACGGTGTTCCAGTCGACCCAGGAAGCCATCGTGGTAACCGATGTCGATTGCCGCATCGTGGCCGTCAACCCGGCTTTCGAGACGGCCACGGAATATACCGAGAAGGAAGTGCTCGGCCAGCACATGCGCGTGCTGCGCTCGGGTCGGCACGACCAATTTTTCTACCGCCGGATGTGGGACGCCATTCTGAGCACCGGCGAATGGCAGGGCGCGATCTGGAATCGGCGGAAGAGCGGCGAGATTTATCACGAGTGGCTGTCGATCAGCACGGTCAGGGACCGCGATGGTCAGCCGGTCCAGTATGTCGGGATCACCACCGACATGGGCCGGATGAATCACGTCGAGACCGCCGTCGAGCGCCTTGCCCACTACGATGCGCTGACCGGGCTGCCGAACCGCCTGCTGCTCAATTCGCGCATCCAGAAAACCTGGGAGCGCGCCCACCGCGACGGCAAGCCGTTCGCCGTGATGTTCCTCGACCTCGACGGCTTCAAGGCAATCAACGACAAGCTCGGCCACCCGGTCGGCGACGAGCTGCTCAAGGTCGTTGCCAGCCGCCTGCGCGAGAACATGCGCGAAACGGACACCATCGCCCGACTCGGCGGCGACGAATTCCTGATCGTTCTCGAAGATGTCGGGCGCGATGAAATCGTCGCGCTGGCCGAGCAACTGATCAAACGGATCGGCGCCCCCTTCGACCTCGGCCTGAACGAGCCTGTTTGCGTCGGCCTGAGCCTGGGCTGGAGCCATTATCCGAAACATGCCGACAATGTGCCGGCCTTGATCCGCCAGGCTGATGAGGCGCTATATCAGGTCAAGCGCTCGGGCCGGGGAGCCTGGCGGGAGTATTGCGGTTAGTTTGCCGCCGCCGGGCAGGTAAAATTGGCCGATCTCGCCGTTCGCCGGCGTTGCTACGGTCAACCCGAAAAAATGGCCAAAATTGAAATGACCCAAGGAGTCCGCATGTCCCTCTTCCGCCTCGCCGACAAACAGCCCCAACTCGGCGACAACGCCTGGATCGCCCCCAACGCCACGGTCATCGGCGACGTCCGCCTCGGCGCCAACAGCTCGATCTGGTGGAACGCCACGCTGCGCGGCGACAACGACCCGATCCACATCGGCGACAACACCAACATTCAGGATGGCTCGGTGCTGCATACCGACGAAGGCGTCCCGATGCACATCGGCAACAACGTCACCGTCGGCCACCTCGTCATGCTGCACGGCTGCACCGTCGGCGACGGCAGCCTGATCGGCATCGGCTCGGTCATCCTCAACCGGGCGGTCATCGGCAAAGGCAGCATCGTCGGCGCCAATACGCTGATTCCCGAAGGCAAGGTCTTCCCCGACCGCGTACTGATCGTCGGCTCGCCCGGCAAGGTGGTGCGCGAACTGAGCGACCAGGATGTCGCCAACCTGCAGAAATCGGCCGAACATTACGTGGCCAACGCCCGTCGTTATCGCGATACGCTGAAGCCGCTGTAAACCGGCCAGCCAATGCGTTTTCTGCTCATTTTTCCCCTGCTGCTCATGACCAGTCCGAGCCGGGCCGACCCGTGCGACGCGCTGCCCAAGCCATCGGTCACGATCAAGCGCATTGAAGAGCGCCTGAGCACCAACACCGAGTACAGCTACAAGTCGCTGACAAACATCGGCGCCGCCCTGGCCCGCCCCGGCAAACAGGTACTCGGCCTGACCCGCGGCAGCGCGACCGTCAGCTTCGCCTCGCATACGCCGGCCATCACAGACCCGAGCGGACGCTGGGAATGCGCCAGCCCGCAGATCACGCTGAGCTTCGGCTTCAGCCCGATGACCGTCTACGTCGCCCGCGAATTTCCCGCAGGTAGTTGCGCCTACAAGGAAATTTACGAACATGAAATGCGCCACGTCGAGGCTTACCAGAAGCACATCGCCAGTATCGAGAAGGGGCTGACCGAATCCCTCAATGCCCGTTTTGCCACCGGGTCCATCTGGCGCGGCCCGGTCGGTCAGACCGCCGCCCGGCTCCGCCAGGAACTTGATACGCGCTGGGCGCCCTACGTCCAGCGACAGATCAAGCTGGTCGACGAAGCCCAGGCCAGGATCGATACCGCCGAAGAATACGAGCGCGTCGCCAATGCCTGCGAAGGCGCAATCGGCAAGGTGCTGCGCGGCAAGTCATGAGCGTCGGTATGCCCCCTGGCTCGAGAATATCGAGGCATAAAAAAAGCCACCATCCAACGGACAGTGGCTGACACTCCGAGGGCGAAGTAATCTAGACGGCGCTGGCCAGATTCGACAGCGTGATATTCGGGCGCATGTTTTCCATGATCTTCTGCAGACCGACCCGTGCCCTGGTATTGATCAGCAACGGCGCGCGCAGGTTCGGCGTAATGGTCGGCTTGCCGCCTTCATCCTGCTTGAACAACACTTGCATAACGGCCACATCCTCCGGGGCCGGCGACTGTAGCAGGGCATTTTCAGCATCGCTCAACACCAGTTCGTAATTGAACCCCAGTGTCGACGGGTCGACAATCTGGAAAGCCAGCGTTGGGTCGTCGAGCGACTGCAACGTAAAACTGGCCGGATGCTCCTTGCCTTCTTCATGGGCCAGCATGAAACGCTTGTTGTTCTCAAAACCAACCAGGCCATTCGGGAAATTGATGATTTTTTCCGGGCTGACCTCAACTGCGCCAAACAAATAGGTTTCAATTTTCATTCTTGTTCTCCTCTCAATTTGAATGCATATAACATATCCTACACCCAGCGGCGATGGTTGTATTTTCCACCACTATTGCGCATAGTGCACCCCCCATTTTTGCTGCACTGCCGCACCCATGCTGCCACCCATTGAACACCGCATTGCCGCCGAACTCGGCGTCCGCCCGGCCCAGGTCAACGCCGCCATCGCCCTCCTTGACGAAGGCGCCACCGTGCCCTTCATCTCGCGCTACCGCAAGGAAGCGACCGACGGCCTCGACGACACCCAACTGCGCAACCTCGAAGAACGCCTGACCTACCTGCGCGACCTCGAAGAACGCCGCACCGCCATCCTCGCCAGCATCGAGGAACAAGGCAAGCTGACGCCGGAGCTCAAGGCCGAGATCAGCGATGCCGAAACGAAGCAGCGCCTCGAAGACCTCTACCTGCCGTACAAGCAAAAGCGCCGCACCAAGGCGCAGATCGCCCGCGAAGCCGGCATTGAGCCGCTCGCCCTCGGTCTGCTCGAAGACCCGAACCTGACGCCGGACGACGAAGCTGAAAAGTTCATCAACGCCGACGCCGGTTTTGCCGACGCCAAGTCCGTGCTCGACGGCGCCCGCCAGATCCTCATGGAAAAATTCGCCGAAGATGCCGAACTGCTCGGCGGCCTGCGCGCCTACCTCAGCGAGCACGGCCATGTCCGCTCGACCGTCGTCGAAGGCAAGGAAACCGAAGGCGCCAAGTTCCGCGACTGGTTCGACTTCGCCGAACCTATTGCCACGATGCCCTCGCACCGTGCCCTGGCCCTGCTCCGCGGCCGCAACGAAGGCATGCTGCAGGTCGCGCTGGTCCTCGACTCCGAACTCGACCCGGAGGCCGTCAAACCCGGCACGCAGAACCCCTGCGAACAGCGTATCGCCGTCCGTTTCGGCATCAAGTCGCAGGGCCGCCCGGCCGACAAATGGCTGGCCGACACCGTGCGCTGGACCTGGAAGGTCAAGGTCTACACCCATCTCGAGCTCGAACTCATGAACGAGTTGCGCGAGCGCGCCGAGGAAGAAGCCATCCGCGTCTTCGGGCGCAACCTCAAAGACCTGCTGCTCGCCGCCCCGGCCGGCCAGCACGTCACCATGGGCATCGATCCGGGCATCCGCACCGGCTGCAAGATCGCCATCGTCGACGCCACCGGCAAGATGCTCGACCACGCCACCATCTACCCGCATGAGCCGCGCTGCGACTGGGACGGCTCAATCGCCACCATCAGCCGCCTGGCCGCCAAGCACCAGGTCAGCCTGGTCGCCATCGGCAACGGCACGGCCAGCCGGGAAACCGACAAGCTGGTCCAGGACGTCATGAAGCGCTATCCGGAAGCCCGGTTGCAGAAGATTGTCGTCTCCGAAGCCGGTGCCTCGGTCTATTCCGCCTCCGAATTCGCGGCCAAGGAATTCCCCGATCTCGACGTCTCGATCCGCGGCGCCGTCTCCATTGCCCGCCGTCTGCAGGATCCGCTGGCCGAACTGGTCAAGATCGACCCGAAATCCATTGGCGTCGGCCAATATCAGCACGACGTCTCGCAGACCAAACTGGCACGCAATCTCGATGCCGTGGTTGAAGACTGCGTCAATGCCGTCGGTGTCGACGTCAATACCGCCTCTGTGCCGCTCCTCGCCCGCATTTCGGGCCTGACCGCCGGGCTCGCCGCCAACATCGTCAGCTACCGCGATGCCAACGGTGCCTTCCGTTCGCGCGACGAACTGAAAAAGGTACCGCGCCTCGGCGACAAGACCTTCGAACAGGCGGCCGGCTTCCTGCGCGTGCCGAACGGCGACAACCCGCTCGACAGCTCGTCGGTGCACCCGGAAGCCTACCCGGTGGTCGAGAAAATCATTGTCGACCTCAACAAGTCGATCAAGGAAATCCTCGGCGACAGCCGCGCCCTCAAGGGCATCAACCCGTCGAAATACACCGACGAACGCTTCGGCCTGCCGACCGTGCAGGACATTTTCAGGGAACTGGAAAAACCCGGCCGCGACCCGCGCCCCGAGTTCAAGACGGCGACCTTCGCCGACGGCGTTGAAAAGGTTGGCGACCTGCGCCCGGGCATGATCCTCGAAGGCGTCGTGACCAACGTCGCCGCCTTCGGTGCCTTCGTCGATATCGGCGTGCATCAGGACGGCCTGGTGCACGTCTCGGCGCTCTCCAACACCTTCGTCAAGGACCCGCACACGGTGGTCAAGGCCGGCCAGATCGTCAAGGTCAAGGTGCTCGAAGTCGACCTGCAGCGCCAGCGCATCGCGCTGACCATGCGCATGGGCGACGAGCCGAGCCAGGCCAAGCGCCACGACAACGCCCCGAGCAGCCGTGGCAATGCGCCGGTTCACCCCCAGCAGCGCAGCACCGGCCCGGCTCCGGCCGGCAATGCAATGGCCTCGGCCTTTGCCAAGCTGCGCAAATGATTGCCACGGTCAACCGGAAATAAAGGCCAAAATTGAAAAGGCAGTTTCATTTGCTTACAACCTGAAACACGCTGCTGACAGCGGGATGGCAACTTGCGGACTAGACTGATGTCATCAAAACACTATTCCGCTGCCATCATGAAACGCCCCCTGCTTTTCCTGGCCCTCATCCCCCTCACTCTGTGGGGAGTTTTCGCGCTGCCCGACGTACTTGCCGCCAACCCTGAGGGCCCTTGGGCTTGGCGCAAGCCACTGATCATCCTGTCCGGACTGCTCGCCCTGTGGTGGATGAGCGCCGGCATCCTGCTCGCCACGCGTTCGCCCTGGCTCGAACAACGCTTCGGCGGCCTCGATAAACTTTACCGCCTGCACAAGAACATCGGCATCGGCGCCGGTTTGCTCGTCTTCACCCACTGGATGATTGAATGGCTGCCCAAGAATCTGTCCAAGGCCGGCCTGATCACCGGTCCACGCGGCCCGCGCGGACCACGTGGCGAACCCGACATGTGGATCGATCTGGCCAAGGATGTCGGCGAATGGGCCGGGTACATCCTGCTCGCCCTGGTCGTCGTCGCCCTCGTCAAACGTATTCCCTACCGCTATTTCCGCTGGGTGCACAAGGCCTTTGGCGCCGTTTTCCTGGCCGGCGCCTTCCACGGCCTGATGCTCATGCCGACGACTTTCTGGCAAAGTCCGCTCGGCTGGCTGACCGCCGCGCTCGCCGCTGCCGGCCTTGTGCCCGCCCTGCTTTCGCTATCGAATCGCATCGGCCGCAAGCGCCAGCACTCGGCCCAGATCGTTTCAATCAGCCAGCACGACGGCAAATTGCTTGAAATGGTCTGCCGTCCCGAAAAGAACTGGCCCGGTCACAAGGCCGGACAATTCCTCTTCGCCAACTTCGGCTCGCGCGGCGAAGGTGCCCACCCGTTCACCATCGCCTCGGCCTGGAACGCGCAGGAAGGCACGCTGACCCTGGCCATCAAGGCGCTCGGTGATTTCACCGCCCAGCTCCCCGCCTTGATCGAGGCCGGCCAGACGATCACCCTCGAAGGCCCCTACGGCGCATTTGATTTTTCGCCAAAAATTCCGGTTGACCGTGGGAATGCGGCTCATCAGGTCTGGGTCGCCGGCGGCATTGGCATTACGCCCTTCCTCGCCCGCCTCGAGCAACTGGCAGCCGCCCCGGCGCCAACGAAAGCTACTGCCGATCTGTTCTACTGCACGCCAAACGCCGCTCCCGGCGATTTCCCCGAACATCTGGAAGCCCTCTGCGACGCCGCCGGCGTCCGCCTGCACCGCCGCCAGACCGACAACACCGGCCCGCTTACGCCGCAGGAAGTCGCCTCTACGCTCCGGCCTGACAGCACCGTCTGGTTCTGCGGCCCGGCTGCCTGGGGCAGGTCTTTGGGCCAGGCACTACAGGCCAGCGGCCTGTCGCGCGCCGCGTTCCACCAGGAGGCCTTCGAGTTCAGATAGGTCCGGCATCGGCTGGTATGATTCGCACTCCGCAACGAACATACGCAGTCATGACCAAGGTTTACGGCATCAAGAACTGCGACACCATGAAGAAAGCCATGAACTGGCTGACTGAAAATGGTGTCGCCTACGAATTCATCGACTACAAGAAGGCCGGCGTCGCCGAGGCCAATCTGCCCGACTGGAACGCCCGAGCCGGCTGGGAAAAGCTGCTCAACACGCGCGGCCTGATGTGGAAGAAGCTCAGCGACGAGGAACGTTCCGCGGTCGACGAGCAAAAAGCCCTCAAATTGATGGCGCAATACCCGAGCCTGATCAAACGTCCGGTACTCGACACCGGCAGCCAGCTCATCGTCGGCTTCGCGCCGGAAAACTACGCGGAAAAACTGAAGTGAGCAGCACCATTCAGCGCTTCATTTTCGAAGGCCTCGACATTCGCGGCGCCGTCGTTCATCTCGGCGACGCCTGGCAGCAGATGCAGGCCGGTCGCGACTACCAGCCGACCGTTGCCCAGTTGCTAGGCGAGACGGCTGCCGTCACCGCCCTCATCGCCGGCCAGCTCAAGCAGCCCGGCCGCCTGACCCTGCAATTGCGCGGCAATGGCCCGATCCAGTTGCTGGTCATGGACTGCAACGAACAGCTGCAAATGCGCGGCATGGCACGCAGCAACCCGGTCGTGCTGGCTGCCCCGGTTCCCGACCTGCTTGGCGCCCACCAGGGCGGCCAGCTCATGATGAGCCTCGACATGCCGGAAGCCCGCCAGCCCTATCAGAGCTTCGTGCCGATGGTCGGCGACAGCATCGCGGCGATTTTCGAACACTATCTCGAACAGTCCGAGCAGCAACCGTCGCGCCTGTTCGCTGCCTGCAGTCTGGAGGCTGCAGCCTGCCTGTTCCTGCAAAAAATGCCCGCCGCCGATCACCACGACGAGGATGGCTGGCAGCGCATCACCCAGCTGGCGGCCACGGTCAAGCCGGCCGAATTGCTCGAACTCGACAGCGAAAGCCTGCTCGGCCGCCTCTTCCACGAAGATATGAGCGAACGGGGCATCCGTCTCTACGACCCGCGCCCGGTGGCCTATCACTGCCCGGAGGACCGCAACAAGGTCGCCGACATGATCCGTAGCCTGGGCCATGCCGATGCCGAGACTATCCTCGCCGAACACGGCGAAATCGTCATCCGCGACGACATCTGCAACCGCGATTACCGCTTCAGCGCCGAGGATGTCGCCGCCTTGTTTGCCGCCAGCGAAGGCAAGGCACTACATTGACAGCGCCGACTGACGCTTTCGTACTCGGCCGCAGGGTCGAGCTGCTCTACCGAAACGTCCTGCTCGGGCAGATTGTTTCGATCGTCAATTCGACCATCCTGGTCTGGGTCGCCGTTTCGCTGGTGGACAACTCAGCCGTTTATGGCTGGTGGCTGACTGCCATCGTGATCGCCAGCCTGCGCATCAGCCAGGCCGTCAGCTATCGGCGCGCCGGGCCAGCGGACAAGTTGGCCGACGCCCATTTGTGGCGGCAGCGCGCCCTGCTCAGCGCGTGCGGAGCGGGCGCCGTCTGGGCTGGCGGCGCCTTGCTGCTGATGTTGCAAGGCAACACCCATCTACAACTGCTGACCGGCCTGGTCATGTCCGGCATGGTCGCCGGCGCCGTACCGATCCTGGCGGCCGACCGTTTCATCTTCCGCTGCTACGCGATCCCAGTCGCCCTCGCCGTGGCTTTCGGCACACTCGGCAACGACCCGTTGCACATCGCCTTCACCGCCATGTCGCTGATCCTCCTGCTGGCGGTGACGCGCAGCGCCGATTTTTTCCACAGCGCACTGCAGGACACCTTCCGGCTTGAGCATGAAAAAGATGGCCTGCTCAAAGAACTGGCCCAAGCCAGCGAAGTAGCCGAATGCTCGAACCGGGCCAAAACCGAGTTCCTGGCCAACATCAGCCACGAATTGCGTACGCCGATGAACGGCATTCTCGGCTTTTCGGAATTGCTTGAGCAGGAACCCCTCAGCGAAACCCAACAAGAGTTGCTCAAGCCCTTGCGCGACTCGGCCGAGGACCTGATGGCGCTGATCAACGACCTGATCCAGCTTTCGGCACTCGAGGCCGGGCACATCAAGGCAATTCCGACACCTTTCGCCATAAACGACTTTGGCAATACGCTGCTCGCCACTTATTTCAAACCGAGCATGAGCAAGGGACTCGACTTGCTGGAGCGCTTTGCTGCTGACCTGCCACCCATCGTCAAGGGCGATATTTCCCTGCTGCAGCAGGCGTTTGCCCAATTGATCGGCAACGCCATCAAATTCACCGAGCGTGGCAGCATCACCGTGTCGGCAAAAATCCACAGCCTTGCAGAAAAAACCATCGCCATCGAATTCGCCGTAAGCGACACCGGCCCGGGCATCCCGGCCGAGAAGATCAGCACCCTCAACGGACTGTTCGTCCAGGTCGACAGCTCGATAATCCGCCGCCATGGCGGCACCGGCATCGGCATTCCGATTGCCCGCAGACTGATTCAACTGTTGGGTGGCACGCTCAAAATCGAAAGCGAGGTCGGCGTCGGCAGTTGCTTCAGCTTCACGCTGCCCTTCGAACTCACCGAGCTCTGATCAAAGCACCTTGCCGGGATTCATCAGGCCGCGCGGATCGAGCGCCTGCTTGAGCGAATGCATGAGCGCCACGTCGACAGCGCTCTTGTAACGCAGGATCTCCTCGCGCTTGAGCTGGCCGATGCCGTGTTCTGCCGAAATCGAACCGTTCAGGGCGTGCACCGCATCATGAACGATACGATGCACCTCGGACTCGCTGGCGAGGAAAGCGGCGTTATCGTGGGCATCGGCCTGCGACAGGTTGTAATGCAGATTGCCGTCGCCGACATGGCCAAAGGCAACCACGCGGATACCGGGAAACGCGCTGGCCAGCGCCGCATCCGCCGTCGCCAGAAATTCGGGAATACGCGACACCGGCACTGAAATGTCGTGCTTGATGCTGATGCCCTCGATCTTCTGCGCCTCCGAAATGCTCTCGCGCAGCGCCCACAGCTTTTTGGCCTGGGTTTCCGACTGGGCGACGACGCCGTCGGAGACGTCTCCGCTATCGATTCGCCCGGCCAGCCAGGCTTCGACGGCGGCCGGCTCGGCATCTGAAAACTCGGCCAGGACGTACCATGGCGAGGGTTCGCACGGCCGCATCGTATCGGGAATGTGCTCGAGGACCAGCCCGAGCGCCGTTTCCGAAACCAGCTCGAAGGCCGTCAGTTGCGCGTCAAAATCGGTTTTTGCCGAATTCAGCAGGTCGACCGCAGCAGCCGGCGAAACGACGTTCAGCCAGCAGGTAAGCAGCCTTTTGGGCAGCGGAAAAAGCTTGAGCACGGCGCCAGTGATGATGCCCAGCGTGCCTTCGGCGCCGATAAATAGCTGTTTGAGATCGTAGCCGGTGTTGTCCTTGCGCAGACCGCGCAGGCCGTTCCAGATGTCGCCGTTAGGCAGGACCACCTCAAGGCCGAGCGTCAGTTCGCGGGTGTTGCCATAACGCAGAACCTGGACCCCCCCCGCATTGGTCGACAGGTTGCCACCGATCTGGCACGTCCCTTCCGACGCCAGGGCCAGCGGAAAGAGCCGGTCGGCGGCGCGCGCAGCCTCCTGGACAGCGGCCAGCGTACAGCCGGCCTCGACTGAAATCGTGCTGTTTTCCCGGTCGACCGTAAGAATGCGATTGAGACGGCTCAAACTGACGACCACCGCGCCGCCTGAGTCGTCCGGCGTTGCCGCGCCGCACAGGCTGGTGTTGCCGCCCTGCGGGACGATGGCCACACCGGCTTCGGCACAGGCTTTGACGACCGCCGCCACCTCGGTGCTATTGCCGGGACGAACGACGCATTGCGCGGCGCCGCGATAACGGCCGCGCCAGTCGGTGACGAAGGGCGCCATGTCGGCCGGCTCGGTCAGCACCTGGGCCGGTCCGACCAGCGCAACGAGGCGAGCGATCAGGGAATCAGGCATGGCGTCGTCAATCGAGCAGGGAGTGGAGGAGCGGCAGCATGTGTTCAGCAGCCTTGCGCCCGGCGGCAATGGCTTCGCCGGCACGATGGTAGTCGAGCAGGTTGAGTTGCCCGAGACGCGGCGTGATGAGCACGTCGGCCGGCTCACCAGCCAGGCGCGAACGCGAGATACGGCCCTGCATGATGGCGATGCTGTTGCTCACCACATCGGCCAGCGAAGGCAGGACCGGCGTCGCCTCGCCGCCGCCAAACCAGCGACCGACGGCATTGCGCCAGCCGCCACCGTCTGCCGCCGGCTTGCCGTTGCGGCGCTGCAGCGTGGTCAGCATGTCCATGCCGAGATCGACGGCGATCACCACTTCGGCCTCAAGCACCCGACACAGCGAAACCGGCACTGGATTGACCAGGCCGCCATCGACCAGGAAACGCTCGTCGAGCAATTGCGGTGAAAACAGACCGGGCAGCGCGATCGAGGCACGTACCGCGTCGGCGACCGATCCCTCGCGCAACCAGATTTCGCGCCCCGTAGCCAGGTCAGTGGCAACGCAGGCAAAGGGCCGGTCGAGATCGGCAAAGGTGTTGTCAAGGAAGGAGGTCGAGGCAAAGTCGAGCAACTTTGCGCCCTTGATCAACCCGCCCGTCAGGCTGACATCGAAGAAGCCGAGCACATCGCTCCGGCTCAGTCCGCCCACCCAGGACTCGAGCTTGTCGAGATCGCCCGAGGCGTAGGCGGCACCGACAAAGGCACCGATCGAGGTGCCGCACACGACGTCCGGCTCGATGCCGGCCTCCTGCAGGGCGCGCAACACGCCGATGTGAGCCCAGCCACGCGCCGAGCCGGAACCGAGCGCGATACCGAGACGCGGCCGGGCCACGGCAGTTTAGCCCTGCCCGACCGGCTGGGCGTACAAGTCGTGGTGGTCGGCGTCGATGACCTTGACCTGCATGAAATCGCCGGGCTGGGCGTCGAAGTGACCATCGATGTACACCACGCCATCGATTTCCGGCGCGTCGGCCTTGGAACGGGCAATCGTGCCTTCCTCATCAACAGCGTCGACCAGCACCTGAATGACCGTGTCGATCTTGGCTTCGAGCTTGGCGGCGGAAATATCTTCCTGGACCTGCATCAGCCAGCGCCGGCGATCTTCGCGCACGTCCTCGGGCAGCAGTTCGCCCAGTTCGTTGGCCTTGGCCCCTTCGACCGGCGAATAGGCAAAAGCGCCGACGCGATCGAGTTTTGCATCCTCGAGGAACTGGATCAGTTGATCGAAATCCTCGTCGGTCTCGCCGGGGAAGCCGGTGATGAAGGTCGAGCGGATGACGATTTCCGGGCAGATCTCCCGCCACTTGGCAATGCGTTCCAGCGTGTTTTCGGCCGAGGCCGGGCGCTTCATCGCTTTCAAAATGGTCGGGCTGGCGTGCTGGAAAGGCACGTCGAGGTAAGGCAGGATCTTGCCTTCGGCCATCAGCGGGATAACGTCATCGACCGAGGGGTACGGGTAAACGTAATGCAGGCGGACCCAGATGCCGAAGCTGGCCAGCGCCTCGCACAACTCCTTGAGGCGGGACTTGACCGGCTTTCCGCCCCAGAAGGCCGTGCGGTACTTGAGATCGACGCCGTAGGCGCTGGTGTCCTGCGAAATAACCAGAATCTCCTTGACGCCGGCCCGGGCCAGGTTTTCAGCTTCGGCCAGCACATCGCCGACCGGGCGGGAAACGAGCGGGCCGCGCAGCGACGGGATGATGCAGAAGGTGCAGCTGTGGTTGCAGCCTTCGGAAATCTTCAGGTAGGCAAAGTGGTCCGGCGTCAGGCGCACGCCCTGCGGCGGCACCAGGTCGGAATACGGGTCGTGCGGCTTGGGCAGGTGCGTGTGCACGTAGCCCATGACCTCATCGGCCGCATGCGGGCCGGTGACGGCGAGCACGGCCGGGTGCGTCGATTGCACGATATCGCCCTTGGCGCCGAGGCAGCCGGTGACGATGACCTTGCCGTTCTCGTTCAAGGCTTCGCCGATGGCATCGAGCGACTCCTCGACGGCGGCGTCGATGAAGCCGCAGGTATTGACGATCACCAGGTCGGAATTGTCGTAGCTCGGCGAAATCTCGTAGCCTTCGGCGCGCAGCTTGGTCAGGATGCGCTCGGCATCGGAAGAAGCCTTCGGGCAGCCGAGGGAAACGAAGCCGACGGTCGGCACTTTTTGCTGAATAGTCATGCGATGGAAACCTTATCCGGACGGGCCGGCAAACAAAGGGCGTATTTTACGGGGGATTCAGGCCGGCAGGCGGGCAAGTGCCTGTTTCAGCGCGTCAAAACATTTCGCGTCGATGGCCGTGCCAACATTCTCGGCCATGATTTCCAGCGTCTTGGGAATCGGCACAGCGCCGCGATACGGGCGTTCGGCGGTGATCGCGTCGAAAATATCGGCCGTCGTGATGATCCGCGTTTCGAGGCAGATATCTTTCGCGGTCACGCCGCGCGGATAGCCCTTGCCGTCGAAGCGCTCGTGGTGGGCGGCCGACACCTGCGCCAGCTCGGTAAAAGCGTCGATGCGCGAGAGGATTGTCTCGGTGTACATGGCGTGCGCCTTGACCGCCTCCCACTCCTCATCGTCGAGCTTGCCGGGCTTGTCGAGCACGCTGTTGCTGACACCGAGCTTGCCGACGTCGTGGAGCAGCGCGCCCCGCTTCAGCCAGCGCCGACGGTCCGCCGCCAAGCCCAGCGCTTCGGCGATCAAGTCGGCGTAAAGCGCAACCCGTGTGCTGTGCCCGCTGGTATAGGGGCTCTTCGAGTCAACGACCTGCCCGAAGGCGGCGGCGATGTCGTCGAGATAATCATCATCGAGCGCCACGACATGACCGGCCGGCTCAAGTGCCAGCACCGCCATCATGACATCGGGTGAAGCCAGGATTTTCCAGAAGGCGTCATCGCCCTCCAATTGCTCAAATGCCGCCACCAGATCGGGATCGAACCAGCCACCGGCGCGCTGCCGAACCTCGTCGAAAGCCGCCAGCGGGCCGCCGGAGGTATGAAAGACATCGATCACCTGAGCCAGCAGCGCTATCCGCGAATAGAGCGGTATCGCCTCGCCGGCCAGGCCCTGCGGCTTGCCCTGACCGTTGAAATGCTCGTCCAGACTGTAGATGCCAGCCGAGACGCTTTCGGGAAAACGCAGCAGGCGGGCAATTTCGGCACCGCGCTGGCAGCGCGTGGCGATCAGCTCGGTGGCGATCTGTTCGCCATCGCGCATGATCGTCATGACGCTGCGGAAACGTTCGGCCAGCGGCGCCCTGAGCCCGGTATGGCTGAGCACGAACTGAAGCACCCTGGGCAGGCTGTCGCCGACCTTCTTGAAATCGCGCTTGAAGCTCAGGTCGTCGGTCAGGTACAGCTCGCAGATGCGCGCCGCGTTGCTGCTGCAGCCCAGATCCTTGAGCAGCAAGGTGTAGTAGAGACTCCACAGATCGTCGTCACCGAGACCGAGGCGACGGCCTATGTGCATGCCGATCCAGCAACAACGCACGCAGTGGCCTTCCGGCTGCCCTTCGGTAATGTCGAGCGCGTGACTGAGCGCCGAGATCAATTCGGAGAGTTTCAAGCCAGCCAGGGCGGGCAAGGTAAATTGAACTGGAGAATTGGCGGGCATCGACTCGTAGATTACCAACAAATAACGAAGTTCTCTCGCCGCACAACGATTTCCACACGCCCGGGCGAAGCGCCAAACAGCTCAACCTCATCCGGAACACTGGCGCAACGCGCTTAATTCGTTATAATGCGCGCCCAAGCGTTCTTAGCTCAGTTGGTAGAGCGTCTGCCTTACACGCAGAATGTCGGCGGTTCGAGCCCGTCAGGACGCACCAGATTCTCAACTATCGTGATCCACGGTAGTCCCCAAAAACCCCGCCAGTGCGGGGTTTTTTGTTGCCCGGTCGTCCAATACGGCCTGTTCCTTGATGCCCACCCAATCGCCACGGAACACAGCCTGATACCATGCCTTCATGAGCCGCTACCAAGAGCTTGCCGACCAAACCGAAAAGCTGATTCTTGAGGGCGTTCTGCGCCCAGGTGAAAAACTTCCATCCGTTCGAAATGCGTGTCGAATTCACGACATAAGCCCGATAACCGTCACTCAGGCGTATTACCTGCTGGAGAGCCGAGGACTGATAGAAGCACGGCCGAAATCAGGCTATTTCGTGCGGGCTCGTTTGGGGCAAAACTTACCAGAGCCTGAAATGACGCACCCGGTCGGCGGCTCCACTGATCTTCGGGTCAGCGATTTCATTTTCCAGATACTGGATAGCGTTCGCGACCCTTCTGTTGTACCGCTCGGCTCCAGCTTTCCCAGCCCCTATCTGTTCCCGCTCGACAAGCTCGGACGCTATCTCGCCCAGGCAGCGCGCAAGTTTGACCCGTTGGCAACGGTAACGGACCTGCCCCCTGGCAACGAAGAATTACGCCGTCAATTGGCTTTACGCTACCTGGCGCAAGGAGCGAATGTCTCCCCGCAGGAAATCGTCATCACCTCTGGCGCCATGGAGGGACTCAACTTATGCCTCCAGGCAGTCACCCGCCCCGGCGATCTGATCGCCATCGAATCACCCACTTTTTACGCCGGCTTGCAGGCAAGTGAACGCCTGGGCCTCAAGGTCATCGAAATCCCGAGTCATCCCCGAGAAGGGGTCAGTTTGTCAGCCTTGGAGGATGCCCTACGGCACCACCCCATCAAGACCTGCCTGTTCATGCTCAACTTCGCCAATCCGACAGGCAGCAGGGTATCGGATGAGAACAAAATGGCCTTGCTGGAACTGCTCGGACGCCACGACGTTCCGCTCATTGAGGACGATGTATACAACGAACTGTATTTTTGCCAACAGGCACCTCTTTGTAGCAAGGCAGAGGACCGGACCGGCCTGGTCATGCATGTCTCTTCGTTCTCGAAGAGTCTGGCGCCTGGCTACCGTCTCGGCTGGGTGGCAGCGGGGCGTTATGCGCGCGATATCCAACGGCAAAAACTCTCGTTGAGTCTGGCAACAACCATCCCCGTTCAGATTGCCGTTGCTGACTACCTCAAGCATGGCGGCTACGAAAACCATCTCCGCCATTTGCGGAATAGGCTTGCCGCGCAGGAGGTCGCACTCGTTCAAGCCATTGAGCGTTACTTCCCGCCCGGAACGAAACTGGCCCGGCCGCAGGGGGGTTATTTCCTCTGGCTGGAGTTGCCATCCAAAGTCGATACGTTGTTGTTGCATCAGCAGGCACTTGGCGAAGGCATCAGTATCGCCCCGGGCCCCATCTTCTCGGCCAAACGAGAATTCAGCCATCACCTGCGACTCAACTTCGGACATCCGGACTCCGGTCGCTTGGATGCCGCCATGGCGACATTGGGGCAACTGATCAGCCAACAGCTCTAGCGCAGCCCATCGCGCGACGTGATCACGCTTCTGGCTCGTGAATCTGTTCCTATAGAAAAACCAAAATTCTGAATCTGTTTCCATCAAGGAACAGGTGATTTACTGTGCTCCCGTGGTCGGCAGGGAATTTCACCCCTCGCCATCGTGACAGGAGGGAAACAGAAATGAGCAAACCGATCAACAAGGTAAGGGAAGCCAAGCTGGAGCTTTACCGCAAGAAGGGGAACATTCACGCGAAAGCGACGAGCGGGAAGTTCAACACGCTGCGCTGGGCCATGGTCTGGTTCACCCAGCTCATTTTCTACGGCACCGTCTGGCTGACCTGGGATGTCAACGGACTCACCCGGCAGGCTGTCCTGCTGGATATCGCGCACGAGAAGTTCTATTTGTTCGGACTGGTCCTTTGGCCCCAGGATGCCTTGCTGATGGCATTCGTCCTCATTCTGGCGGCGACGGCCCTGTTCTTCACCACGGCACTGGCCGGGCGGCTGTTTTGCGGCTTCGCCTGCCCGCAAACGGTTTACACATCGATCTTCACCTGGATTGAAGCCAAGGTTGAAGGGGACCATCTGGCGCGCTTGAAACTCGACCAGAGCCCCATGAATGCGCGCAAGCTTGGCCTCAAAACCATCAAACATGGCCTGTGGTTCATTTTCGCCGCCTGGACAGCAATCACCTTCGTCGGGTACTTCACGCCCATCCGCGAACTGCTCCCCACCTTGCCGGACTGGAGCGTTGGCCCTTGGGAAGGCTTCTGGCTCATCTTCTACTGCGCCTTCACCTACGTTCAGGCCGGCTTGGCGCGAGAGGCTGTCTGCCAGCACATGTGCCCTTATTCGCGATTTCAGGGGGTGATGTTCGACCCGACGACAAGGAACGTTGCTTACGATAGCCAGCGGGGTGAGCCGCGCAACGCACGTCTCCAGGCAGGTAATTCCGGTGACTGCATCGACTGCGGGATTTGTGTGCAGGTTTGCCCGACCGGGATCGACATCCGCGATGGTTTGCAATATCAGTGCATCAATTGCGGCCTGTGCATCGACGCCTGCGACCAGGTGATGGCCAAGGTGGGTGCGCCAACCGGACTCATCCGTTTCAAGTCGGAGAAGGAACTGGCTGGGGAGGCGCCACCGAAGGGGCTTGTCGGACGACCGCGCGTCGCTATCTACGCCAGCTTGCTGGTCGTGTTTACTCTCTTGGGCGCCTGGACGCTCTCCGACCGTTCGCTGCTGCTCGTCGATGTGCTGCGTGACCGCGGCGCGCTGCATCGCGAAACGGCCGAAGGGACGATTGAGAATGCCTACACGGTCAAACTGTTGAACCTCGATGAGACGGCGCGCAGTTTCAAGGTTGAGGTCACCGGACTACCAGGCATTGGGATAGTTGGTGAGCGTGAGTTCTCGGTAGATGCCGGCAGCATCCGGCCACTTTCACTGACCGTTGCCATGCCCAGCGATACCGAAGCCAAAGGCATCCAGCCCATTCATTTTCAGATATCAGCCACGCATGACGCGTCGACTTCGGTCATGGAAAAAAGCAGCTTTGTCCTGCCTTGACCCCAGTCCGGATTCACTGACAACCATGTTCATCCACAACGACTTAGACCAACAACGGGTGGATGACCGGGTCGCCCAGTTTCGTAGGCAGATGACGCGTTTTGTCGAAGGACGTCTCGGCGAAGACAACTTCCGGCCGCTCCGCTTGCAGAATGGGCTGTATGCAACACCTCGTCGAGCGCGCCACTCCGCAATTTGCTTGCAGGAGCGCGGTGATCGTTCAGGATTTGCGCCCCAACCAAGCACTTGAACTAAAGCCTCCAGCGTTGCAGGACGAACCTAACGCCCGGATTCGGAGAGCACGCAGAATTCATAGGGCATAACGTCCGAATTGGGCGGCCTGCGCGGCTTTTTGCTCAGGTCAGGCGGAATGGCAGGTTGGGCTGAAATTCATGCGTACAGCAGTCCGCTAGGAAGAACGGTCGCCGCTACGGACATAACTGACAACAAAAAGGAAGCCAAGGACAACATCAACCAGAAATGGCGCGACCGTCAAAGCGTCAATACGACCAAGTACAAATAGCCATATTGCCGCACCGGCAGCCAGGAACTTCTCAGCCATCGCGGGCAGCATGAGCGGACGATATCGATGTACATCACTCGCGATCAGCAGGAATGCGAATTGCCACGCCAATGCCACGCCAATGAACCCGTAATACTGTTCCGGATGATTGGTCGCCGGTGGAAAATCAACGCCAATCTTGTGCTCCAGAAAAAACATCGGAAGCAGGACAAGAATCCCGTAAATCCCCGCCCAAAGAAAAACACGCCTTGCAAATTTCATAATGTGCCTCGTGAAAGAAAATGCGAATGCTTCATGGCGCACAACGTTCAAGAAAACCGGGGACCGGAGGCCGCAGGCCGCAGGTATTCGCCAAGCAAGGGAAGCGCTGCTTACCGGGTGCCCGGTTGCCAGAGGGGTTGGGCGGCTTGCTCATACAGCCACCAACATGCCATACGCGGCAAGTCCGATGCCGGCCGCCAGGGCGACCATGCCAATTCGCTGAATGACCACGGCGTACTGTGGCTTGCCTGTGTTCAGCACGGCCATAGCCGCGTTTGCAGGATCGACAGAAATCAAAACGGACCGGCCGACCGGGAAGGCCGAAACCAACGCCTTGGCCGATTGTTCAGGGTGAGCGAATGATCTGCCGTCGGTATGGCGTGACGTGAAACAGGTATTTCCTTCTGCCACATACGAACAGGAGATTTCAACGCGAAAAGACGCACCATCAGCGTCAGTGTCTTCATGGAGTTCGCTCCGAACAACGATACCCGGAACAGTTGGCCAGGAAGTGATGCTCCTGTGAAGTGAAAGCAACGAGTTCGCCTTGCGGACCAGAGTAGCCCCACCCAGTGCAAGCAGAGGTCCTGCAAGGAGCTCCAAGTGCTGCATCTTATGCCGCCCACCGTGAAAGCGAAGGACGACGGGCCGGCATCGTCGGTACTGCGTCCCAGCGGCGAAGCAGCGCCTCGACTGTAGCGTTAGAGGTCATTGTTGAAGCGATAGCATGAGAAGAAAAAGGAGAACGATTGTGACAGCTAGCCACCAAGTTCGCCGAGGATATCGTTCGCACGGAGGAGCGCGAGAACGATAGCAATCAGTGCACCGACAACAACTAGGTCGAAGAGAGACATGCGACCTCTAACAGCTATTAAACGGGCCTACTGGAACCGTATATGAATTGATGTTCATGCGCTTATTATGCCGTCGGAATTGACCACAGGGCAAGGAAAGAGGCGTGACAAGATCCGCATAACAACTTCAATGGTACGGACGGTTTGGCAGGAGGCGTCCATGCTTTCATGTTGGCGCGTTTTGTCCCAGAAGCGACCCGTTTGGGGTAATGCCGCTACCTCCCCTCCCCGCCTTCTCGACCAGATCTCGATCGTCTGCCATCGCCGACATTTCAGCCAGAAGAGCGAAGAAGCGCGGCCGGTACCGGCCGCAACTGAAGGGACTGGCCAGCTAATGGCCGAGTTGATTTACGGCGCGGGGCTGCGAGGCCACGCATGCGTCGCTTTGCGGGTCAGGGATATCAATCTGGTAGCCCGTACCATCACTCCTGACGGTATCGGTCATTACCTACGGTCAACCGGAAAAAATGGCCAATTTTGAAATGACAGCGAGCGCCATCACATCAGGTCTCCTTCAGTCATCGACCAAAAAAGATTTTCCAGTGGCTTCAGCCTCACTGCCCTGCCCACTCGACATCTCGGCCAAGGGCGAGGAAAGCGTTTCTGACGGCAAGGCCACGGCCACAGTGCCGCTCTTCGTTACGCTTGCCGCTTTGCCCGGCGCAGCGACCGGACCACGAGGCAGATTAGAAAATATCTCAATCCCGTCAGGTCCGGTGGTGACATAGATATCGGCTTCGGCACCGTGCACTGCAGGCAGGAACATCGCGGCAGCGGCGACAAGCATGGCACGCAGCCAGCACCGCAGGTCAATGCGAATGACTGTGACCATCCTGGCGCAGGATACGAGCCACAAACGGATCGCTTTCCATGTCGCCAAAATCAGCGGCATCGATCAGCCCGTAATCAGCGATTCGCTCTTCAGTAGCGCGCGGCCAGGCAGCAGGCGCCGTGCTGTGCAACTCCTTGAGGGTAAGGGTCATGCGCTGACCGGTTCTGGCCATTTGCAGACTGGCCGGGAGCTGCGACTTTTCCAGCCACCACAGGTCGACAGTCTGGCCGCCAAGCTTGCCGGTGTAGCGCACGGCCTTCTCGCCGAACAACGTCTTGCTGGCGCCGCGCTTGAGTTCCCGAAGCAGTTGCGGCGAGATTACCGAGGCAAGTTTTGACCAATCAGGTTCGGCGTGGCGAGTCTTGATTTCACCGGAGGTGTAGTCGACCACCCGCTGGTCGTTATGAAAAACGCGACGGTAGTTGTATTCGTTGCCTCTGACACGGCGCCAGATATCGTTCTGGCCGACCGCGGCACTGGCCGTTTCGATGCTGTCGGCTTCGCGCCAGAGGTACCAGTCGGTTTGCGTCTGGTTCACCTTGAGATCGAAGCGGGCGGCAACGGGCACCGGGACGACTTGCTGGGAAGGCGTCATTTTGGCGACCGGCGCGGCATGATCGTGGCGGGCTTCGTTAGCCACGACATGGCCGGAAAGCGATAGCGCCAGCAGGAGGCTGGCGAAAAACGGGGTTTTTTTTGCGTTCACCGCAGGATTCCTCATCAAACGAGTGGAGCGCCCGCAGGCGCTCCGGCATTTCATCACGTCAGCCGGGGCGACGGCCAGGCCGCCCCCCGGTCCTGCATCAGAAGCCGAAGGCTTCCTTCATCACGTGGTAGATCCAGTTCTGTTCCATCGAACCATGAACCAGATAGGCCTTCGGGCCAGTGGCGTAGATGGCGACATCTTCACCGGCATGGGTTTCCGACCCCATCGGCACGACGGCTTGCTGCCGGTAGCCGAGGGCCGTGGTATCGACGCTGGTCAGGTCGGCGCGCGCGCCGCTAACCGCACCCGGACCATTCTGGTAACCCAGCGTGGTGTAGGGCAAGCCGTCGCCGGCCTTGCTCGGTGCCGTCGGGTTGCCATCGACAGCCGGCACTTCCTTGGTCAGGCCAAGGATGTCGTTGCCGCGATGCGGGTAACCGGCGATGGTGAAGACGTGGCTGTGGTCGGCGGTGACGATGATCAGCGTCTCTTCCGGATCGGTCATGTCGACCGCCTTCTTGACGGCTTTGGCCATCTCGATGGTGTCGAGCAGGGCGCGATTGGCGTTGCCGGCGTGGTGAGCGTGGTCGATACGGCCACCTTCAACGTGCAGGAAGAAGCCCTTGCGGTTCTTCTGCAACATCTTGATCGACTTTTCGGTCATCTCGCTCAGCGACGGTTCGCCGGCCGGGTCGTTGGCACGGTCAGCTTCGTACTGGACGTGCGACGGCTCGAAGAGGCCGAGCAGAAAATCGGTGGAAGCCGGGTCGGCCGCATCGAACTGGGCCTTGTTCCAGGCATAGGCAGCCTTGGCGCCGCGCGTGCTGACCCATTCTGCGGTCAGGTCTCGACCGTCGTTACGACGCCCCTTGGTCGTCGCGTATTCCGGATCGAAAGCAGTTTTCGGCATGAAGTAGGAACGACCGCCACCGAGGGCAACCTTCAGGCTGCGCTTGACGACCGGCGATACTTCGATCAGCTGGCGGGCGATATCCTTGACCACGCCGGTCGTGCCGCAGGATGCCGGAATGTTGGAGTCGGCTTCCCAGTCGCGGACCGAGGTGTGCGAATAGGTAGCGGCCGGCGTGGCGTGGGTCAGGCGGGCGGTGGAAACGACACCGGTCGCCTTGCCCGCGGCAGCAGCCTGTTCGAGCATGGTCGGCAGTGAATTGGCAGCGATAACGGCGGCCGAACACTCACCGCGCGGCGTCAGGTGATTGACCGACAGCTGGCCTTCACGAGCCTTGTAGCCGGTGATCATGGCCGTCATCGTCGGCGCGGAGTCAGATGTCTGCTGATCCCAGGAGTAGGTCTTGGAAAGCGCGACGTACGGGAATTTTTCGAACGAAAGGCGGTTTTCCTCGCCTGGCTTGGCGTTAAGTTGGCCTTCGAGGATACGGGCGGCAGTCAACGTCGAGATGCCCATGCCGTCACCGACGAAAAGGATGACGTTCTTGGCACGGCGGTGTTCGGCGCGCAGATGATTGCTTTGATGAATGAAGCGCTGGCCGTTTTTGTACCAGTCCTGAACCGACTCCGGTCCCTGCACGACCGGTTCGGCGGCCTGGGCCGACATGGCGCCACCAAGGGCAAAGATGGCGGTCAGCGCGCTGGCGATCACCGTCCGTTGAATATTATTGGACATTCTTGAAAAGCTCCGTTAGCTGGGGTTGAGGTGAGCATCGGACAGGACATCCAGCAAGGTGCATGTCCGTACGTCCGAGTCTAGTGCGCAATTATTTCGCGGGGATGTCACGCATGTGTCACCGATATCCGGCGCCAATCACACCGGCAGCAGGCGACGATTGGCGGCCCCGGGCAAGGTACGCAGCGACTTGCCGGCCAGGGTGGTGTACTCCTCGGCCTTGACGGTGCTGACGTAGTGCCAGTCGGCCCGGCATTCGCCCGGCGTGGCGGTAACTACCATGTAGCCGCGATCGCCCGTGTTGGCGTACTTGAGAGGGCCGATGATGGCTTCCAGACCGGCCGCCACGGCGAGCGGGTTTTCGCTCGGGAAATATTCCTCAAGCCCCGGCGAGGAGACGGATGCGACTGCGTATTCGACGCCGACCGCGTTGCCCTGGTAGTCCAGCAGATCGCTCGCCCATGCATTGTGGGTGTCGCCAGCCAGCACGACGAGATTCTTGTCCATTCCCCTGGCCATGGCCAGCACGGTTTCGCGGGCCATGGCATAACCGTCCCAGGCATCGAGGTTGTACGGGATGGCCGGTTGGGCGAGGATGAACTGCTCCTGCGGGGTCAGCGTGGATGGCGCCGTCTGCGCTTTGGCAAGCAGCGCCGAATAGGCGGAGAACCCGATCTGGCCGAGAACCAGCGGCGCCGGGATGTTCATGCGGCCCATCAGCACCTGCTGGCCGAGTAGCTGCCAGGTAGCGTTTGAGCGGGAAAGCTGTTGTTGCAGCCAGAGCAGTTGCTCGGCCCCGAGCAACTGGCGCTCGGTATCGGCCAGATCGGCGGCGAAGCGTACGCCGTCGAAGCTGCCATCGCTGACGAAATAGTTGGCGTACTCCATCTGCCGGTTGCGAGCGATGACGCGGGTATCGAGCATGTGCAGGGCGAGCAGATTGCCGAAGGCGAAGCTGCGGTTGATCTGCTGCGGTCGACGCGGGTCGGGGGTGCGAATTGGCAGCCATTCGTGGAAAGCCTGCAACGCGGCGGCACGGCGGACGGTGAAATCGCCCTCGGTCGCCGGATCGTGGTTCTCCGCGCCGTCCTTCCAGGTGTCGTTGGCGATTTCGTGGTCGTCCCAGACGTTGATGAAGGGCATGGCGGCGTGCACGGCCTGCAGGTCGGCATCGGTGTGGTACTGGGCGTAGCGCTGGCGATAGTCGTCGAGTGTCAGCAGTTCGCCGGCCGGCAACACTTCGCGGTCGAGCGCGGCGGCATCGGTCGAAGCGTAGCCATCGCGGCCGTATTCGTAGATGTAGTCGCCGAGATGGACGGCGGCATGGATGCCTTCAAGCTTTGCTGCTTCGCGGTAGGCGTGGAAATAGCCGGCCGGAAAGTTGGAGCAGGTGAACACGGCAAGTTTGACCTGGGCAACGCTGCCCACCGGCAAGGTGCGCGTGCGACCGGCCGGCGAGACCGTATGGCCGACGGCGAAGCGATAGTGATAGATGGTGTCCGGTTTCAGGCCGCTGACATCAACCTTGACAGTGTGATCCTTGCGGCCATCGGTAAGCGCAACGCCTGCCCGGACGACACGACGGAATGCCGCATCGAGGGCCATTTCCCACTTGACCGGAACGACGCCGCCGCGCTCGCTGGTAACACGCGTCCAGATGATGACCTTGCGGGCGAGCGGGTCGCCGCTGGCCACGCCATGCGCGAAACTGACCTTGTGCCGATGAGGAAAATGGGCCAGCGCGCGTAGTTCATCGAACTGCCGGTCGTCGGCATCGACACCGTGGGCCATGGCGCGCAATGGCAGCAGGCTGCCGGCCGAGGCAGCAACGCTGCCCATGGCGAAATGACGGAGAAAACGGCGACGTTGGGTCTGAGAGCGAGTGGACATGTGGGCTGCCTGGAAGAGATGAAGGTAGCCCAGCCTAGCGGCGGAGAATTACAACAGCATTGCCGGAAAATGTCAGTGAAACGGGCGGCTAACAATGTGAGACTTGGCGCGTTTTTCGCTGCGGGAAGACCCGCCCGGAGCGCAGCCTTATTGCGAGAAGTCGGCAGACTGCTCGAGGATGAAGACGTGGCCGACCGACAGGCTGGCGTCAAACAGGTTGTCGTCGGCAAAGGCGTCGAGGTCATCGTCCGGCCCATCGGCGGCGTCGAGTCGGCGGTCCAATCCGAGCGCCTGAATCTCGGCGGCCAGTTCATGGTCCGACAACGCCCGGAAGCCGCGAAAGCCGTTCTCGAGCACGCCTTGCAGATGCAGATAGCGCGCCAGGTCGTCGCTGTATTCAAGGCGGTCAAGGACCAGCAATCGAATCATTTCGTCACGCGTCATGGCGTTCTCCTTCGCTCAAGCAGTTCGAATATAGGGCGTCCCCGTTACCTCCCGGTGAACAAAAAATGACAATCGATTGAAAACGGCACCTCCTCCGGCCGGAGGACGTGCCGCAACCAATGCCCCTTGAAGAGGAAACGTCAGATCAGGGTGCCAGCAGTTCGGCGCAGTGTCCTGGCTGGGCAGGTTCGTCGGCAATGGCGGCACCGCGGGCTATGCACTGGTCGGGCGGCAGTGCCGTACCCTGCTCGACGTGGCTGACCAGCAAATCGAAAGCGCGCTGGGCGTGCGGCTGGATGAACTCCAATTGCGGCAGGCTCAGCTTGTAGGTTTCGATGTGGTTGCCATTCTGCACCTCGTAAAGCCGGTAAGCCGGGTTGCGATCATGGTGATGGTGACGACGCCGATCATGATCATCGTCATCGATCCGCTCGCTACTGTGTGCCACCACCTTGCGGGCGTAGGCGCGGGCATGGTGATCGATCGGCAGCAGCGCGTCCATGGTACCGGCGACGGTGATGAGCGGGCGCTGGATGCGGCCGGTGGTGGCGAAATCAGCGATATTGCCGTCGGCCCCGGAGACCGGCAGACGGGCGAAGTAGTTGTAGTTCTCCGGTCCGCTGCTGTAAGTGTCGTAGCTCGGGTCGAGGCGCTTCTGCCATTGACACAGCGTCACCTCCCAGAACGAGGCGGAATTCATCGACCACAGCGAGCTGGCGCCGGCCTTCAGATCGGGCGGATAGCCGGCACCACGAATATTCTTGGCGGCGGTGCTGCCCGCGTCG
Organism: Betaproteobacteria bacterium HGW-Betaproteobacteria-6; assembly: GCA_002842145.1. Lineage (GTDB taxonomy): Bacteria > Pseudomonadota > Gammaproteobacteria > Burkholderiales > Rhodocyclaceae > Azonexus. The sequence continues at coordinate 26,074 of PHCF01000001.1, read as the reverse complement.
CCGCCGCTGGCCACATAGTCCGGGAAATTGAGGATCGCAGTGGGCAAATCGGTCAGCAGGTTGGGGGCCTTTTCATCGACGAAAGTCCCTTCCCAATCGACGCCGCCATCGAACCATTCCGGCGCCGACTCGACGGCCCGCCGCACCTGGTAGGCGCCGTTCGAAGTGCCGACGGCGTAGGTGTAGCGCGGCTTCTTGCCGTAGTTGGCGGCCGCGCCCTTGTGGGCGAGTTTGGAGGCGAGCACCATGTAGTCGCGCCAGCGGGTGAACTCCTGGCCCGGGCCGTTATCGTAAAACTGGACCCATAGCTGCGAATCCGGGTTGAGGCGGCAAGCCAGCGGATCGCTGGGGTCGCTCAACTTGAGGTTGAGCACCCCCTTGTTCTGGGAGGCGTAGGCGTAGCCTTTCTGGATGACGTAATCGCTCCAGGCGAAATCGCCGTTGAATTCGCTGCGCGTACCGGAAGCACCGGCGACGACGAGGCGACCGTTCCATTTCGCCGGCAGCCGCAGCAGGAAGCGGGCCTGCCCGGTCGGGTCGCTGGCGATCCGCGCATTGAGCTGGACGCCGGGCACCGGGCTGGTGATCGGCGGACGATTGGCGGCATCCGGCGAGATCGTCGCGCGGTCGGTCTGCGGGGTGAAGGCAAAGGGCGGCAGGCCGGGCAGCGAATTGTTGGCCGGGGTCGTATCCGGGTTGGCCGTGGTCAGGTCGGCACTGTCGACGCAACTGACGTCGGCCAGTTGATTGCCGAAAGCCTGGACCAGATTGGCACAGCGGTCGGCCTGGGCAGCGCCGGCACCGAGCAGCATGAGCAGCGCGCCGAGGCAGCGCACGGCGGGTAGCGGCGGCACCTTTTTTTGAATTTTCATGTTTTGTCTCCTTCTGATTTTGGGGAAAATTGCCGGTTGACCGTAACAACGTGCCACCCAAAAAACGCCGGATGAACCTCGTCACGTCAGAACGATCATTGACGCCAATTGTTTCAATTCATCGTCACGGAAATGAGCCGTTCGGCTCATTCCGAACGGGCCGGCGCTACAATTTCGAGCGCCGGAAAATAATGACAATGGGATTGCACAAAAGTTCCATTGTCATTCACCCGCCGGGGCGGACATGAAACCTGCGCTCGGCCGGCTAGCCTTACTTGTCAGCGCCGATGGCCAGCATCTGGATTTCCTTGAGCGGCTGGTAGAGCAAGGTCATCTGCCCGCCGGAAATTTCCTCGACGCTGTAGCTGCCGTTGATCACATCGCCGACCCTGGCAATGATGTGTTTGCCCTGATGGCTCAGGAAGACGCGAATCTCCCCGTCTTCCTTGAGCTTTCCCAGGTATTTGAAAGGCAGCGGCGGCGCTGTCGGCCTGGGTGCTGGCGGCGGAGGCGGCGCGACATACCAGTTCTTGTTGCGGAACGGGTCGATCCGCGTCTCGCCAGCCGCTATCTGGTTCTCATCAAGCGGCGCCGGCTCGGGAAAACTGAGTGGGGCGACGGCCAGCCCGGTCGTCCGCTCCCTCGGCCCGGCCCGCCGACTGTCGGCCGGCGATGAAGGTGCCGACTGGCGGGCGGCGGAACCCTTGCGCTTGCTCGTTTCTGGCGCGACTTCATCGTCAACCAGATAGCCCGCAACAAGGGTGGCCGAGAGCAGGCTGCCGAGGATGATCCAGCGTTGCTTCGGCGTCATGCCGCGCTCCTCCGGCCGAACAGGATGAAGCGCAATTGCGCCTCGACTTCGGCGCTGTCGATGCTTTCACGACGCAGGCTGATGTCCTCGACGGCGAGATCGGGGAATTCCCGGCGCACCGCTGCCACGTAGCGGCGTATGGTCTGGTAGCTGCCGCTGACCGGCAGGTTCAACACGTAGCGGTCGAAAAGACCGTCCTTGCCCGGCACCAGACGATAGTCGCCGGTTGGCACTTGCAGGCCTTCCTTGCTCGCCAAGTCAAGCAGACGGCCGAGTTCGGCGTTGAGCTGGTCCTCGCTCGGGAAACGCTCGAGCAGGCGCTGTCGCGTATCTTCCGGCGTCACCCGCTCGGTCTGGCGCTCCAGCGCGGCCCGGCGGGCGCTGCGTTCGAGGCGGGCCAGACGACGCTCGCCGTCCTCGATAGCGGCCTCCCGGCCGGGCAAGACGACCAGGTGGATCAGCGCGGCGGCCACAACCAGCAGGAAGGCGATCAGCGGCAGCACCGGCAGATTGGCCGCGGTAAAGCGCAGGCGGGCGAGCAGGAGGTTCAGGAACCGGTCAGCCATGTTGCGGCGATCTCGAAGAGGATGGGTTGTTGCGGGTCGCTGCGCTTGACCTGGTGCGAGAGCAGCACGGCGTTGGCCAGCGGTTCGCGGCGCAGGGCTTCGACGAAGGCCAGCGCTGCCGCCATGTTGCGCGCCTCGCCGGAAATCTGCACCGCCTTGCCGGCCGCGCCGGGGCGGATGGCAAGCAGTGCGACGTCCTCGCTGGTTGCGGCGTCGATGCTGCGGTAGAGCTGCTCCCAGTCGATGCGGATGAGGGCTATGGTCTGGCGCAGGGCCTTGCCCTCTTCGGCCGAAAAGACATTTTCCGGGCGGCTGTCGCGACGGCCGGCATCAACCCGGTCGGCCCGGCGCTTGGCCTGGGCCAGCCGGGCTTCGACGTCTTCCTGCTGGCCAAGCAGTGCACGATCCTCCAGCCAGGCGTCGGCGCAAAGCAGCACGCCGGCGAGAAGCAGGACAACCGTCAGCAGGCCGGGGCGGCGCGGCTGAAAATCGAGGCCCAAATCACGCATGGGCACCTCCGGCAACCGGCGCGACCAGGGTCGTTTCCCAGCCGCCAGCCAGCGCCGGGGCAGCGCCGGCAGAAGTTGAAATCAGCACTTTTTTCCCGTTGACCGTAGCGGACTCGGCGGCCAGCAAGCCGGCCAGTTCGCCGGCCTGGATATCCGGCTCGGCGGTACTGGCGCGGTGATTGCGCAGGCTGGCAATCTCGCCGTCGCGAATGCCGGCCAGCGTCAGCCAGCCAAGGTCGAGACAGGCCAGCCAACCATCGTTCAATTGCTTCTGTTGCGCTGCCAGTTCGGCGACCAGGCGCGGTTGCACGCTGTTCAGGCGCAGGCGCCGGGCCTTGGCGGCGGCGCGCAGGCCGTCCAGCAACTGGCGATCGATACCGGCGGCAACGCCGCTCTTGCCGAAGACCGGACGGTCGAGCGCAATATCCAGCGTCGCCGCCCGTTCGCCCAGCGCATTGCGGAACAGGGCGCGGGCCATGTCGAGGCGTGCAGACTGGCCGGTCAGCATCTCGCTCCACGGCAGCAAGGCGTAGCGGACCAGATGGTCGGCGACGACGATATGCAGGGACGCGCCCTTGCCGGTGCTCCTGAGCAGCGTTTCGGCGACGGCCAGCACCGGCTGCCAGTCGGCTTCACCGGCAGCCGGCGGCGCCACCTCGCTCAATTGCCGGGAGCGCGCGCCGCGCCACGGCTGCCGTTCGAGAACGACGCGCTGCGGGTGGATGAAGAGGGTCAGGCGGTCAAGCCACGAAAGTGACACGATTGGCTTCTTCCAGACTGGTTATCCCGTCGCGGACGAGGTCGAGGGCGCTTTCGCGCAGCGAACGGGTGCCGTTACGGCGGGCCGCCTCCTTGAGTTGGCGGATCGGAGCGCGGCTGATGATCAGTTCGCGGATTTCGTCGTTGAGGACGAGCAGTTCGGCGATGGCCTTGCGGCCGCGATAGCCGGTGCCGCGGCAGGTACCGCAGCCGACCGAGCGGCGGAATTTCCAGTCGGCGCCAACATCGCTGATATCGGCGACCGTCAGCTCTTCCGCGCTCGGGGTCGCCGGCTGCAGACAGGATGGACACAGCGTGCGGATCAGCCGTTGGGCGACGACGCCATTGAGCGCCGAGACCAGGTTGTAGGGATCGACCTCCATGTGCAGGAAGCGGCCGATGACGTCGAACACATTGTTGGCGTGCACCGTGGTGAATACCAGGTGACCGGTCAGCGCGGCCTGGACCGCGATCTGCGCCGTTTCGGCATCGCGGATTTCGCCGACCATGATCTTGTCCGGGTCGTGGCGCAGGATGGAGCGCAGGCCGCGGGCGAATGTCAGGCCCTTTTTCTCGTTGACCGGAATCTGCAGGACGCCCGAAAGCTGGTATTCGACCGGGTCTTCGATGGTGATGATCTTGTCTTCGCCGTGGTTGATCTCGGTCAGCGCGGCGTAGAGCGTCGTCGTCTTGCCGCTGCCGGTCGGGCCGGTCACCAGCACCATGCCGTAGGGTTCGCTGGACAGCCGGCGGATGCGCCCCATGATGTCGGCGTCGAAGCCCATGGCATCGAGACGCAGGCCCTGCAGATGATCGGTCAGCGCCTGCTTGTCGAGCACGCGCAGCACGGCATCCTCGCCCCAGATGCTGGGCATGATGGAGACGCGGATGTCGATTTCACGCCCCTGCCAGCTGACCTTGAAGCGGCCGTCCTGGGGCACGCGACGTTCCGAGATGTCGAGTTCGGATAGCACCTTGACGCGCGAAATCATCTGCTCGGCGGTGTCGACGCCATCGATAGCCCCGGCGTAATTGAGTACGCCATCGATGCGGTACTTGATGGCCAGGCCGCGATTGTTGGCCTCGACGTGAATGTCGCTGGCCCCGGCTTTCAGGCCATCGTGCAGGGTCGACCGCAGCAGGCGAACGACGGCGCTACCGTCTTCGGAAATGCGTTGCAGCGAAAGATCTTCGGCCACCGAGCCGATGGCGATCTGGCCGCCCTCGCCGCTCAGGCTGCCGTCGAGCGCCCGGACCCGGGTTTCTTCGCGGGCCAGGAAGGCGGTGAGCACCGAAGGCGGTGCCAGGCGCCAGTGCAACGGCTTGTCGAGCGGCACCAGACCTTCCAGCCAGTCGCGCACGGTAACGTCGAAGGGGTTGGGCGTGGCGATCAGATATGCCGCGCCGGCCTCGAGGATCAGCGCCTGACGCCGGATGAACTCGGCAAACGGCGCCAGGGAGAGCACCAGGGCGTGTTCGGAAAGCTCAGCCAGGCTGATCGCCCTGAGGCCGAAGGCCATTGCCGTCAACTCGCCGGCCGCCTCTTCGCTCTGGCCAAAATCGGCCTGCAGCGCGGCCATCACCGCCGGCAGGCCACGACCGGCCGCGGCCAGCCGGCGGGCCTCGCCGAGCAGGAGATCGTGCTCCATCGGCAAACAGGCATCCCTTGGTGAGTTCATCGCGGCTCCTACTGGAAATTGCCGGCCAGATCGAAGATCGGCATGTACAGCAGCAACACGATGCCGCCGATGACGCAGCCGATCACCGTCATGAGCAGGGGTTCGAACAAACGGGTGAACATGTCGACGAGGCGATTGATTTCCTCGTCGTAGAAGGTGGCGACCGCCTCCATCATGTCGCCGAGCTGGCCGCTGCGCTCGCCGACGGCGATCATGCGCAGCGCCACCGGCGTGGTCAGCCCGCCGCTTTCCGCCGCCGCTGAAAACGGCTGTCCTTGTTCGATGTCGGCGATCGCCCGTAGCAGGCCGGTGCGCAGGGCAACGGGGAGGATGTCGGCGACCATGCCCAGCGTCGTTTTGAGGGGAATGCCAGCGCGCAGCAGCATGCCGGTGGTGCGGTAGAAACGGGCCAGGAAGACCAGCCGGATGCGCTCGCCCAGCGCCGGGACACGCCAGGCGGCACGGGCCACCGCGGCGCGTACGGCGGGCAGGGAAAACAGCCCGATCAGGCCGGCTACGGCGAGCCCGGCGCCGACGGCCAACTCGCCGGCGTGGTGATTGATGAAGCCGCCCCAGGCGAAAAGCAAACTGGAAATGCCCTCCGGATCGCGCCCGCTGTCAGCGAAGACCAGCGCGAAGCGGGGCACGACATAACCAAGCAGAAAGAGCGTGACCAGGGCGCCGACCGACATCAGCAAGACCGGATAGATGGCGGCGCTGACGATTTTTTTCTTGAGCTCGGCCAGCTTTTCGTGAAAAACGAGGTAGCGCTCCAACGCTTCGGGCATGTCGCCGGTCCGCTCGCTGGCCCTGACCGTCGCCACGTATAGATCGGGAAAGGCTTCAGGATGGCGCTGGAGGGCCGCCGATAGCGACTGTCCTTCACGCAGATGGGCGAGCAGGCTGCTCAACACTTCGGAAGTGGCCGAGCCGCGATCCTGCTCGGCCAGCGTTTCCAGACCTTCGACCACGGTCAGCCCGGCCTGGAGCAGGGACAGCAGCTGACGGGTAAACAGCGGCAGCGGAAACTTCCCGCCTCGCCCGCGCGCCTGGCGTCGGCCAAGCGGGCGTTGCGAAACGATGACGCCGCCCTGCAGCGCCGGCATCGCCGCGACCAAGTCGGGCGATTCGGCCGAAACCGTCAGTCGGCTTACGCCCCGACCGGGGAAAACGGCCATCACGTCGTAGTCCATTGCTATGCCCGGTTCACCAGTTGGTGATGTCGGCGTTTTCGCCCTCGCCACCGGCCTTGCCATCCTTGCCGAACGAGAAAAGGTCGAAATCGCCGTGCTCGCCGGGCTGGGCGTACTGATAGGAGGCGCCCCACGGGTCGGCCGGCACCTCCTTCTTGAGGTAGGGCCCCTGCCAGCGGCTTTCGCCAGCCGGGCGCTTGGTCAGCGCCGCCAGCCCCTGCTCGCTGTTCGGGTAGCGGCCGACATCGAGCCGATACTGGTCGAGCGCCTTTTCCAGACCATCGATCTGGGCTCGCGTCGCCTTGATTTCCGATTTGCCGATCTGCGAAAAATACTTCGGGCCGACATAGCCGGCGAGCAGGCCGATGATGACCATGACGACGAGCAGTTCAAGCAGGGTGAAGCCGCGCTGACGCGGTCGGCAAACATTCGGTCGGTCGACAAGACGGGATAGCGGATTGCGCAGCACAGGGTCGCCAAGGTTGGTTGAGGGTATCGGCGATGGTATGCATTCAGCGTTACAGAACCATGACGGCGCGGTCAATCTCCTGTAACACTCGGCCCGTAGTCTGGGCGCCTTGCTCCCACTTCTGCCGTCGATGCCCCTGCGCCCTCTTCTCCTCTGCCTAGCCATCGCCACCTCGGTCCCGGCCCAGGCGGCCGGGGGCATTTTCGGTTTTGTCGATGACGAGGGCGTCGAGCACCTCACCAACATTCCGGACGACAAGCGCTACCGGCTGGTCCTCGCCGACCGCCTCGAACCGGCCCGGGTAGCCTTGCGCACACCGCGCGGCGTGCTCGCCCTGCCCTTCGGCCAGCGTCCGTTTCACGACTCGGTGCTGCGCGCCAGCCGCGATACCGGCGTGGACGCCAAGCTGCTGCATGCGGTGATCACCGTCGAATCGGGCTACAACCAGCGCGCCGTTTCGCCCAAGGGGGCGACCGGCCTGATGCAGTTGATGCCGATGACCGCCCGCCGCTACGGCACCGTGAACCTGCTCGACCCGGGCGAGAACATCCGGGCCGGCGCCCGCTATCTGCGCGACCTGCTGGCGCTGTTCGACAACAACCTGGAACTGGCGCTGGCCGCCTACAACGCCGGCGAAAACGCCGTCATCCGCCACGGGCGGCGGCTGCCGCCCTATGCCGAAACCCGGCGCTACGTGCCGCTGGTCGTCGCCCACTACCGGCGGATGCAGGGCGGTTGAACGGCTTTCCCGATCAATCCCACGGTCAACCGGAAATTCCGGCCAAATTCAAAATGTCGGAACAGGTCGATCAGCCGCCATCCGGCGTGATCGAGAAGCGATAGCCCATGCCGCGCACGGTCTGCACCATGCCATCCAGCGCATGATTTTCGAGAACGCTGCGCAGGCGACGAATATGCACGTCGACGGTCCGCTCCTCGATATGGGAACGACCGCCCCAGACATAATCGAGTAACTGGCCGCGGCTATGGACGCGCTCGGCGTGAGTCATCAGGAAATGCAGCAAGCGGAACTCGGTCGGCCCGAGCACGACCGGTTCGTCGCCGGCCAGCGCCTTGCGCGAATTGGGCACCAGGCGCAGACCGCCCAACTCGACCGACCCCTCAAGCATTTTCGGGTCGCGTCGACGAATCACCGCCTTGACGCGGGCGACCAGTTCGCGCGGCGAAAAAGGCTTGGTCATGTAGTCATCGGCGCCGATTTCCAGCGCGGAAATCTTGTCGACCTCTTCGCTGCGCGCGGTCAACATGATCACCGGAATTTCACGCCAGCGAGCATCGGCGCGCAGGTGGCGAATCAGCTGAAAACCCGACATGCCCGGCAGCATCCAGTCGACCAGCATGACATCAGGCAGGTTGGCCGGCAGAAGCGGCCAGACGGACTCTGCGCAATCGACGGCATGGACCTCAAAACCAGCGTATTTGAGGTTGATCACGATCAACTCGCTGACATACGGCTCGTCTTCAACGACCAGAATTCTTGCTGACATCTCCCGCCCATTTACCTGCATTTCACAGCCACTCAGGATATTCCGATAACATTACCGGATGATGATATTAAGATTTCCGTAGCGACATTCACCAGAAATACCAGGCGCCAGTCGCCAGCACCCAGACCCCCAGGCCGGCGTTGGTCACGGCATGCGCCGCGATGGCTACCCACAGATTCCCGCTACGCACATAGAGCCAGCCATAGACCAGGCCAGCCAGCATGCCGGCCGCCCACTGACTGTGCTCAAGGCCGAAAGCGATGCTGGACAGAAGCACGGCACGCCAGCCGATACGCGCCGGGTCGACTGCCAAAAAATCGGCATCCTCCAGCCAGCGCATGACCAGCGAACGCCAGAACAATTCCTCCATGAGCGGCACCACCAGCGCCGATCCGGCCAGTCGCATCAAGGCCAGCGACCAGTCGATGCCGCCATCGGCGGCGCGCGGCTCGAAGCCGGAGCCTGACTGGCCGAGCACGAAAATACCGGCATCCAGAGACAGCCAGATGGCCAGGACGATCAGGCCCGCCACCAAGGCCAGCCCGACTTCCCGGCTGGACGGACGACGCGCCGCGGTCAACTCGGTGAAGCTCGGCCAAAATACCAGGAGCAGGCCGGCCATCAGCGCAGCGCGCATGCCGTACAACCAGCGCGGATCGAGCACATCCGCCAACTGCGCAGCCAGCCACGGCTCGGCTGCCATCAGGCCGATGAACACGGCAAACGGAACGGCGCGGGCCAGCGCCGGGGCCGACCAGGGCAAGCCCTGCGCCAGAACGCCTGTGCTCATGAGCCGGCGCGCGGGCTATCGAGCTTATCGCGCATGTCCTCGACGGCGTTCTCGATCTCGACGCGCTTCAGTCCGGTGAAAGGCTCGTGCTGCAAGCTGCTGTCCAGGCAGGATTTTTTCTCGTAGAGATCCAATATCTCGCCGCTCACCTTGCGGAGTTCCTGGCTGCGCTCGGTGCATGCCACCAGCTGTTGCTGGCCGGTGGCCAGCGCCGCCTGCAGGCGCTTGCCTTCTGCCTCGGCCGCCCGCTGCGCCTCCCGCGTCCTGGCCAGTTCGGCCTCGGTTTCGGCCAGCCTGGCCGCAATGGCCTCGCGCTCGGCGCGCAGGGTTTTGACATCGCGACTCAGCGCGGCGGCGCGGCGGGATTCGCCGTCGACCTTTTTCCGTACCTCGCCGAGCTCGGTTTCAGCGCTCGCTTTCTCCTCGGCCAGACGGATTTTTTCCCGCTCGAGCTGGCGCTGAATCTGCTGCAAACGACGCACTTCAGCCTTGCCCGAATCGCCTTTCTTCTCTGCCGCAATAGCCGGCGTGGCGACAACTGCCGCGGCCAGCAACAGGGTCGCCAGCGTTGTCCTAGAAGCGCACATTGACGTCAGCCTGAAGAAGATCGACACCGAAACGATGAGCCGGATCAAGCGAGAAAGACTCGATGGATTCGGCCGACAGCCAGCGCAACGAGAGCCAGGCATTCTGGTCCATCGCGTAGCTCATGCCGAGTTGGTAGCCTTTGAGGTTGGTACCGCCCAGGCCGAAATCCGAGTCGGTAAAGGCGTCGACCGTCGCATCCGAGCCGATGTAGCGATAAGTGAAGGTGGTCTGCCAGTCATGCTGATTCTTCAGCTTGGGCATGCCCACGGTGAGCCTGAAGAGATAACCGTAGTCCTTGCCGTCGGTCAGGGCGACGCCCGTCCGGCTCAGAATTTCACCACGATCGAAGGCCGTGTTCTTGACATAGTCAGCCGTCAGCACAACGTGGAACGGATCGAAATGCGCCAGATCGAGCGAGGCGGTCAGATTGAGCGGACGGAACTTCGAGGCGAGACCCCAGATGCTGTTGGTGTCGGACTGGTAAGCCGTATCGAACAGCGTGTTGCCCTTCTGACGCAGGCCGGAACCATACTCGTACTGGCCGTAGGTTGCCGAACCACCCAACTGGTAGCTCTGGTAATTCGCCAGCGTTTCGGGCCGCCCCTCGAGATTGTCGTAATCGTATAGCGCCACCCCGAAACTCAAGCGACTGTTCGCCATCAGCTGCCACTTGGCGCCGAGCTGGGCGCCCCGCAACCATCGACTGCTCTTCGACGGCGGGCCGTCTTCACGCAACGGGAACGCGCCGACAGTCAGGAAGGGTCGAAAATCGCCATCGGCGAAACTGGGCTTGAATGTCGCGGCAAATCCTTCGAAATTCAGGTCTTCGTCCCAGACCAGGTCGGTCGACATCCAGGGATTCGGAACACGTCCGCCGGTCACCGACAACCACTCGACGGGGTCGTATTTCAGGTAGGCGCGATCCACCAGGAACTGATATTTATTGAAATCCTGCCCCAGCGTCTGGTTTGTAGACACCCGATCGCTCGTCGTACCGGTTGCCAGGCGGACCCCGGCGCTCCAGTCACCCGAAACCTTGGCCAGCATGGCCAGCCTGGCCCGCACGCGGAAACGCTCACGATCGGTTTGGGTGTTCGCCGAAACCGGGATGAAGCTGGCAGCCCGGGTCGTTTCGGGGGACGATGTCAGCGCCAGAAAATAGTCGTCGGGCGTCGCGTTACGCTTTGCAAACGCTTCCATCTGATAACGCACCCGAACATCGCCTTCCCATTTGATCCGATCCAGCCACGATGGCACGGCATTCGGCTCGGCCCAGCGCTCGGCCTTGGCCTGGGCCAGCACATCCTGGCGCAATTGTTCGCGGATCTCGTTCTTGACGATTTCCGGCACATATTGGACGCGCACCGGGGCCGACCCCTTCGGCTTTTCGCGGGCCGCTGTTTTCGCTGCCTTGGCCTGGGCGGCCTTGACCATCGCATCGGCCTTTTCGCGGCTGAAAATCCCCTGCTCGACCAGCGCGTCAATCAAATTGAGCGTCGTTTCGCGCAAGGTTTCAAGCGACTCGCGGTCGTCAGCCAAGGCGGGTTGGCCGGCCATCAGCAGGCCGGCAAAGACGCCGACCAAGGCTTTGCGCAAGGGTTTTTGAGTGAATTTCATGGATTTATCTCGTGGTTTCTTCAATTCAATTCGTGACTAAGGCGCGCCGCGGGCAGTGATGCGTATGCGGATCGGCTGCGCCATGTTCTCTGGTGGCGCTTCGCGCATGGCGGCGACTTGCAGCAATGCTGCTCGGAGTAGTTCGTCCAGCCCGGCATTACCGGTGCTCTGCGCCAGATCGGCCTTCTCGACGGAGCCGTCGCGCCGCAACCAGACGCGTACGGTGACGCGATAGTCGGATTCCTTCAGCTTGCGGTTGCGGCTCAACTGCTCCTGCAGATGGCGCTGCAAACGGCCGGCGTACATGCCCTGCATGCCGGCGCCACCAATCGCCCCGCCGGTGTATTCGCGGCCAACGGTGCCGGCCCCGAAGGCGCTGTCGCCATCGCCGGCCGCACCTTCCATCTTGAGCGGCTCGTTCTGGGCCGGTTGCGGCGCCTCCTTGGGCGGCTCCATCTTGACGTCCTTGGGATTCTCCTTGGGCGGCTCGGGCTTCTTTTCTTCCTTGGGCGGTGGCGGAGGCGGTGGCGGCCTATCGGGCAGCAGGGTGATGACCGGCGGCTTGCGCGGCTTGCCGGACTTGCCGTTCATCAGGCTCATGACGCCCCACACCATGAGGCCGAGCAGCACCACGCCGAGCAGGGCGAGGACAGCGGTCGTCAGCCAGCGACGCGGCGGCGGATTCCGGGTTTGCATGGTCATCAGTTACCAATTCTTGCGGTGACGAGTCCTACCGAGCCGATGCCCATGGCACCGGTGAGATCGAGCACTTCGACCACCCGCGCGTAATTGACCGCCGGGTCGCCCTTGAGGACGACCGAGGCCTTCGGGTCGCGGGCCATCGTCGCCTTGAGCTGGACCTCCAGTTCGCGAACGGTGACGCCGACGCCGTTGAGGTGCAGCGAACCGTCCGGCTTGATCTGGACGATCTTGATCTCGTGCTTCTCGGTACTCGGCTTGTTCGACGGTTTGGGCAGATTGATCGACATGCCCGACACCGAGGCGGTGGTCATCAAAATGAAGATGACGAGCAGCACATAGGCAAGGTCAAGCATCGGTGTGACGTTGATGCTGTCGTAGGGCTTGGTTTCGGCCTGAACGTGCATGGTTTACCTCTGCGCCCGTGTCGTCGCCAGGCCGAGGTCGGTGATGCCGTTGCGCTTGAGCAACTCCATGACCTCCATGACCTTCGCGTATTGCGCCTGTCCGTCGCCCTTGATAACGATGGACAGGGCCGGATTGGCCGACAGATGCTGGGCCAGGCGCAGGTCGAGCTGCTCCATGGTGACCGGGTAGGCATCGAGAAAGACGTCGCCGTTGCGCGCCACCGTCACCGCCTTGGTACCTGGCTTGGCCAGGCTGGCGCTGGCTACCGTTTTCGGCAACTCGACCTTGACGCCCTGCACCGAGGCCGTCGTCATGATGATGAAGATGACCAGCAAAACATAGGCGAGGTCGAGCATCGGCGTGACGTTGATCTCGTCGTAGGGCTGGTTGTCTTCCTGAACGTGCATCGCGCTCGTTCCCGCTTAGACGGCGTACAACTCGGCCGACTTGGTCAGGAACTCGTCGGCGAACACCTGGGTGTCGGCCGAAACGTTCTTGATCTTGATGGCCAGCCAGTTGTAGCCGAACAGGGCGGGAATCGCCACGGCCAGACCGGCCACGGTGGCGACCAGGGCCGCGGCGATACCCGGTGCGATCGAGTTCACATTGACGTCACCGGCCGCGGCAATCGCCGCGAAAGTGATCATGACGCCGACCACGGTACCGAGCAGGCCGAGGAAGGGGCCACCGGAAATGGCGATGGTGAGCAGCACGATCTGGCTGTTCAGACGCTGGTTCTCGCGCACCATGGCGGCGTCCATGGCGGCCCGGATCGAATTGAGGGCAGCATCGGAAAGGGTGTTTTCGGCGCCGTTTCTGGTCTGCGTATCGAAGCGGTGGTGCATTTCCTGGATACCGATCTTGTACAGACGGAAGATGGTCGAATGACGCATCGCCTCGTCTTCGCTCATCGCCTTGGTATCCATCGAATCCGGGCGCAGCAGCTTGCGCGGATTGTCGCGGAAGCGGTTGAGGAAGGCGTCGTTGGCCTTTTCCGCCTTGCCGAGAAACAGGGTTTTCCCAACCATCACGGCAAAACTGATGGCGCCCATGACGGCCAGGATGCCGATGACGACCCAGCCGTCCACCGTCAGCGCGCCGAGCAGGATGCCAACGTAGGAGGCTTCCTCACCCGCTTCTTCTTCCTCGGCGCCGTACATCAGGCTGTCCGGCTGCTGGCTGCCGTGCAGCGCCTTGATGTAATCGCCCGAACGCGAGGTCGCAGCCAGCGTCACTTCGTCCAGCTCACCCTGGAAACCGGCACCGATCTGGATGTCGCCGGCCATGTCGTCGAGCGCGATGTCGGCTGTGCCGGCCTCGGTGCCTTCCATGTAGAAAGTCAGTCGGCCGCCAATCAGGGTCATTGCCACGTGCTGCCAGGTATCGGCCAGCACCGTCGCCGCCGACGGAAATTCCTTGCCGTTGACCACCGCCACCAGTTTGCTGCCATTGACCGCCAGAGCCAGGCCTTTGCCACCCTCGCTTTGCTGGAACAGCGTCCCCGAGGCATTGGCTACCGGCTTGATCCACGCCGTGAAAGTCAGGCCATTGGCAGTAGTCAGCTTCAAAGAGGGAGAGGCTGGAACCGTCAGCGTCGTGCTGCCATCCATACTGGCCGCATCGCCGAGCGGGCCGGCGACGGGCTTGATTGTCGAATTTTGCGGATTATTCCGGTTGACCGTGGAATCCTGCACCGGACCGTTGTCGGAGAAATGCAGCACGAGCCTCTGTGCCGCATCGTAGCTGCCCTTGGCATCGCTGGCCGCTGCCGCCTTTTCATTACCCCACAGCAGGTTGACCGCATCCGTTTTGGCCAACGGCGCCAGTTTGGGCTGTTGCACCCAGATCACCGCCAGTTCGTTGGTCGAGTCATATTTTTCGATATGAAAACGCAGCGGCGTCTTGCCGTCGCCGGCCGTCACGCGCAGATCGCTACCGTCCGGCTTGGCTTCGGCAAAGGGAAAATTGCCGGTATGCAGGCGCAAGGCCAGTGGCAACTGGGTAACACCCTGTTTGAGCTCGACGCCATCAACCGTCGTTCAGGGCAACAAAGCTCGCCGCCGCCATCATCCAGTGTGCAAAGTTTCTCATCATCTTCAATGTTGTTGGGTTGATCTGACTATTATGAAAACCGTTCTTTACAGCCGTGCTACCCCGTCGTCCGGGGTTTGCATTTGCCGTCCTCGACTTTCCCGGACGAACAATCCGGCACGGTCTCGGGTCCGCCATCGAGCACCTCGACGGTCAGCATGCCGCCCGACCCGTCGCGCCTGCCGGCAGCGGGTGCAGCGTCTTCGAGCGCCTGGTTTTCCGAATTGGTCGGCGAGGTCACGGCGGCAACCGGAGCCGCAGTAGCAGCCGCGGCCGGCGCCCCGGTCACCGCGCCGGCCGCTTGAATGTTGCTGGCATTAAGAATGACGCGCGCCCCGAGTGTGATGTTGCCGGTACTGCGCAAGCCGGCGTCGCCAGCGTCGATCGCCCCTTCCGGTGCGAACAGGTCCATGTCGCTGGCCGGCGTATCGTCGCGCGAGGCGAGTACGCCAATGCCGGACCCGGAAACCGAGTTGGCCGTATCAAGAACGATCTGACCGTTGCGTACGACAAGGACCGGCGGCGGCGTCGAGTTCACCGTCTTCGCGCCGCTACCGGCATCGATATTCCCCCGATCGGCCCAGATCATGATGTTGCCGCCATCGAGCGTGAATACCCGCGACTGATTGACCAGGAAATCGTCGGCGACATAGGCCAGGATATCGCCGCCGTTGATGGTGAAGATGCCCTGATCCGAAGCCGCTTTCGACAAGGAGGGCGCGGCCACGCCAACGACGGTGCCGCCGCCCGGCACCAGCAACTGGATATTGCCCTCCTGCTCGGTCTTGATCTGGCTCATCGAGAGCAGGATGTCGCCCTTGCCGACATTGGCATCGGGGAACAAGGCTGCAGCCAGTGTCCGTCCCTTGTCGTACTGTGACGAGTCGCCACGATTCTGCGCTGCCCGCCCGTATTCGGTGAGCTTGGCGTAGAAGACATCAAGTACTTCGGCATCGCTGACCGCTTTGCCGTCGATGATCTTCTGGTGAATGGCCTGCAGGCCGGCATTCCTGCCTAGTTCGGCCGCTGAATAGGATTTGTCCGGGTCGATCAGGTTGACCAGGTCGCTTCGGGCCGAAGCCAGTTCCCTGTACAGCCCCTGATAATCCGGCACGCCACCGGCGATGGCCAGGATATGGGCACCACCTTCCGGCAGATAGGGATTATCCAGATTGCCGCGCGTCACGATGCCCTGGGTATCGGCCAGATCGATCGTGCCTTTTGCCTGAACCCGCAACGAGCCACCGCCACCGACCTGTATACCCTTGAGCGGGTCGGTTACCGGGGTGGGCAAATTCTTCGGATCGGTCACCGTCTGGTAGTCGTACCGGATGTCTCCCCCTGCCTTGATGACACTCACGTCATCGGCATGGTTATGCTGAATATCGAGGCTCATGTTCTCGACGTCGCCCCCCGCCTCGATGAGTACGGCTTCGTTGAACAGATGGGCCTCATCAGCCCCCCTGTACAAACGTCGGTCAACGACATCTCCCGTCAGCGCAACGAGACGGCTGGGCTCGGTATCGTTGAGGTGCCAGTTCTGGCCTGTGTGTTTTTCGAGCGCAGCTCCGGACTGCAAGGCGCTCAACAGCACAAAACCGGTCTCGCCCAGCAAGCCGTTGCCAAGTACGGGATTCCGTACACTCGGCAGGTAGCGCTCCGCCAGGTCAAGTTGCTGAATCGAAGACGAAAGCCCGATCGTGCCCTGCGCCAGCAGGTCCAACTGCCCCGACTGTCCTGGCACTTGAACCACCGACCCACCGATATCGCCATTCAGCGCCGCAACTTTCACCTGCGCCGGCATCAGTCGGTGGGTCTCGCTATCCATGACCCCGTAAACCGTATCCTGAGCGTTCAGACCAACATTGCCGGCCAGTGAAACGACATCGAGCGCCGAACGTTCGCCAAAGGTACCCAGGCGAACGCTGTAGTTGCCGGTCACGGTGACCAATCCTGACGTCGCCTTGGCGCCGGTCGTATAGGTGCCGTTGTAGAGCCAGTTGGTGTTGGCCCACAAGGGGTTGTATACATTGCCCAGTTCGACGTCCTGCCGGCCAACGACATCAACGCTGCTATTACCGATGGCGACAGTCGTGTAGAAATTGTTGTCGACCAGATCGCCATTGCCATTCCTGGTAACGATGACATAGGGCTTGATCGCATCCGCAGTCAGCGTCACCTTGCCGGTTTCGGCATAGAGCATCCCGCCGATGATCGAGCCTTGCGCCTGCACGCTCAGGTCACCGCCCCCGGTAATCAACGCCCGGTCGGGCTGCGCCTCGCCATCCACGGTCGGCACACGACCGCTGGTCGGAATGGCGACAATCGCATTGCTGATGTCACCGCCCGCTGCCAAGCTAATGTCACCACCGCCGAATGCAGCAATACCCGACTGGAACGAAGCAACCCGCAACCACCATTGCAGGTTCTTGTTGCCCCCCACCCGCATCATCCACTCGTTGGGATTGCCCTGATAAACCGACGCAAGGTCAGGTTTCTCAACCTCGATCGCCCCCCCGGCCTTCAGCGAGACATCGCCGCCGCCAATCAGGAAGGCCGAGTACACGCCCTTGGCCGTGTAATTGTTATTGACGAAAGCCGGTGTAAAACCCTCAAGCTCCGTCGTATCGCTCACGCCCGCCGTATAAATCGCGGCCCGGTCACCCAGCTGGATGTCTTTCGCCGCTGCAATATCGATGCTGCCCGTCCCGGTACGGATCAGTTTGTTGTCAGCCAGAACGAGACTGCCTGTCGTCGCCGAAGTATCCGTTCCCAGCGGCGCAGCCTGATCGGCATCGGCCCCGGCGACGAGCCGGAACGACCAGCTATCGCCGCCGCTGCCGACGCGTGCGTCGCGATAAATATCGGACACCCCGGCGTTTGCCGAGCCGTTCCGGACGAAACCGTCGGTGATCGTACCGCTCACCAGCAGATCTCCCTCGGCGCGCAACGTCAGGGCGCCAACCGTTCCGGCCGCACTAGTGCCAGTAAAGCTCCAGTCATTGCCCACCAGCAAGTTGCCGGTCGACCGAATCTCCTCACCCACCCGGAAGACCGTACCCAGGCACCTGCCGGGATCGGCGGTCTCGACAAAGGCGGTGCCCTTGAGCGCAGAAACCTCGCTCGCTGTCTTGAGCAGGGCGTCCTGCTCGGCGGTGCCGAGCACGAAATCGCCCGTCTTGCGCGTTACCCGTACGGCTTCCAGCGCAACTCCGGCAGCTCCCTGGACGTTTCCATCGAGGTTCACCTTGGCCATGCGCGACCCGACGACGGGGGCCGAGGCCAGCGGCAGGTCATCGACAAGCCTGAACTCGCCATTGCCATCGATGATCGTATAGACCGCCGTCACCAACCTGTCCGTCCGAAGATCGCCGGCCTTCAGTACGCTGCCGTCAGCGCTCTTCAGATCGATCGAAGTCTTCTTTTTATCGGCCGACGTGATTTCCAGCGTCGATGCGGCTGTATTGGCGCTCTTGGGACGGAATGTCACCGTATAGCCCGGGTTCTGGAAATCATCCGCCGTCAGCGGGCCGATGGCCGGTGTCACTTTGTACCGGTTGGCCGATCCTGTATCCGTCTCGCCCAGCGTCGATATCTTGAAGACGCCGTTATCGAAGATGGCAACGACCCCCTGCCCGGCCTTGATTGCATTAGCCGAAAGTACTGTGCCATCGGCGTTGACCAACGGTACCTTGCTGTTGCTGCCCACGGTCACCGTGGGTTCGGCCTTCGACGCGGCATAGGCATTGAAGGAAATCACCGTCCCGTTTGCCAACGAATTGGTGTTGGTGACCCCGACCAACAGGTAATCGGAACTGGCCGAACCCTGTCTGGTCGTCACCAGTGCTGCCATGGCGTTGTTATCGACGATCTCGGCCCCATTGCCATCGACCAGCTTGCCCAGTTCATCCTGGCGCGGCGCGCGGAATGTCACGCGGCCACCGCTTGCTTTGCTGCCGGCCGCCGTCGAGACATCGATACTGGCCGCAGCCTGGCCATCCTTGGCGCCCGAGAAATTGATCCCGGTGGCCAATTCGTCCTCGGCCTTCGTCGCGCTGACGCCGATGATCACCGAACCGCCCTCGCCTGCCGTGCCGTCACCGCCACTGACCACTTCCGTCGCGTTGGCCTTGAGGACGCTGCCGGCATGCAGCTCAACCTGTCCGCCTACCGCATTTTGGCCCGCGACATCGCTGACCCGGTTGGCATAGAGAGCGATACTTCCGCCCTTGTTACCGGACGCATCGACGGTGCCAAAAATGCCGATATTGCCGGCATCAGCCGACAACTGAAATTGATGCGCCTTGATCTGTTCGGTCAGGACAAGATCGCCAACCCGACGACGGACATCCCAGCTTTCGCCGAGATGGCGGTTGCCGGAGGGATCGACGACCGCATTGGCCAGGCGATCAAGCGCAACGGTAGCGGCATCGACCACCAGGCTGCCCTGTGTCTTGCCGCCGGACGCGTTGCCCCGCAGGGTTTTCGCAGCAGCGTCAACCGTGCCATTTTCGGCCAGCAGGCGGATCGTGCCGGCATTGCCGCCGCCAGCATCGGCAGAAACCGTGGCGATGGCGCCTTCGTTGATCCGGACATCGCCCTCTGTCGATTTCAGCGTGATGCGGCCGCCCGAGGCGTAAGCCGTGGTATCGGCAAACTTCACGGCGGCGCCGGCGGCGCTGACCAGCGCACCGCTGTTCAGTGTCACGCCCTGTGTGCCAGCCAAAGTCAGATCGCCGGCCGCCAGATCGATGTGACCGGACACCGTAACGTTTTTGCCAGCCAGTTCCAGTTTGCTGCCGAGGCCGGCTGCCGTTGTCGGCGTCGTGGCGTTGTCATGACGCTGGATAGACAAGTCGCCCGTAGCCGTCAGGACATGATCCGCCCCGCTCGTGCTGGTCACGCGTCCGGCCGTGATGTCGAGTTTGGTTTCGACAGGTTGGCTGTTGGCATCGACCCGGCCGCTCTCGACGCGAGTCACACCGCGACCGGCAAACCGGACATCGCCGGTCGCCTTGAGTTCGACGGCATCGAAGCCGGCCATCTTGAAGCCGCTGGTGCCGGCCTTGCGCATCGCTTCGGTCGCGTTGTCGCCAAAAGTGATCTGCCCGGCGTCCACCTTGAATTTGCCGCTGCCGAAGGCCGCGCCAGCGACGAACTGCGCACCCTCGGGATTGGCATTCTCGAACACCACCTGCCTGGCCGAAATATTGGCCAGGCTGTCATCACCACCGTGTCCGGCAATGCCGGCAGCCGAAACAACCAGTTCATTGAGCGTGGCCGATCCCAGCGTCGCATCGCCGTACAGGTCGAGCGTCGAATAGCTCACCAGACGCATTTGATCGACACCGGCAAACCGTTCCAGATCGGTCTTCTTCAGCGTAACGCCTTCGGTCGGCGCCGAATTGTCGGCCACCACGTTGATCCGGCCGGCCCCGATGCTCACCGCCCCGCCCCCGTCGCGCGAACCATCGGCCAGACGCTTGCCCGGGGAAACCATACCGGCCAGCTCATTGCCGCGCGTCGCATCGAAGACCAGCGACTGGCCAGCCACGGCGGCGGTGCTTTCGACCGTCAGATCGCCTAGCAGGCGATTGACGCCGCTTCGGCTGACCTTGACCTGGCTGCCTTCGGCAACGCGCAGGAAGGCGCCGTCGCCGGTCAGCGCAATGTCGCGCCCCGTTGCGTCGCCTGCCGAATCGATCTTGCTCTTGCCCGCCACGGTCAGCGTCTCGCTGGCTGTCGCCAGCACCTCGCCGGCGCTCAGTGCGGTTCCGCCCACGCTGTTTCCATCGTTGTTGATCACGACCGAACTTGAGATGGTGTCGATTTGCGTGCCGGTCGCCGTCTCCGTGCGCACTCCGCCGAGCAGCAGGCTGGCGATATTCACATCCTTCAGCTTGGAGGGATCAACCACCGAATAGCCATCCGATATTCACATCCTTCAGCTTGGAGGGATCAACCACCGAATAGCCATCCGGTGTATTGCCAAGATTGCTGACATACAGCTTGGGCGCGGCAAGATCCAGTGCCAGCCCTTGCGCGGCACGATGGCGCCCGTCAACGGCACTGATTTCAGCCACGGTTTTGGCCACGACGCTGGGGTCGAATTCCAGGCTGCTGCGGCCGACCACCGATAGATGACCGGCATCGCCGGCCAGACGAACGCCGGCTTGGTCATAAAAGAACGACGAAGCCGTGGTCAGGGTGTATTTGGCCCGGTTGGCCACCACCTCGCTGCTCGCCAATTCGAGGGTCAGATGCGACTGCGAGTAAGCCGTCGTCGAGCCGTCGGCGTTGAGTGCGTTGAACGCACCGGCGACTAGCCAGGAACCGTCGGGCTGGCGCTCGGAGGCGGCCAGAACATTATCGTTGCCGCCCTTCACCGTCACCAGGTAAGCGCCGGGCAACACCGCATAGCGGGCCGGCAGCAAGACATAGCTGCCACCGAGGCCGAGCGTGTTGGCGCCCAGCGAAACGGCATCGCCCACCTTGAGCAGCGGTAGCGAACCATCGTCGCTCGTGGCATAAGCGGCGAGGAGTTCGGCATCGGTCGCGCTGACCCCGCTCCAGCCCGGCACGATGGCAAAAGTTGTCGGCGAACCCTTGAGCACATCGTTCTTGCCGCCCGGACCGGCGGTAAACTCCCAGGCCAGCGCCTCGCCACCTGCCGAGAGATCAAGTTCGGCACCGGTCTGCACTTTCGACACGGCGGCATCGATCACAATGCCCTTGGACGGCAAAGCCTCGATTTCGCTGCCCAGGTAGTTCCAGCTGCTGCCCGACTCGCCGGTGGTCCCGAACAACAGGTTGCGATCCGCCGCCACCGAGGTCTTGCTACCGGCAACCAGCGTCACGGTACCGCCCGGCGCACTGAAAACGACCTCGCCGAGGGGGGCGGAAATCGTCCCCTCGTGGTTTATGGTTTTGGCCGAAAATTCCAGTCGACCGTAGGGCGACAGCGATACGTCAGCCAAGGCGCCGGCCGGCCGGGTAATGTGGATGCTGCCGTTCGGATCAGCCAGCAGGTCGATGCGGAAATCGCCGTAGGTCGACGGGCTGAGGCGGGCAGCCGAGAAGGTCAGCGCGCCGGAAGCCGTCATCTGGCCATTGAACAGACGGCCGTCGGTGCGGTTCCTCACCGTGTTCTCGACGCTGTCGAAATGGAGGGCCCCGCTGCTCGTGAAGGAGCTGTCAGCGAAGCCGCTCCAGCCGAAGGTGCCGACCAGCCCGATGTCACGGGCCGTGATCGAGGCGTCGGCCAGCCCGGTCGTCGCTGCGACGGCAGCGCCGGCCCCGCGCGCCGTGGCCGCCGTCAGCTTCAGATCAGTCGTATCGTCGGCGGCCCTGAAGTTCGCCGCATTCAGGCTCAGGTGGTTATTGACCGTTGCCTCGACCTTGCCGGCGAAAACGATGTCGCTTTGGCTGGTCAGGTACCAGGAACCGAAATCCTGCAATAGTGCGACATCGAGCGCAGCCTTGCCGTTGTAGGTTTGCGCATCGAGTTCGGCGGTACCCGCCAGGTAAGCAGCCGCGCTGACGCTGACGGGCCATAGTTCGGCATGGTTTTCCCTGGCTCTCTTGTCGTCGGTCGCTGCCGTTTGATAAACGCTCAGCGCGCGCCCCTGCGTCAGCGCATCGATGATTTCCTGGCTCTGCCCGATGCCGACGCCCCACGGGTTGGCCTCCATCTTCACCGGGTCGGCCGTAAAGCGCAGGCTGAAGACACCGCCGAGCGCATCCTTGCCACCCCGAGCCTTGAAATTGCCGTCGAGGAACATGCCGCTATGCGCCGCCAGGCTGACTGTGCCTCCGGCACTGCCCAGCGCCCGCGCCGCATAGGTGTAACCGGTTGCGGTAGCCGTCGCTGCATTCAGCGTACCAGTCGCGCCCGAAACATCGATCAGCGCGCCGTCACGCATGATCAGATAGCCAAGGCCGGAATCGATACTCACCGTACCGCCGGCCAGTACCTCGCCCCGATAGGCTTGTCTGGCCAGCAGTTGCCCGGCCGAAATTCCGGCATCCAGCGCCAGTTGGGTGTCGGCATCGAGCACCGTCGCCCCGCCGGCCAGCAACTTGGCGTTCTCGCCTAGATAGATCGATTCGGACTGTTTCTTGCCGGCATCGATCAAGGCATTCTGGACCGCCGCATTCAGGTCGCTGGTCATTTCCGCGCGACCCAGCTTGATCGTGCCACCAGCCGTTTCCAGAGTGCCCAGCACGGTCATCTGACCGGCCGCTTCCAGTGTCACGCCACCCTTTGTCGAAGCGCCGACGTAGGCGTTTTCGGCGACGGTCAGGCGTCCGCTGAAGATGTCGGTCGTCGTCAGGCTGATGCTCGTGGTCCCCGAGCGTAGCGCTTCGGGCAGGACCTGCGTTGCGGCAAAAGAGGCGATGGCGCTACCCGTCGGCCGCTTGAAGTAGTCGCCGACGGCGAGCAGCCCCGGAATTTCCGCTAAAAATGAAATGGTAGAAACCGCCACGGTCGACCACATCGGCCGGCGCCGCGAAGCCCTGGCGCCCCTCGGCGATCCGCCGGGCGTCGCTCCATGTCCGGGTATCGATGCTTTCGGCGTGGCCCAGAACGACCTGCGACGAGGCAATCGACAATGACCCGCCCTTGCCGAGCGCCATCCCCGACAGCGTGCCATCCAGGAAGAGGCTGCTCCCCCCGACCGTGCCGACCTCGACGAAGCCGGTGCCGCTGGTCAGCGCGATCACGCCGGCATTGCCCTTCTTGACGGAACGTTTGGTGTTGACCAGGCCACCGCCATCGACGGCAATGCTGCTGCCGCGCCGGATATCGAGGTCATGCGCCGAACTCAGAACAATCTTGCCGCCATTCAATGCCAGCGGCGCCGTGCTCAGTTCGCCATCGAGAAAATCGTTAACCCAGACGCCGGAGGTGGACAGGCTCGCCCCTTCGGCGACGACCAGATTCGAGTAAGCACCATCGAAGATATTGGGCGCATCAGGCACCGACAAACTCAAATCGCGTGTCTTCAACGTGATGCTGCCACCCGGCGCACTGATGTCGCCGGCCAGATGAATCTGGCGCCCGGCAGCGGCAAACTCGCCCCCTGCCGACAGGTTCAGGGAAATTTCCGCCGGAATGTCGATCCGCCCGTCGCTGCTCATCGAGAAGCGGGAGAACCCGGCATCGACCAGCGTTTCGGACAATTCCAGGCGGTCCGGTCCGGCATCTCCCTGAGTCAGGCCGGCAGCGGCGTTGGCCGCGCCTTTGACGAACACCATCTGAGCCTGGAGGAAGGCAGCATCCTTCTCGGTCTGGCTGGCCGTATCGCGATTGGCGACGGTGTAATGCTGGCCGCCATCCTGCACGATCAGTTGTCCACCCAGCGGAATCGCGCTGCGCGTGGTGGTCGGATCGCCAATCTCGCGCTGGCGCGTACCGACCGTGGTCTTCGCCTGCAACTGCCCGTCGACGGCCAGGCGATTGCCACGAATCTCGACGGTACCGGCACTCTTGCCCTCGACATAGGCCACTTCGTTGTGCGAGGCCGTGGTCAGAGACAAATACTCGGCCCAGACCGGCGCGTCGTTCAGACGGTAAGACTTGCGGCCGGCCAGTAGCCGCGACTCCTCGACGGTTCCCGCCGCGTAATCGACCACGCCACCGGAAACATCGAGGGAGGCTCCGTTCTTGACGATGACATTGCCCGAGGAAGCCAGCGAGATCTTGCCGCCGGTCGCCGCCAGTTCGTCGACCGTCAGGCCGACGTTGTTGAAATAGCTGCTGACATCGGCGATCTCCACCGCGTCGCGAATGTCCACCCAGGCTTTCTGGCCACGCAGCACGCCGTTGCGCTGGACCGTATTGTCGGCAAAGTTGTCGCCACGCAATTCGACCTCGACGAACAGGTCACGAACCGACTTTTGGGCGTTGGTCCCGGAAACATCGATCTTCGCGCCCTCAGCCACAAAAACGCCAACGCCCCTCTGCGCACTGCCATCCACCTCGGGGATCACGGCATCTGCCGCAAAGGCGTTGGTTTCCCCGAAAGCCGAACTGGCACCCAACCTGACGTTGCCGCCTTTGGCCAGGATGTCGGCCTGGCCGACGACAATCTCCTTGGCCAGGGCGGTAATCGATGACGCGACAAAATGCTGGTCAGCCGTCAAGGTCTTGCCGTTGCTGCCATCAACCGCGATCTCGGTGCGACTGCCGTCGGCAAAGCTGACCGTGCCCGCCTGCTGGCCGAAGATGAAATCGGTCGGCTCGACAACGGCTCGCATTGGATCGTAGGCGAGCACGCCATCGACGCCATAATCGCGCGAAATCTTGAAATAGCTGCTGTCGGCGATATCCCCGGTAGCCGTATCGATCGCGTAGTCGATCAACGCCATATCCCGCGCCTTCAGGTTGATCGAGCCGTTGGCGGTGGCCGATGTCGACGCGTACAGCGTGCCGGCCTGGACAATCCGGTGACCGACCAGGGATATGTCGCCGAAGCTGGCCGAGATCGTGCCGGTGTTGGTCACCGCATTCGCATCGGCACCGCGGGAAAGCGCCACCAGAGCATCGATGCCGCTCTTGTTGGCGTCCTTGACCAGGAGCGGATTGACCTCCGCCGTAAAGCCGCGCAGCGCGCTCGAGTAGCCCGGCTTCAGATACAGGTCGGCACCGGCTGCCAGCAGGGTCTGGCCGTTCGGCGTGCTGATGCTGCCGCCCTGGTTGACCACGCCGCCGGCAAGGACGACATAGCCCCCGCTGGCCATCTCGATTTTTGCCCCGTTTTCGACGTTGACCGTAGCACGGCGAAAATCCGAGAGGGCCCGTGCCTTGTCGGCCGCGGCGAGGCTTTCGTCGCTGCTGTCGAAGGTCGCGTAATTCCGGTTCAGGTAAAAGGCGCGGGAACGGACGTTGGTCTGGCCGAGCAGACCCGACGACACGATAGCCGGATTCATGCCGAGCGCCGAGGCAACGAAATTATTGGCCGAAACCCGGGCATTTGCCCCGAACGTGATACCCAGTTCGTTGACCAGCACCAGTTGGCCGCTGGCCTTGAGCACGCCGTCGATCAGCGAACGCCCCGCCGACAGGTTATCCAGCTTGTTGCCGGAGCCATCGACCAGATCCTTGTCCGGATCGAAGACATGGTTATAGGCGACATCGCCCGATGCCTGGACGAACTCGACCGTCTTGCCCGGCCCGACGTTGAAGCCGGAAACCCAGTCGATCTGGGCCACGCTGCCGCGCTGGTTGATGGTCAGGCGGTCTGTCTCGGTCGTCCCCGAAACCAGCATGGTGGCGCCATTGAGGTTGATCGCCCTGGTCGCGTTGACGACGCCCTGCTGATTGACCACCAGACCGGCCAGTGTCACCACACCATCCGTACCCATGGAGACGTTGCCGGTTGCAGCGTTGGTCACCTTGCCATCCAGCGTCGTGCTGATGCCGAAACTGTCCTTGCCGGTGAATGAATCCGTCTCGACCAGGATGCCGCGCAGGTTGGGATCGTCGGGCACGGTCAGGATGACCTTGCCACCG
>PHCF01000101.1 GCA_002842145.1 Betaproteobacteria bacterium HGW-Betaproteobacteria-6 | reverse complement strand
TCACCTTTTCAGCAGGCTGGATTTCCGGATCATGAGCGTCAGCAATCTCCCCAAGTTTTCTCCCCTGACCGGCGCCATCCGCGCCCTCGCCATGGACGCCGTCCAGCAGGCCAATTCCGGGCACCCCGGTGCGCCAATGGGCATGGCCGAAATCGCCGAAGTCCTCTGGCGTCGCCACCTGCGTCACAACCCGGCCAACCCGCACTGGCCCGACCGCGACCGTTTTGTCATGTCGAATGGTCACGGCTCGATGCTGGTTTATGCGCTGCTCCACCTGACCGGCTACGATCTGTCGATCGATGACCTGAAAAATTTCCGCCAGTTGCATTCGAAAACGCCGGGCCATCCGGAGTTCGGCTACACGACGGGCGTTGAAACCACGACCGGCCCCCTCGGCCAGGGCATCACCAACGCCGTCGGCTTCGCACTGGCCGAAAAGGTCCTGGCGACCGAATTCAACCGGCCCGGCCACGAAATCGTCAATCACCACACTTACGCCTTCCTCGGCGACGGTTGTCTGATGGAAGGTGTTTCGCACGAAGCCTGCTCGCTGGCCGGCACCCTCGGCCTCGGCAAGCTGATCGCCTTCTGGGACGACAACGGCATCTCCATCGACGGCCATGTCGAAGGCTGGTTCAACGACGACACCCCGAAGCGTTTCGAAGCTTACGGCTGGCACGTCATTGCCGGCGTGAACGGACACAACAGCGACGCCATTGAACGTGCGCTGCTCGAGGCAAAGTCGGTTACCGACAAGCCCAGCCTGATTTGCTGCAAGACCACGATCGGCGCCGGTTCGCCGAACAAGCAAGGCTCGCACGACTGTCACGGCGCACCGCTCGGCAAGGACGAAATTGCGGCCGCCCGCGAATACATCGGTTGGCACCACCCACCGTTTGAAATCCCGGGCGAGATTTACGCTGCCTGGAACAGCAAGCCGCGTGGCGCCGTCTATCAGGAAAACTGGGACAACCGGTTTGCCACCTACCGTGCGGCCTTCCCGGCCGAAGCTGCCGAATTCGAGCGGCGCGTCATCAAGGGCGAATTGCCGGCCAACTGGGAGGCCACCAAGGCTGCCTACATCGCCACCTGCCGCGAGAAGGCCGAGAACATTGCCACCCGCAAGGCTTCGCAGAACGCCATTGCCGCGCTCGTCCCGGCTGTCCCGGAAATCTTCGGCGGTTCAGCCGACCTGGCCGGCTCGAATCTGACCTTCGTCAAGGGCAGCAAGGGCGTGACCCGCACCGAGGGTGGCAACTACTGCTACTACGGCGTGCGCGAATTCGGCATGACCGCCATTGCCAACGGCCTTGCCCTGCACGGCGGCCTGGTGCCCTACACCGCCACCTTCCTGGTTTTCTCGGATTACGCCCGCAACGCAATCCGCATGGCCGCGCTCATGAAGCAGCGCCAGATCATGGTCTACACCCACGACTCGATCGGCCTCGGCGAAGACGGCCCGACGCACCAGCCGGTTGAACATATCCCCAGCCTGCGCATCATTCCGAACCTCGACGTCTGGCGCCCGGCCGATGCGACCGAAACGGCCATCGCCTGGACGGCTGCGGTCGACCGGAAAAATGGCCCGAGTTTGCTCGCCCTGTCCCGCCAGAACCTGCCGACCGTGACCCAGAAGGTTGCCGACGCCGACATCGCCAAGGGCGGCTACGTGCTGTCCGAAGCCGATGGCGAAGCGCAGCTCACCTTCATCGCCACCGGCTCGGAAATCAAGCTGGCCCTCGACGCCCAGGCGGCAC
The DNA here is from genome assembly GCA_002842145.1 of Betaproteobacteria bacterium HGW-Betaproteobacteria-6. GTDB lineage: Bacteria > Pseudomonadota > Gammaproteobacteria > Burkholderiales > Rhodocyclaceae > Azonexus. The sequence goes on along the minus strand of PHCF01000101.1, from coordinate 8,195 downwards.
TGGCCGGCGAAGGCATCCAGACACGCGTCGTCTCGATGCCCTGCACCAACGTCTTCGACCGCCAGAGCGCGGAATACAAGGCCTCCGTCCTCGGCGGCTGCAAGAAACGCATCGCCATCGAAGCGGCTCACCCCGACTTTTGGCGCAAGTATGTCGGCCTGCATGGCGCCGTGATCGGCATCGACCGCTTCGGCGAGTCGGCGCCGGCCGGTCAGTTGTTTGACATGTTCGGTTTCACGGTAGCCAACGTCGTCAAGACGGCCAAGGCACTGTTGTCCTGATTTTTTAGAGAGGGAGTTAGTTACATGGCTATCAAGGTTGCAATCAACGGTTTCGGTCGTATCGGTCGCTGCACGCTGCGCGCCATTTACGAGCAGGGCCTGCAGAACGAATTCGACGTCGTCGCCATCAATGCCGCCGGCGATCTGAAGACCAACTCGCACCTGCTCAAGTACGACACCACGCACGGCCGTTTCCGCACCAGCGTCGAAACCGAAGGTGAAAACTGCATCATCATCGATGGCAAGAAGATCGCCTTCTACTCGACCAAGAACCCGAAGGACATCAACTGGGCCGACCACGGCGTTGATATCGTTCTCGAATGCACCGGCGCCTACACCTCCAAGGCCAAGGCCCAGCCGCTGCTCGAGCAGGGTGCCAAGCGCGTGCTGATCTCCGCTCCGGGCGGCGACGACGTCGACGCCACCATCGTCTACGGCGTCAATGAAGGCCTGTTCAAGTCGGACATGACCGTCGTTTCCAACGCATCGTGCACGACCAACTGTCTGGCTCCGGTCGCCAAGATCCTGTCCGACAGCATCGGCATCAAGCAGGGCCTGATGACCACCATCCACGCCTACACCAACGACCAGGTCACCGTCGACGTCCGCCACAAGGACCTGCGCCGCGCCCGCGCCGCTGCCGCCAACATCATCCCGACCAAGACCGGCGCTGCCGCTGCCGTCGGCCTGGTGCTGCCGCAACTCAAGGGCAAGGTCGATGGTTTCGCCCTGCGCGTGCCGACCATCAACGTGTCGCTGGTCGACCTGACCTTCACCGCCGGCCGCTCGACCACCAAGGAAGAAATCAACGCCTTGATGACCGCTGCCGCCAACGGCCCGCTGAAGGGCGTGCTTGACGTCAACAACGACCCGCTGGTGTCGTCCGACTTCAACCACACCACCGTTTCCTCCACCTTCGACGCAACGCAGACCCGCGTCATTCAGGGCGAAGACGGCAGCACGCTGGTCAAAGTTCTGGCCTGGTACGACAACGAGTGGGGTTACTCCTGCCGCATGCTCGACGCTGCCCGCGCCTGGATGGCCGCCAAGTAAGCTGTCTGTTTCGAAAAAGGGGCCGCAAGGCCCCTTTTGTTTCACTCGCCAAGAAAGTTGCCGGCTCCGAACGTGTCCCAAAAACTTCCCCTGCGTCTTGCCATCAACGGCTATGGCCGTATCGGTCGCTGCTTTTTGCGGGCGTTACAGGAATCCAGCGTCGCCCACGATCTCCAGGTGGTCGCCATCAATGAGCCGGCCAATCTGGAAAGCATGGCCTACCTGACGCGTTTCGACTCGACGCATGGCCGCTTTCCCGGCAACGTCGACGTTGCCGATGGCCAACTGCTGATCGATGGCCGAGCCATCCGCATCAGCCACGCCCGCACGCCGGAGGCCGTTGACTGGCGCGACATCGATCTGGTGGTCGAATGTTCCGGTTCCTACGGTCAACGGGAAAATTTGGCCAAATTCATCAATGCCGGCTGTCCGCGCCTGCTGCTCTCGCACCCCGGCGCCAGTGGCGACGACGTCGATGCAACCATCGTCGCCGGCATCAACCAGCACACCCTGACCGGTGCCGAGCGCCTGGTTTCCGCCGCCTCGTGCACGACCAACGCCATCGTCCCCATCCTCGACCTGCTCGACCGCGAAGTCGGGGTTGAGCAGGCTTTGCTCACCACGCTGCATTCGGTCATGAACGACCAGCCGCTAATCGACGGCTATCACCACGACGACCTGCGCCGGACGCGTTCGGCCATGCAGTCGATCATTCCGGTGTCGACCGGGCTGGCCCGCGGCATCGAGCGCCTGCTGCCACAGCTGACCGGCAAGGTGCAGGCCAAGGCCATCCGCGTGCCGACCCTCAACGTCTCGGCCATCGACCTGACGATCAGCACCCAGCGCCCGGTTTCGGCACACAGCATCAACGCGCTGCTCGCCGACGCCGCGCGTGGCCCGCTGAAAAAGCTGGTCGCCTACTCCGAGGCGGCGCATGCCTCGATCGATTTCAATCACGACCCGCATTCGGCCATTGTCGACGGCAGCCAGACGCGCACCGCCGGCACCCATCTGGTGAACCTCTTTGTCTGGTTCGACAACGAATGGGGCTTCGCCAACCGCATGCTCGAAGTCGCCGACCATTGGTCGCGCCTGTGGCCGCAGAATCGCATTTAATCAAAACCAAGGAGATAGACATGAACGTTATCAAGCTGACCGACCTCGATGTAGCCGGCAAGCGCGTTTTCATCCGCGCCGACTTGAATGTGCCGCAGGACGAAGCCGGCAACATCACCGAGGACACCCGTATCCGCGCCTCGCTGCCATCGATCAAGTATTGCCTGGAAAAAGGCGCTGCCGTCATGGTCACCTCCCACCTCGGTCGCCCGACCGAAGGTGAGCTGACCCACGAAGACAGCCTGATGCCGGTCGCCGTCCGCCTCGGCCAGATGCTGCATACCTCCGTGCGCCTGATCCAGGACTGGGTCGACGGTGGTTTTGAAGTCAAGCCGGGCGAAGTCGTCCTCCTCGAAAACTGCCGGGTCAACAAGGGCGAGAAGAAGAACAACGACGAGCTGGCCCAGAAGATGGCCAAGCTGTGCGACGTCTACGTTAACGACGCCTTCGGCACCGCCCACCGCGCCGAAGCAACCACCCACGGCATCGCCAAGTACGCCCCGGTGGCCTGCGCCGGCATGCTGATGGGCGCAGAAATCGACGCCCTGACCAAAGCCCTGACCAATCCGAAACGTCCGCTCGTTGCCATCGTCGGTGGCTCCAAGGTGTCCTCCAAGCTGACCATCCTCAAGTCGCTGGCCGGCAAGGTCGACCAACTCATCGTCGGCGGCGGCATCGCCAACACCTTCCTGCTCGCCTCCGGCAAACGTATCGGCGACTCGCTGGCCGAAGCCGACCTGGTCAAGGAAGCCCACACGATCATGGACATCATGAAGGAACGCGGCGCCGAAGTGCCGCTGCCGACCGACGTCGTCGTCGCCGACGAAGTCTCGGCCCTGGCCCGCGCCAACAAGATTTCCGTCGATGACGTCGCCACCCACGACCGCATCCTCGACGTCGGCCCGAAGACCGCTGCCGCGCTGTCGCAGATCATTGCCAACGCCGGCACCATCGTCTGGAACGGCCCGGTCGGCGTCTTTGAACTGCCGCAATTCGCCGGCGGCACCAAAATGATGGCCTCCGCCATCGCCCACTCCGAAGCCTTCTCGATCGCCGGCGGCGGCGACACGCTGGCTGCCATCGCCAAGTTCCACATCCATGACGACGTCGGCTACATCTCGACCGGCGGCGGCGCCTTCCTGGAATTCCTCGAAGGCAAGACCCTGCCGGCGATTGCCGTGCTGGAAGAACGCGCCGCGAAATAATGCTGCAAGGTGTTGACCGTAGCATTGCTACGGTCAACCGGAAAAAAAGCCCAAAACCAATTAAAAGCAGGGACGGAGAAGACATGTCACGCCATACCAAGATCGTTGCCACGCTGGGCCCCGCTTCCTCCACGCCGGAAGTGCTGGAGCGCATGGTGCAGGCCGGCATCGACGTTGTCCGGATGAATTTTTCGCACGGCACGGCCGACGACCACAAGGCGCGGGCCGACGGCATTCGCGCCGCAGCCGCCAAGTACGGGCGGACTGTCGGCATCCTCGGCGACCTGCAGGGACCGAAGATTCGCGTCGGCAAGTTCGAGAACAACAAGATCACCCTCGTCGTCGGCGAAGCCTTCATCCTCGACGCCCAATGCAAGCTCGGCAACCAGGAACGCGTCGGCCTAGACTACAAGGATCTGCCCAAGGACGTTGTTCATGGCGACATCCTGCTGCTCGACGACGGCCGCCTGAAACTGGAAGTCACCGGCGTCCGTGGTCAGGAAATCCACACCCGCGTGCTGGTTGGCGGCGAACTGTCGAACAACAAGGGCATCAACCGTCAGGGCGGCGGCCTGACCGCACCGGCGCTGACCGCCAAGGACATGGACGACATCAAGACGGCGGCCCAGATCGGCGTCGATTTCGTTGCCGTCTCCTTCCCCAAAAGCGCCGCCGACATGTACATGGCGCGCCAGCTGCTGCGCGCCGCCGGCAGCTCCGCCGTGCTCATCGCCAAGATCGAGCGCGTCGAAGCGATCACCAACCTGGCCGAAATTCTCGATGCCTCGGACGGCATCATGGTCGCCCGCGGCGATCTCGCCGTCGAAGTCGGCGATGCGACGGTCCCCGCCCTGCAGAAAAAAATGATCCGCATGGCGCGCGACACCAACAAGCTGACCATCACCGCGACGCAGATGATGGAATCAATGATCACCTCGCCGGTACCGACCCGGGCCGAAGTGTCCGACGTCGCCAACGCCGTGCTCGACGGCACCGACGCGGTCATGCTGTCGGCCGAAACGGCGGCCGGCAAATACCCGGTCGAAGTCGTCGAATCGATGGCGCGGATTTGCGTCGAAGCCGAGCGTTCGGCCGAAGTGACGCTTGACCGAGAGTTCCTCGACCGCGTATTCACGCGCATCGACCAGTCGATTGCCATGGCCGCCATCTGGACGGCGCATCATCTCAAGGTCAAGGCCATCGCCGCCCTCACCCAGTCCGGGTCGACCGCGCTATGGATGAGCCGCCTGAACTGCGGCGTGCCGATTTATGCCCTGACCCCGGACGCCGAATCGGTCGGCCGCATGGTGCTCTACCGCGGTGTCAGTCCGTTGTCGATGAAGCAGCAGCACACCGACCGCGACCTGCTGCTGGCCGAAGCCGAGCAACTCCTGATCGATCGTGGTGTCGTAGAAAAAGGCGACCTCATCGCCCTGACCATCGGCGAGCCGATCGGCACCACCGGCGGCACCAACACACTCAAGATCGTCCGCGTCGGCGAACATCAAATCCTTTAAACTACTCAGATCAACTAAACACGAAATCGAACAGGAGTTCCCATGCCGCTCGTCTCCATGCGCCAATTGCTCGACCACGCCGCTGAAAACGGCTACGGTCTGCCCGCCTTCAACGTCAACAACATGGAGCAGGTCTGGGCCATCTGCGAAGCCGCCAACCAAATCGACGCTCCGGTCATCATGCAGGCCTCGGCCGGCGCCCGGAAATACGCCGGCGAACCCTTCCTGCGCCACCAGATCCTGGCCGCCCTCGAAGCCTACCCGCACCTGCCCATCGTCATGCACCAGGACCACGGCCAGAGCCCGGCGGTCTGCATGGCCGCCATCCGCTCCGGCTTCACCTCGGTGATGATGGACGGCTCGCTGGAAGCCGACGGCAAGACCGTCGCCTCCTACGAATACAACGTCGCCGTCTCCAAGGAAGTGGTCAAGCTGTCGCACGCCATCGGCGTTTCCGTTGAAGCCGAACTCGGCGTCCTCGGCTCGCTCGAAACCATGAAGGGCGACAAGGAAGATGGCCACGGCGCCGACGGCCACATGACCCGCGAACAGTTGCTGACCGACGTCGACCAGGCCGCCGATTTCGTCAAGCAGACCAACTGCGATGCGCTGGCCATCGCCATCGGCACCAGCCACGGCGCCTACAAGTTCACCAAGAAGCCGACCGGCGACATCCTCGCCATCGACCGCATCAAGGAAATCCACGCCCGCATCCCGAACACCCACCTGGTCATGCACGGGTCTTCATCGGTGCCGCAGGAACTGCTCGCCGAAATCCGCGAATTCGGCGGCGACATGAAGGAAACCTACGGCGTGCCGGTCGAGGAAATCGTCAAGGGCATCGCCCATGGCGTGCGCAAGGTCAATATCGACACCGACATCCGCCTCGCCATGACCGGTGCCATCCGCCGCTACATGGCCGAGAACCCGTCCAAGTTCGACCCGCGCGACTACCTCAAGCCGGCCCGCGAAGCCGCCAAGAAAATCTGCCTGGCCCGCTTTGAAGCCTTCGGCTGCGCCGGTCGCGCCAGCCAGATCAAGGCCATCCCGCTCGACAAGATGGCCGAGCGTTACGCCAAGGGCGAGCTGAACCAGATTGTGAAATAAGCCGAAATTTCCGATCGACCGTGAAAGCCGCCTGCGGGCGGCTTTTTTGCGTTTGGATTGGCAACGCCGCCACGACGCCAAACGTGCAGTTTTGGACGCCGAGTTGCGTGCTGCGCAGCACTAGCTCCCGTGGACCGTATAAGGCAACGGGTGATGCTCCCGGTTCACCTCGTCGCCCGGTTTCAGCATCAACGCCACCAGCGCGGCGGTCAGGCCGGTCAAGGCCCAGAACATGAAGAAGCCGAGCGAGTAGACGACCATCGGGCTCCAATACACCGGCTCGCCAAACAGGTAGAGCAGCTTCGGGTCGATGAAAGTGAAGAAAAAGGCTTCGCCGGCTACAGCGGTAAAGAAGGAGAGGAACAGCAGGTTGATCCATTTCGGCATGGTGGGTCTCCGTGAAAAGTCGAAGGAGTGCAGCGCAAACAGGACCGGGGTAAAAATGCTCTCGGCGTACCTTAGACTGCAAATCACCGCAAAGTTCGGAACAAAAAATGGGTGCGGCGATGCCGCCAGCACCTCGACCATTTTGATTTTTGGCCTTTTTTCCGGTTGACCGTAGCAATCGCCCTAGCCGCGCCGGCAATGCGGACGACACACAAATTACTTAGAATAGGCAGCGATGACTGCCGCCCTGAAATCCCCGCTCGCTGTTTGCCGCGCCGCCACGCTCGCCGTACTGTGCAGCCTTGCACTGAGCGCCTGCATCACAACCAAGGGGCCGCGTCCGTATCAGTCGGAAAGCTTTGCCAGCGAAACGCCCTTCCAGTACTACAGCAACCGGGACCAGGATGCCGCCTGCGAGATCGGCAAGCGGGCCTTGCTCAGCCAGGGCTACCTGCTCGACGACAGCAAGCCGCTCAGCATTCGCGCCGAGAAATTTTTTCGTCCCCGGCAGGACGAGGTCACGCGCCTGACGATCACTCTTGTCTGCCTGCCCAGCTCGCTCGGCGCCGTCATTTACGCCAATGCCCTGGAAACCCAGTACGAAATGAAATCGAACGGCAGCAGTGCCGGGGTCAGCGTTGCCGCGCTCGGCTCGGTTTCGCTACCGTGGTCGATCGACAAGGACACGCTGGTCAAGGTTGGCGAAGAAACCGTGACGACGCCGGGCTTCTACGAGCGGCTCTTCGCCCTGATCAAATCGCTCGACTTCTGAGCGGCATTTTTCGGGCATTGCTCAATGCCTGGGCTACAATCTTTTGCGCCGCAACAATGACGAACCGACATCGATCATGCACCCACGCCTGACCCTTTCCAAACTCGAGGAGCACCCGCTCCGCCAGCGCCTAAACAACGAGTTCCATGCCCGCCCACCGGTGCCGCTGGACGGCGCCGTGCTTATTTCGCACCTCGTCTTCAAGCACGCCGCGACCAAGGCGCAGGAGGCGCGCGACAACCTGGCCAAGCTCTGCCAGGGTCACGTCTGCAACTCGATCGAAAGCTCCGATTCCCACCTCATGCTCGACACCGGCGCCTTCCGCATGCGCTGGGAACTGCACACCGAGTTTTCCAGCTACACCTTCTTCCGCCCACTGACCAGCGGCGAGGAACTGCACCCGGACGTCACCGCTTTCGATGCTGTGCATCCCGAGTGGTTTACCGGCATCCCCGGCAAACTCATGGTCGCCACCCACGTCGAACTACGCTCGACCAGCGACATCACCCCCGACTCGGTGCTCGCCACCCTGACCCCAAACGGGCGAACCATCGTCGCCGCCAGGGTCGCCGACGACGCCGCGTGGATTTTCACCGACTTCAAGATCGACAACGGCTTCTCCCGCTTTCTCGTCCTCAACGCCGGCATGACCCAGCGTCAGACCGGCCGCACCGTGCAGCGCCTGGTCGAGATCGAAACCTACCGCATGATGGCCCTGCTCGGCCTGCCCGTCGCCAAGGAAACCGGCCGCTGGCTG
>PHCF01000100.1 GCA_002842145.1 Betaproteobacteria bacterium HGW-Betaproteobacteria-6 | reverse complement strand
CAGCTTGCGGATGTCCATCAGGTACTTTTATAGAGTTGGTGAAGGCGAATATAGTCGAGAACGCTATCCGGCAGCAAATAACGCGCCGACAGGCCGTTGACCAGCAGCTCGCGAATCTGCGTCGCCGAGATGGCCAGCTGAGTCATGGTAAAAGTGACGATTTGCCCGGCCGGAGCGCACTTCAGCCGACCGACGTCGGTCAGCCGACGGTCGTTGAACTCGGTCGCCAGCGCCTGCGGCAGGCTGCTCGCTTCGACCGGAAAACCGGGGCGATGCGAGACGGCGACATGAGCCAAGGCAAAAATGTCACGCCAGCGATGCCAGGTGGCGAGTCCGGCAAAGGCGTCGGCGCCGACGAGCAGGACCAGCGACTGGTCGGCACCGAGTTCGCGACGCAGGCGCTCGAGCGTATGCACCGTGTAGCTCGGCGCCGCTGCTTCCACTTCGCTGGCATCGATTGAAAATTGGGCATTATTTCCGGTTGACCGTAGCACCATCTCCAGACGCTGTTGCGCGGTCACCTGCGGCGTGCCGCGATGCGGCGGCTGGCCGGCCGGTATCCAACGCACGCCGCCGAGGCCGAGGTGGGCGATAGCCTCTTCCGCCAGCCGGAGGTGGCCAAAATGAACAGGATCGAAGGTGCCCCCGAAGAGGCCAAGCGGCTCAGACAATTTCGGAAATGCCGAAGATGTCGCGGTAGCAGGCGTAGAAGCTGGCAAAAATGGTCGGCGCGATGACCAGCACGAGCGGCATAGTAACGACGGCCGAGATGAAGCTGGCGGCGCCCGGAAAAACCAGGAGCAGGACACCGAGCAGAACGCCCGGCAGGACGCCGGCCACCAGCAAAACACCCAGGCCGTAGGTCAGGAAAGGCCGCCAGTTCATCCAGCACGCGACAAAACTGAAGAACAGCGCCCGGCCCAGGGTCAGCCGATGCCAGGCGGCAAGCACCGGGGCAAACCAGTAGGCCATCATGACCGGGGTCATCACGACCAGGACGAACAGTACCGGTGCCATGAAATCGGCGTCTTCGACCACCGCCCGCTCGGCGCGGTTGCTGGCCATCATGAACTTGAACATGTTGCCGCCGTCGAGCAGCGTGGACAGGCCGAGCACACCCAGCGTACAGCACAGGTAGAGCGCGCCGAGGGCGAGCAGCGTCCGGGCGTTTTCCTTCATGCTGCCGAACAGGGTCTGGAGGCCGATGGGCTGACCGCGCTCAACCTGCCGCGCCGCCTGCATGAGGCCGACCGACAAGCCGGGAATGGCCAGTGAAGCAGCCAACGCGCCGATATACGGCAGCACATTGAGGAAAACCACGGTGAACCAGTAGGTGAGGACCAGCATGCCGAGAACGATCGGATTGCGCCGGAAGATGGCAAAACCGGTGAGTATCCAGCTCCAGCCGGCGGTGGCGGGTAATGTCTGGGCGCGCATATTCAGCTACCCGCGAAAATGTCGCGATAGGAGGCGAAAACTGCGCCGGACGCTACCGGAAGAAGGAGAAGCAGGCCGATGCCGACCGGCAGCATGGCAAAAAACAGGGCGACCACGAGGAAAATGCCGAAGATCGCCATCGGCAGAAAATTCTTGGCCCCGGCGGCAAAGCTCGCCTTCATTGCGTCGATTGGCTGCATGTCGTGAAAAAACACCAGGGCCGGCGCAAACCAGGTCGCCATGATGACCGGCACCGACAGCACCATGACCAGCAAGCCGGCCAGCATGACGCCGCCGAGCGCAACGCCGAAACCGGCAACCCTGCCGGTAACCACGCCACCGAGCACGCCGCCGCTGACCAGCATGAAGGCGAGGAAGGCAATGCCGAAAATCCCGATTGCGAAAAATACGCCGACCATGACCAGTTGCCCGGCATTGTGGCGAAAACCGGCGAACAGATCGGCTATTTCCGGCTGCTCGCCGTCGCTCAGACGCTTGCAAAGCTTGATCATGCCGGCACCAAAGAGCGGGACCAGCAAATGTGCGGCAATCTGACCGAACAGCGGCACGATGGAAATGGCCATCAACATGACGAGCAACAAAACCGTGCTGCCTATCCACAAGCCCGGATTGACCAGAAACATGGCCCAGCCCTGGCGCAGCCAGTCGAAGCAGGCACCGGCGTCGACTTCGCGGCTCGCGCCGGTAAATCGGCTCGGCGCCATCGGAAAAACAGGAGTTTGACTCATGCGCGGATGCTAACGGGGCAACGCTTCCGGGGCAAGGCGAAAACGTGCCAGCCGGCGCCGAAAGTCGTCCGGATTCTTGATCGTTACCACTTCGCCCTGACGCGGCTGGTGCCTGACTTCCAGACGCAGCAGCCAGAAGCGCAAGGCAGCGGCCCGCCGCATGGCCGGCCAGGCCTCTCGCTCGGCCTCGGCGAGGGGACGCCGGGCTGCGTAGCCCGCCACCAGCGCAGCCAGCGCCGCATCGTCGGCGCACCAATCGTTGGCAACAACGGCCAGGTCGAAGAGCAGTGCGTCCTCGCCGGCAAAGTAGAAATCGAGCACGCCGGTCAGTCGACCGTCGGTATCCCACAGCACGTTGTCGCGGAACAGGTCGGCGTGGATGATGCCGCGCGGCAGCGCCGAATAATCCTGTTTCGCCTGAAAGGCCAGCTCGTCGGCGAGCAGCTCGCGTTCATCCGGTGCGAGCAAAGGCAGCAAGCTTGCGCCGACGGCTTGCCGCCAGGCGGCGCCGCAGGGGTTGGGCAAGGGATTCGGCAGATCAGCCGCAGCGCGGTGCAGGCGGGCCAGCAGGTCACCAACAGCGCGACAGTGCGCCACACCCGGCGACTCCAACGCCGCGCCCGGCAAACAGGTCAGCAAGGCGGCGGGTTTGCCGGCCAGCCTGCGCCAATAGGCGCCTCGGTCATCGGCCAGCGGCCGCGGGCTGGGTATCCCGCTTTGTGCCAGCTTGTCCTGCAGGGCCAGATAAAAATCGAGCGCAGCGGTATCGATGTTCTCAAACAACGTCAGCACAAAACGGCCGCTGGCCGTCGTCACGAAATAGTTGGAGTTCTGCATGCCGGCGGCGATACCGGCGTAGTCGATCAGCTCACCCAGCCTGAGTGGCTGCAGCCAGGCGGTGAGTTCTTCGCGCCCGACCCTGGTATAGACGGACAAGATTTACCAGCTATGAATGATCCACATCGGCGGCTTGGTCACCGGATGGGTAATGTCAGCCTGGACGAACTGGCCGTCCCCCTGGTTATCGACCAGGTAGTAGGCGGGGCCGACTGCCGGCGTGACCTTGACCATGTAAAGCTTGCCCTTGATGCGATATTCCTCGCGGGTTTCGGTCTCGCGCTTGACGATGGTGACTTGCGGCTCCAGCGCCTCGTCGAAGGCTTGCATTTCCGGAGGCGGAGGCGGCACGGCTGGCAGGGGCTGGAGATCGCCTTTCTGCGCCCAGGCAGGCAAGGCAGCTAGAAGCAGGACGGGAAGAAGGCGGCGCATGATGGAATCCTCAATGACGATGCTTTGATTTTACAGGTTGAGCAGCATCTCGTGTTCGTTCGGCAAGGGGCCGAAAGGACGAGCCTCGTAATGTTTGAAGATGGCTTCGACCACTTTCTCCGGTTCATCGATCAATTGAATCAGATTGATGTCCTCGGCATCGACCATGCCTTCGCCAACCAGCCGGTCCTTGAACCAGTCGATCATGGGCCCCCAGAACTCCGAACAGACGAGAATCAGCGGAATCTTGCGCGCCTTGCCGGTCTGGATCAGGGTCAGCGCTTCCATGAGTTCGTCTAGCGTACCGAAACCGCCGGGCATCACGACGTAGGCGCTGGCGAAGCGGACGAACATGTATTTGCGGGCAAAAAAGTGGCGGAAGGTCTGCGAAATATCCTGGTAGGGATTGTTCTGCTGCTCGTGCGGCAACTGGATATTGAGGCCGACCGATGGCGATTTGCCGAAGAAGGCGCCCTTGTTGGCCGCTTCCATGATCCCCGGGCCACCGCCCGAAATGACCGAGAAACCGGAATCGGACAGCAGGCGCGCCGTCTGCTCGGTCAGCGCGTAATACGAGGACGCTCAGTTGCCTCGACGAACTCTGACATAATGCCGAAAATCCGCCAGGACTCGCGGGCCGTCGCGTTTTTCAGCAGGGCCTCGGTCTCGACGCCCATTACCAGCTTGTCGCTCTCGGTCAATTTATGCCTCTCTTATTGTTGGTGGACGGTTCGTCCTATCTTTACCGCGCTTTCCACGCCCTGCCCGACTTGCGCAACAAGGCCGGCGAGCCGACGGGCGCCATCTACGGCGTTTTGAACATGCTACGTCGTCTCGAGAGCGACTACAAGGCAGACTACAAGGCCGTCGTCTTCGATGCCAAGGGCAAGACCTTCCGCGACGACTGGTACCCGGAATACAAGGCCCACCGGCCGCCGATGCCGCCCGAAATGGTCGGCCAGATCGAGCCGCTGCACGCCGCCATCAAGGCCGCCGGCTGGCCGTTGCTCATGGTCGACGGCGTCGAAGCCGACGACGTAATCGGCACGCTGGCGAAAAATGCTGCGGTGGACGGCATCAATACGCTGATTTCGACCGGCGACAAGGACCTGACCCAACTGGTCAATCCGCTCGTCCGCTGGTACAACACGATGAGTAACGAACTGCTCGACGAGGCCGGCGTCGAAGCCAAATTCGGCGTGCCGCCGGACAAGATCGTCGATTATCTGGCGCTGGTTGGCGACACCGTAGACGGCGTGCCCGGCGTCGCCAAATGCGGTCCGAAAACCGCCCTCAAATGGCTGGCCCAATACGGCTCGCTCGACGAAATCGTTGCCCATGCCGACGAGATCGGCGGCGTCGTCGGCCAGAATCTGCGTGACCATCTTGGCTTCCTGCCACTCGGCAAGAAACTCGTTACCGTCGCCTGCGACCTCACCAACCTGCCGGCACCGGCCAGCCTGAATGCGACACCGCGCGATGTCGCCACGCTGCGCGAACTCTACACGCGCTACCAGTTCCGCTCATGGCTGGCCGAGATAGACGGTCCTGAAGCGGCCACCGACATCCCGGCGCGCACGGTGTCCGATGCCGCGGTGCCAGCGCTCCCGGGCAAAATCGATGTGGCCTACGAAACTGTCCTGAGCTGGCCGCAACTCGACGCCTGGCTGGCCAAGATCGAAGCGGCCGGACTGACCGCCCTCGACACCGAAACGACCAGCCTCGACTCCTTCGCCGCCCGCATCGTCGGTATTTCGCTGTCGGTCAAACCGGGTGAAGCCTGCTACATCCCGCTCGCCCACACCGCCCCCGGCGTCGTCGATCAGTTGCCGCGCGACGAAGTGCTGGCCAGGCTCAAGCCCTGGCTGTCCGCGGCCAACCGGAAAAAAGTGCTGCAAAACGCCAAGTACGACCAGCATGTTTTCGCCAATCACGGCATCACGCTGGCCGGCGTCGCGCACGACACCATGCTGCAAAGCTACGTCATCGAGTCCGACAAGGGCCACGACCTCGGCCAGCTGTGCACCCGCCACCTCGGCCTCGATACCATCGCCTACGAAGACCTGTGCGGCAAGGGCGCCAAGCAGATTGGCTTCGACCAGGTCGATATCGAGCGCGCCGCCACCTACTCGGCCGAAGACGCCGATGTCACCTTGCGCGTGCACAACGTCCTGCACCCGCAATTTGCCGACGAGCCCGGCCTGTCGCGCATCTACCACGAGATCGAGATGCCGGCCCGCCAGGTCATCTGGCAGATCGAACGCAACGGTATCCTGATCGACGCCGATGTGCTGGCCCGCCAGAGCCACGAGATGGGCCAAAAGATTATGGCGCTCGAAGCGCAGGCTTACGAGCAGGCCGGCCAGCCCTTCAACCTCGCCTCGCCGAAGCAACTGGCCGACATCCTGTTCGAAAAACAGGGTCTGCCGGTCAAGAAGAAAACCCCGTCCGGCGGGCCGTCGACCGACGAGGAAGTGCTCTCCGAGCTCGCCCTCGACTACCCGCTGCCCAAGCTGTTGCTCGAACACCGCAGCCTGTCAAAGCTCAAGGGCACCTACACCGACAAGCTGCCGCGCATGGTCAATGCGCAGACCGGGAGAGTGCATACTCACTTCTCGCAGGCATCGGTTGTCACGGGGCGCCTGGCCTCGACCGACCCCAATCTGCAGAACATCCCGGTACGCAGCGAGGAAGGCCGGAAGATCCGCACCGCCTTCGTCGCACCCGAAGCTTCCAGCATCGTCTCGGCCGACTACTCGCAGATCGAACTGCGCATCATGGCCCACCTCTCGGGCGACGAAGGACTGCTCCACGCTTTCTCCCACGGTGAGGACGTACACCGCGCGACGGCCGGTGAGATCTTCGGCGTCACCCCGCTCGAAGTCGGCCCCGACCAGCGTCGCGTCGCCAAGAGCATCAATTTCGGCCTGATCTACGGCATGAGTGCCTTCGGCCTGGCCCGCCAGCTTGGGCTGGAACGCAGCGCGGCGCAGACCTACATCGACCGCTATTTCGCCCGCTACCCCGGCGTCGCCCGCTACATGGAAGAAGCCCGCGAAATGGCGCGGCAGAAAGGCTACGTCGAGACTGCCTTCGGCCGCCGCCTGTGGTTCCCGGAAATCAGTTCGAGCAACGGCAACCGCCGCCAGGGTGCAGAGCGCGCCGCGATCAACGCGCCGATGCAGGGCACGGCGGCCGACCTGATCAAGCTGGCGATGATCGCCGTGCAGGACTGGCTGGAAAAATCGGGGCTGAAATCAAAGCTGGTCCTCCAGGTGCACGACGAACTGCTGCTCGAAGTGCCGGACAACGAACTCATGGAAATCCGCACCCACCTGCCCCGCCTGATGAGTCAGGTCGCCGAACTCAAGGTACCGCTGGTCGTCGAGGTCGGCGTCGGGCCGAACTGGGAAGCCGCGCACTGAGCCTTTGGGTGATTCCTACGGTCAACCGGAAATTTTGCCCAATTTCTGAATCGCCGCGGCGCTTACCCGTTCGGGGTTGTAGGTATCGATGCCGACCGCGGCCCGCCGCCGGTCAGCAGCCAGAATCTCGGCCAGCCGGCGTTCGTTCTCGGCCAGGTTGCTGCGGTCGTTCTCGCGATGCCAGAGGTGCAGCACGGCTGTGGCAAAACGCCCGTCCTTGCGCTGCACGCCGGCATGCAGCAGGCGGATGGCGAGGTCGGCATCCTCGTGGCCCCATCCTTGAAATGCCTCATCGAAGCCGTTGATGGCGTCGAAATCGGATCGCCACAGCGCCAGGTTGCAGGTCCGCGCCCCTTGCCAGCGCTGCGGCTGCCGCTTGCGCCAGCCATCTCCCGGCACGAAGCAGAGCGGCACCCAGCGATTGATCGCCCCGGAAAACCGGCGGCCCAGCCAGCTCAGACGGCTGTCGCCATGCAACTCGACGAGCGGCATTTGCAGCACTTTGGCCGTGAAATCCTGGCTGAGCAAAACCCGGTTGCCCGCTACGAACCAGCCCGTTTCGGCCAGCGCCCGGTGTCGTGCGACAAAATCGGGGCGCAAAACGCAGTCGCCGTCGACGAACACGAGGTAATCGCCCCGGCTTGCCGCGACCGCCAGATTGCGGGCGGCAGCAGCACGAAACCCATCGTCGGACTGCCACAGATGAAGCAGCGGGACCGGAAAACTGACGCCCACCCCGGCCACCGCCGCCGCCGTCTCCTGGCGCGAACCGTCGTCTGCCACCAGCACTTCGAAGGCCTTGTCGGTCTGCGCGGCCAGCGATGCCAGCACCGCCCGTAACGCATCCGGCCGGTTATAGGTGGTGACGATCACCGAGATCAGGCGCGGCCGCATAAAGCCTCAGGGCCGGCGTAGCGGTGGCGTTTCCGGCACCTTCCAGGCCTGATCCATCTCGTAGCCTTTGGCGTAGCGGTAGAACGTGCCCTCGAAATTGCCGAAGGCGATGATGAACCCCGGCCAGCCATCGAGAAAACCGCGCTTGAAAATGTAGTGCTTGATGAAAGACCACAGGCCGTGCGTCAGCGCCTTGCCCATGCTCCCCTTGCGCCCGCGCAGGGTGAGCTTTTCGGCGCCTAGCGTCGAATAGCGGTTGGCCTTGTGCACGACTTCGTGCAGGTTCTTGAACGGCACCTGCCAGATCGGATTCTGCAGATGCCCGACCGGCCGCTCGCTATGCGGCACGTAACCCTCGTGCACCGGCTCCATCGTGTAGCTCATCTTGCCTTTGCGGAACAGCTGCGGCTGGCGGTAATTCGGATACCAGCCGGAATGCTGGATCCACCGTCCCATGAAGAAATTGCGCCGCGGCATCCAATACATGTCGAGGCTGGCCGGGTCGGCGATGACACGCAGGATTTCGTCGCGCGCCTCCGGTGTGCACCGCTCGTCGGCGTCGAGGCTGAAAATCCACTCGTGGGTGCAAGCGGCGATCGCGTTGTTGCGCAGGTCGCCAAAGCCCTTGAACGGCACCTGCACGACACGCGCGCCGAGGCTCTCGGCAATCTCGACCATGCCATCCGTGCTGCCCGAATCGGCAACGATGATTTCGTCGGCCCACAGGACACTATTCACCGCCGCAGCAATTTTCTCGGCTTCGTTGAAAGCGATGATGTAAGCGGTGATTTTTGGCTGAATGGTGCTGATCATTTGTATTTGTTCTTTCCGGAATCGTAGGCAGTAGCTAGCCCATCAATCATTCATGGCATTTGCGCTGCTTGGCATATTCAAGCAAGGAGTCGATATTCCCCGAACACAACATCGGCGCGGCACGCGACACCTCTTCGACGGGCCACGTCCACCAAGCGATGTCGAGCAGTGCTGCACGCGTCGATTCATCAAATCGCCAGCGAACATGTTGGGCCGGGTTGCCCGCAACGATCGAATAAGGTTCTACATCCTTGGTCACAACCGAGCCTGCTGACACAATCGCGCCGTCGCCAATCGTCACGCCGGAAAGTACGATGGTATTCGAGCAGAGCCAGACGTCGTTACCAATAACCACATCGCCGCGACTAAAGCTGCATGGCGGAATATCGCCGGGCACCATGGAAGAAAACGGATAGGTCGTGAGCCATTCGCTGTGGTGATGGCCACCAAGCAATATCTGGACATTCAATGCGATTGAGCAGTACGCACCAATGTGCAGTGTGGCTCCCTCATCCCAGTCGTGCACCTTGGGCAAGCCATAGCTACCGACCCCGAACGAATATTTCCCCGGATAGTGCAGCTTGAATCTGGCCTGTCCCCGATACAAGGCCGGAACTTTCTTGAGCCGCCTTTCCGCCTGCCGGAAAAGAAATTTCTTGAGTATTTTCATGCGCTTCGCTCTTGATTCTGCTCGGCAGCCGCATAGAGAGCCCAGCTTGCCATCAACAAGCTCAAGCCCAATTTGTTGGTGAAGAATATTTCGCTGAAACTGAATATGACCGCAAATCCTAGAAAGGCCAGTTGGTAGACATTCCTGAGCGCAGATCTACCCATCCATAGACATGTGCCAACGAGCGAAACCAACAGCAGCCCGCCACCGATGCCAATCGCCTGCGCCCAGTCGTTATGAAAACCGGGGATGTCGAGCATCTCGGGGCGAGCAACACCGAAAGCCGGATGTGTCTCATACAACTGATTGAGCGAGGTATAACCTGGCCCGATCACCGGGTGCTCAAGCAGGGTCAGGAAAGCGATACGGTACAACTCAAGCCGAATACCGATCGACGTGGGCGAGAAATCGGCCTCATTGAAATAGGCCTTTGCCTCTCCGAAAGTCAATTCAAGCCGCTGATACATCGGAGCGTAAAGAAGACAGAAAGCAAGGACGGCGGAGATCATCACGATGGCAAGCAGCAAGCCTCGCCTACGGTTAGTTGCGCGAAAAAAAGCAATCGCAATTAGTACCAGCAAGGCCAGCAAGGCACCGCGCGAGCCGCTGAGCCACGTGGAAATACAGCCGAGAACACCGGCCAGCAAGAGCAGGGTATTCACCGAACGTGATTCGCTTTTCCCTTTTTCCAGAAAAACGTGGAGAAAACACAGCGAAGCAACCCAGATGGAGAACTGTCCGAATCGATTTTCATAGGTTCCCCCCCAAGCGCGCGCTCTGCCCAGGCCATAAACCTCCACCAGGGCAACGCCGCAATAAACCACCGCGCCAATCGCGGCAACGATGGCAAGGTGGCGATAGCTGACCCCAGCCAGGCGAGCGCCGAGAAAAAGCAGCGCACACCAGAGCAGGCGCATCGGAGGGTTAAGATCAAGCGGATCGTAGCCGTGCCATAGCTGAGCAATAGTCCACATCAGGACAAAGGGCAGAAAAGGCATTCCCCAGCGTACTGCTGACATCAACAGTCCCCGGATCTCTTCACGCGGCGCCTGCCACAACAATACCAGGCAGACCGGCGCCGCCAGCACATTCAAATAACGTGCTCCGCCGCCAAATGGTATCCACTTGACGACCATGATCGGATAACAAAGCAATATGCCCAGCGCCACAAGGCGCCAAAGGCCCTGCCAGGAACGATCAGACAACATCAGCCACCTTTTTCTGATTGGCGAAACGCGCCAATTGCCGCCACACGGCATCCTGCACGGGCTGCACGGGAATATTCGAGAGATAGCGCTCGGATGTCGATGTATCTACGTCATTCGGAGCAATCAGCGGGCCGTAGTCGGCAGCATGAATCACCTCGGCACGATCAGTCCAGGGCCGCCAGATGTGAACATGGGTCGGGCCGAACAAAGCGACGAGCGGGACGCCAAGCGCCGCCGCCATATGCATGGGTACCGAATCCACGCCGATGAACAACGTCGCCCCGGCAATAGCTGCGGCAAGTTGCGGCAGGGTAAGCTGGCCAGCCAACGACACCACTCCGGGGTGACTCGCCCGACGCAGCAGGCCATCGACAAGGTCAACTTCACGCTGATCTGGCGCCGAGGTCAGCACCACCTGCCAACCGGACCCGGCAAGCGCCGAAATCACTTCGGCAAAGCGTTCGTCCTCCCAGCACTTGAAAAACCAACGCGACGTTGGATGAATCAGAACATACTTTCCTGTCACCCCGGCTGCGGCGAGTTTTCCGCTTACCAGACCGGCATCCTGCCCGGAAAAGCCCATGGTGCACGGCGCGTGACGGGGATCGACAGACACGCCAAGCGCCTCCAGCACTGCCAGGTTTTTTTCGACCATATGCCCGGCAAAAGTCGGCACGATACGCACAGGAAATATCTTTCGCCACAGCCAGAAATCCCGCTTCTCCATCTCGTAGCCGAACCGTAGCGAAGCACCACTGACGGCAGCGGCAAGCGCGCCCGGCCACTGGTCGTTGAGATGCAAGACCCAGTCGTAGCGACGACGACGAATACCCAGCATTAACTGGATGAATGCATTGATCCGACGCAGCCCCCGACCAACCTGCTTGCCACGCGGCAATGCCCACACCTTCGTCAGATCCGGATTGGCGACAAGCATGGGAACAGTTTCGGCAAAGACCAGCGCATCAACCTCCACCTCTGGAAATTGTCGCTTGAGGGCCGAAAAAATCGGTGTCGTCAGCAGCACATCGCCATGATTCTGCAAGCGAATCACCAAAACACGCTTGGGCGGAGGAAAAACGGACGCGATCATAAACTCGTAGGGGCTACCGGACGGCTCTCTGGGGTGGGCGGATGATACACTTTCCGGCCTATTTTCGCCGACGCCAGCCCATCGCCAGCCGCCACCATGGCTGCAGGCTTACCGACCGCTCATATCGACATGACCCCGTTGCCAGGCTTCAATCTGATTTTCCACTCCATCCGGTCCGGCGGCGGCATGGAGCGGCATGTACTCGACCTGATCTCTTATGCCGCGGCACAAAACATCCCCTGCCGCATCGTGACCCGTCAGTTCGCATGGCCCGGTACCGCTCCGCAAGGCGTTGAATTCGTAGTCATGCCCGACAGAACGCCTTTTTCCCGCCTGAACAACTACCTGTTCGAGTCTCGCGCCTTTGGCAAGTGCCGCAACGACTGGCCAAGCATCGGAATTTCACGGGCTCCCGGCCCCGAATTGTGTATTGTCGGCGGAACGCATCTTGGCCATTTGCTTGATCGTGGCAAAAAGCGAATCGGCTTTTTCGATCGTGCCACCGTTACCCGGGAAACCGCCCTCTACCGGCAGGCAAAACGCATCGTTTCCCACTCGGCCAAGGTTGCCGGGGAAATCGTCAAACACTACGGAATCGATCCGGACAAGGTCGTCACGCTTTACCCGCCAGTGGATACCGACAAGTTTTCGCTTGCCACGCGGAATACCCGGGAACAGACGAGACAGGCTTTGGGCCTGTCTTCCGGCGATTTGATGCTGCTCTTCCCGTCCAACAACCATGCCCTCAAGGGTGCAGATCTGATTCTCGAGGCACTTGAGGGTTTTGATCCACGGGTTCGCCTCGTGGTGGCCGGAAAAACCCCGCTGAACGCCCCCAATGTCATCAACCTCGGCTTCCGCGACGACATGCCGGCGCTTTACGCCGCCGCCGATGCGGTCATTCTTGCGTCGCACTATGAAGCCTTTGGCCTGGTTGGCCCGGAGGCCATCCTGTGCGGAACGCCGGCTATTTTTTCCACGACGGTGGGCGCCGCGGAAGTCCTCGCTGACCACGCCTGCCTGCGTTTCGAACGGACTGTCCCAGAGCTGCGCAACGCCCTGCAAAAAGCGCTGGAACGACTGGACTCCGGCACGCTGAGCCTGCTCGACAATCCCGGGCAGTACATCAACTACCCGTATTCGCTACCGCAGCACTTTGATGTTCTGTTCGAGCTACTGGCAGCCGCTTCATCAAAATGAGCAACCCGCCTCTCCCCCCCGTCACCCTGCTGCTGCTTTGCTATAACCAGCAAGACATCATTGGCGAAGCGATCGTCGGCGCCCTGGCCCAGGACTACCCGAATCTGGAAATTGTCATCTCCGATGACGCTTCAAAAGATGGCACTGTCGAGCAGATAAAGGCCTGCCTTGATGGCTATCGCGGCCCCCATCGGATCAAGCTGCTGTGCAACCCGGAAAATCTCGGCATCGGTGGCAACATCGATCAGGCAGTCAGACAGTCCACCGGGGAACTCATTTTCATTGCCGGCGGCGACGACGTCTCACTTCCCGAGCGGGTCAGCACCGTTGTCCAATTCTGGCTGGCTCACCAATGCAAACCCGACTTGATCGGCGCCTATCTATTCGACATGGATCCGTCAGGCAGGATACTGGGCACAATCCGGATCGGCCAGTTGGAGGCATATCGATCGCTGGACGACTGGAGCCGCTCGCCGCCTCACGTGATTGGCGCAGCCCAGGCCTGGACGCGTCGCCTGTTCGACCGTTTTGGCGGCATCCCCAAAGGGGTCGTCGGCGAGGACATGGTGATGGCCTTCCGGGCGATTGGTTTGGCAACGGCCATCACTCTGCCCGTTCCGCTGGTGAATTATCGGCGTGGCGGCCTGACCAGCAAGCGAAAAGTCCTGGATGCGGCCACCGTCATCAGGGGGCTGACCCGAAAAATAAACAGCACCAAGACCGAATTGCGCTGCATGCTGGACAATGCCCGCGAACTTGGCGCCAGCCCGGCCACGCTGGCAGTACTGGATGAGAAGCTCAAGAAAGAGCTGTTCATCGAAAGCATGTTTTCCAGCCAAGGCCTGGGCCGGAAAATCGGTATCTGCCTGCACTACGCCATGCTTCCTGCCGACTTTCGCCTGCGCATTCTGACCTACGCGGCGGCCCCCTGGCTGCTGGCGCCTTTCTTTTTCCTCAAACGCCTGCGTTATCGATCAACGACTCGCCGGTAAGCGATTCTCGCTGCAGGCGCTGTAATTTGGCGTAAACACCTTCCTGCGCCAGCAGTTCGCCATGACGTCCACGTTCGACGGTGGTGCGGCCGACGATCAGGGTGTCGAGGGCGGCCTGGATGAGGCGTTCGGATTCGGTGTCGAGGGCCGAGGTGGCTTCGTCGAGGATGAGGATCGGCGCGTTTTTCAGGAAGGCGCGGGCAATGGCCAGGCGCTGGCGCTGGCCGCCGGAGAGTTTGACGCCGTTTTCGCCGACCTCGGTATCCAGGCCCTTGTCCATCTGGCCAATGAATTCCCAGGCATTCGCCGCCTTGGCCGCGGCGATGATTTCCTCTTCGGTGGACTGGCCGGCAAAGCCGTAGGCGATATTGGCGCGCACCGTGTCGTTGAACAGCACGACATCCTGGCTGACCAGCGCGATGTTGTTGCGCAGGCTTTCGAGCTTGAGTTCGTCGACGTGGTGGTCGTCGAGCAGCAGGCGGCCGGTAGTCAGGTGATAGAAGCGCGGAATCAGCGCCGCCATCGTCGTCTTGCCGCTGCCCGAGGCACCGACCAGGGCGACCGTCTGGCCCGGCATGATTTCCAGATCAATGTCTTCGAGCGCCGGGCGGCTGGTGCCCGGGTAGCTGAAATTGACCTGGTCGAACTTGAGGTGGCCGCTGGCCCGCTGCAGTTCAACCTTGCCGGTGTCGTCTTCCGGCGTTTCGTCGAGGACCTGGAAGACGCTTTCG
This sequence comes from Betaproteobacteria bacterium HGW-Betaproteobacteria-6, assembly GCA_002842145.1. Classification (GTDB taxonomy): domain Bacteria; phylum Pseudomonadota; class Gammaproteobacteria; order Burkholderiales; family Rhodocyclaceae; genus Azonexus. The sequence continues at coordinate 7,185 of PHCF01000100.1, read as the reverse complement.
GCGGCAGCGAGGCCGCGTTGCAGCGGATTGCTGACGTCGGTCAGGCGTTTGACCGGGGCGAGCAGCATGAGCAGGGCTGTGACGAAGGAGAGGAATTCGCCGACCGTGGTGCCGTTCGGCCCGGCCGACTGGCGCAGCGCGATGTAGGTGATGATGGCGACCGAGGTCGCGGCGGCAACCTGGGTCAGCGGCACCGTTGCGGCAGCCGCAGCGGCTTCGCGCATGGTCGCCCGGCGATAGACGTTGGTCGCCCCGTCGAAACGGGCTGCCTCGTATTTCTGACCACCGAAAATCTTGACGACCTTGTGCGCGCCGACGGCCTCTTCGAGGATGTGGGTGATCAAACCCATGGCCGAGTAACCCGAACGGCTGGCCGCCCGCAGACGTTTGCTGAAAATCTTGATGACACCGAGGATGACCGGGCCGACGGTCAGGGCGATCATCGTCAACTTCCAGTCGAGATAGAGCAGGAAGCCGAGCAGGCCGAGGATGGTCAGGCTGTCGCGGATGACGGTGGTCAGCACGCCGGTGGCGGCCTGCGTGACGTTGGTCACGTCGTAGGCCACCTTGGAGATCAGGGCGCCGGTGGACTGGTCGTCGTAGAACTTGGTCGGCAGGGTGAGCAGGCGCCGGAACATGGCTTGCCGCAGATCAAGCACGACCTTGGCAGCAACCCAGGCCATCGAATAGCCGCTGGCGTAGGTGGATACGCCACGGATGATGAAGATGCCGATCATCGCGGCCGGAATCAGGATGATGTCCGTCTCGTCCTTGGCGACGAAACCGCTGTCGAGCAGGTGTTTCATGAGCGCCGGAAACAGCGGTTCGGTCGCCGCAGTCATCACCATGCCGAGCACGCCCAGGGCAAAAACGCGCCAGTGCGGCCGGACCCAGGTCAGCAGGCGGCGATAGATCTGGCTGTTGGAATAGGCTGAACTTGAGTTTTGCGTCACAGAGGGCGGTCGTCGAATACGAAAGTCGACATTCTACCGATTCAGGCGGATCAGGTCGGCGCTGTCGCACGACAAGGCGACGCTCGTCACCGTCGAAAAACCGATTTGCAGCTCGCTCCAGCGGGCTGGCGGCAGCTTCTGCCAGTGGGCGAGCAGCGTGCGGATGACGCCGGCGTGGGTGACGACCACGGCTTCCGGAACGTCCAGTCCGGCGACGAAGGCCAGCGCCCGCTGTTGCAGGACGGCGGGCGACTCGCCCCCGGGCGGCGCGTAGCCGGCGATGTCGGCAGCCCAGGCATCGAGCTCGTGACGGGGAATGTCATCCCACGGCAGCCCCTCCCAGTCGCCAAAACTCATTTCAGCCAAGCGGTCATCGATGATCGGCTGCGGATGGAGCTGCTCAGCCAGGTGCCGACAGCGCAGCAGCGGGCTGCTCCACACCGGCAGGCCGGACGGCAGTTCGGCACGCAGGCGGGCGACCTCGGCCATTTCGATTTTGGCCGAAATTTCCAGTTGACCGTAGCAAATGCCCGGTTCGATGCTCGGTTTCGGGTGGCGGATCAGGTGGAGGCGCACGTTTCGCTCATTCGCCAGAGCAGGACAAAATTGTTCGACGGCATGGGCCGTTGTTCGACGAGTTCCAGCCCGTTCTGGCGGGCCAGCGCATCGACGGCGGTTGCGTCACGCACGCCCTGATGCGGCGCTTTTTCGCGCAGCGAACGGTCGAAGGCGGCGTTGCTGTCGCTGGTGTGGCGGCCATCGAACATGAAGGGGCCGTAGATGAAGAGCAGGCCGCCCGGCGCCAACACGGCCGGCAGGCCGGCGAAGAGGGCTTCGACCGCCTGCCAGGACATGATGTGCAGGGTGTTGGCGCTGTACGCCGCGTCGTAGCGGCCAGTCGGCCACGGCCCGAGGACGTCGAATTCGACAGGCGGCAGGACATTGGGCAGGGCGGCTTCGGCGAGCCAGGCGCGGATGCCGGGCAGGAAATCGGGGCGGTCCGAAGTCTGCCAGCGGAGGTGCGGCAGTTGGGCGCCAAAATGGATGGCATGCTGGCCGGTGCCGCTGCCGATTTCCAAGACCTGCCGGCGGTCGGCAAAAACTTCGCGGAGCACGGCGAGAATCGGCTCGCGGTTCTTTTCGGTTGACGGGGCGTGAGGTTTTTCCATGATGGGCAACATTCGGGCGATGCCGGCAGCTTAACGGCAAATCGGTCGAGGAGCAGCCACCGGCTGCCTTTCGATTTTGGGCATTTTTTCCGGTTGACCGTAGGAATGTGGCGAGTTGCCCCTGGCTGCCTAAAAATGCGCGGCCAAGCCGAGGTAGAAGGCGATTTCTGCCAATTGCTGCACCGCCCCCAGGCAGTCGCCGGTATAGCCGCCCAGCCAGCGGCGGCATTGGGCGGCGAGCCAGAAGGTGGCCAGGGCGGCCAACACGACGGCGGCCAGCGCCTGCTCGGGCACCAACAATACGAGCGGCAGGCCGGCGAAAGCCAGTGCAAAAAGGAGAGGACCAAGGCCAAGCCGGGCGGCGACCGGGCGGGCTTTGCTGCTCTCGTCGTCCCGGGCGTAGTCCATGCCCGCCATCAGGCTGACGGCGCAAAATCGCGAAACGGCATGGCCGGCGATCAGCGCCGCCACCACCTGCCCGGCCGGCAGCGTCGACAGCAAGGCGAACTTGCCGAGCAGGGCGAGGACGACAGCGATGACGCCGTAACTGCCGACCCGCGAGTCCTTCATGATGGCCAGGATTTTCGCCTTGTCCCAGCCGCCGCCGAGCCCGTCGGCGGTATCGGAAAGACCGTCCTCGTGGAAGGCGCCGGTCAGGGCGATGCTGGCGACCATGGCGAGCACGACGGCCACCGGCTGGGGCCAGACGTGCAGCGCCAGCCAGAAAACCAGCGCCCCGACGCCGCCAACAAGCAGGCCGATGGCCGGCAGGTAGCGCGCCGCCCGAGCCAGCCTGTCCGGCGAATAGCCGACCCAGCCCGGCACCGGCAGGCGGGTGAAATAGCCGAGGGCGGCGAGGAAGGTGGCCAGCTCGCGGCGGATCATCCTTGAAACCTCGGTTGAACGCGGCTGATGGTGCGCCTGGGCGGGATGGCCGGCGCGAAGCGACGCCGCAGCAGGCTCATGCCTGCAAGAAGGAGCGACAAAGCCGGGCGCCCGACCAGGCGTGCCAGCAGCCGCGTAGCGATGCCGCCCCACGGGTGAATTTCAGCGCAGGCACTGAAGCCTGTGTTCACGCAACCGGCCAGAGATGGGCAAGCGGCCAACTGAGGTTTCAAGGATCACTCCTTGTCGGAAACGCCGGCCGACTCGAAGCTGGCCATTTCGTTGAGGAAGTTGACCGATGCCTGGACCAGCGGGAAAGCCAGCGCGGCGCCGGTCCCTTCGCCAAGACGCAAGCCGAGGTCGAGCAGCGGTTCGGCGCCGAGCGCCGCCAGTTGGGCTGCGTGTCCGGCTTCGGCCGAGCGGTGGCAGAACACGCAGTAGTCGCCGAACGCCGGCGCCAGCCGGGCAGCGGTCAGCGCCGCCGAACCGACGATGAAACCGTCGATGAGCAGGGTCATCTTCGCCTCCGCCGCGCCGAGCATGGCGCCGACCATCATGGCGATTTCGAAGCCGCCGAATTCGGCCAGCACGGCCAGCGGCTCGTTGCTGCCGCCAGCCGCGCGATAGCGGTTGAGCGCCGTTTCGAGCAGGGCCTGTTTGCGGGCCAGCCCGGCATCGTCGAGCCCGGTGCCGCGGCCGATGCAGTCGGCGAGCGGCAGGCCGGTCAGGCAATGGGTGATCAGCGAGGCGGCCGCCGTGTTGCCGATACCCATTTCGCCGAAGCCGACTACATTGCAGCCGTTGATCGCCAGATTGCGGCTGATCTCGGCACCACGGGCAATGGCCTGGGCGCATTGCTCGGCGGACATCGCCGGTACTTCGATGTAATTGGCCGTACCGGACGCGATCTTGGCGTTGATCAACCCGGCGCGCTTGCCGAAATCGTGGGCCACGCCGGCGTCGATGATGGCCAGATGCAGGCCGTTCTGCCGGGCGAAAACATTGATCGCGGCGCCGCCGGCCAGGAAGTTCTCGACCATCTGCCAGGTCACATCCTGCGGGTAGGCCGAGACGCCGGCCTTGGCCGCGCCATGGTCGCCGGCAAAGACCAGCAGGTGGGGCTGGCCGAATTCGGGGTCGAGGCGCTGCTGGATCAGGCCGATCCGGATCGCCGTCCGTTCGAGCTGGCCGAGTGCGCCGAGCGGCTTGGTCTTGCGGTCGACCTTGTTTTTAAGCGAATTTTCAATGGCCCGGTCGGGGGCGGTGATCTGAAACGAATGCATCCGATTCTCCAAAAGAAAAAGGGCCTCGCGACGATGCCGGGCGAATTGCCCAACGCAGCCGCGAAACCCTGTCCACAGGTTTCCCAAGAGGACTCGACACGTCTTCTGGCTTTCGGATCAGCCGGAACGCTGCGCCTTCCCGGTTTTCACCAGTGGCCTGTTGCAGCGTCCGTCCCCGATTACAGCGGCGGGCCCACCCCGGAATTGAGTTGCCTCGCACCGGGTTCCGTTACGTCGAATCGGGGCGAATTATCCGGCTTGCCCGTTCGGGGCGCAATCACCTAAAGTGCCGGGCATGAAAGAACTGATCCTCGGCGGCGCTCGCTCGGGCAAGAGCCTGCTGGCTGAACAACGCGCCCGCGAATCGGCCGAAAAGCGCGGCCTGAAAGTCGTCTACCTCGCCACCGCCCAGGCCCTCGACGGCGAAATGGCCCGCCGCGTCGCCCACCACCGCGAACGCCGGCCGGCCGACTGGGGCTGCACCGAAGAAACCCTGCACCTTGCCGCCCGCCTGCGCGAACTCGCCGCGCCGGACGCCTGCGTACTGGTCGACTGCCTGACCCTGTGGCTGTCCAACCTGCTCTTCGCCGGCGTTGCAGCGAAGCAGGCCGAAGCCGGCGAGGCCATCGACTGCCCGCTGTTCCGCGACGAAACCGCGGGGCTGATCGACCTCCTGCCGCAACTGCCCGGCCACATCATTCTCGTCTCCAACGAAGTCGGCTGGGGCATCGTCCCGATGCACCCCATATCGCGCCTGTTCGCCGACGAACAGGGTCGCCTCAACCAGCGCGTCGCCGCCGTTTGCGATCAGGTCACCCTGGTTGCCGCCGGCCTGCCGCTGAGCCTGAAACAGCCCGGCCAAGCAAGCCGCGCTGTGCTAGCCTGAACAGCCACCCGGCACGTTCAGGAGAACGCCATGCCCCTTTTTACCCGCCTCACCGCCCTGCGCGAAGTCATCGCCGGGCACGCCACCCTACCCGTCAGCATCAGCCGGCCGGACGACACCGCGGGCATTTACATCTGGCCCTGGCGCATCGAGGAAGACACCCGCGTGCGCAGCACGCCGCTGCCGCGCTCGGCCGATAACGACCCGCTGCTCAACGCCCCGGCCCCGGCCATTCATTTTCTCGTGCTGGCCAGCACCAATCTGGACGGCGAGACGATCAGCGCCCTCGAGTCGGCCCGTCGGTCGCTGCTCGAAACCCCGGTTTTCGAAGTCGGCAACGGCCGGGTCAGCGTCATGCCAGCCACGCTGAGCACCAGCGAACTGACCGATCTGTTCACCGCCGCCGCGATTCCGCTGCGCCTTTGTTTGGCCTATACACTCCGCTCGACGGGCTGAACACGCTATGCTTCACTAAAAAAGTGGAGACAACGCATGCACAAACTATTGGATATCCTGGCCTCCGGCATCCACGACGCCAAGAACCAGCTATTCATCGCCGAATCGATCATTTCCGCCGCTGAAGCGGCGCACGGCATTCCCATGGGCGAGGCGCGCTACGCCATCGAAGCGGCCGCCAACCGGCTGTCGCGCACACTGACCGCCTACCACCTGATGCGCCATGACGCCGCGGCTTCCATCACCCCGACCATCGTCGGCGACGTTTGCGACGAAGTCATGCTCGCCCAGAGAAAGCATCTGGCTGAACGCGGCATCGACCTGAACATCGATTGCCAGGTCTTCGACGAATGGCCGCTCGACCGCGACCTGGTCACCGACATGCTCAACAACGCCGTGCAAAATGCTGGCCGTTTCGCCGGCAAGGCGGTGCAGGTCAGCGCCAGCACCGACGATGGCTGGCTTTGCCTGCGGGTCGACGACGACGGCCCGGGCTTCGCCACGCTCCCCCCGGCAACCGGTACCGGCCTCATGGTGGCCGAGCGCCTGGCCCGGCTCCACCACCGGCACGGACGCCAGGGCAACCTGCTGTTGAGCAACCAGGGGCCTCTGGGCGGCGCCCGCTTTGAACTTCGCTTGCCATAATGACCGATTACAGCAAAAAGCGATTTCTCGTCGTCGACGATCAGGCTCAGGCGCGCGATGCGCTGCGCACCGTCGCTCAGCAGCTGGGGGCTTTTGCCGTCGAGTTCGCCAGCAATTATCAGGATGCCATCTTCCGTATCCGCAACAACATGCCGGACATCATCCTCTGCGACTACGTGCTCGGCGATGGACGTTCCGGCCAGCAATTGCTGGAAGAGTTGCGGCGCTTCAACCTGCTGCCCGATGAAACCATTTTCATGATGGTCACCGGCGAACAGTCCTACGAACAGGTCGTTTCCGCCGTCGAACTGATTCCCGATGATTACATCATCAAACCGTTTTCGCCGGACAAGCTGCTCTTGCGCCTCGAGCGCATCGTCGCCAAGAAGCTGTTCTTTGCCGCCTACTACAAGGAAAAACGCAAGCAGGAGTACGCCAACGCCCTGGCTATTCTGGAAGCCGCCCGCGACAGCGAGGCCGGGCGGCCTTACCGTTTCGAAATCCTGCGTCAGCGGGCCGAGGTCTATCTCGCCTGCGGCGACGTCAAATCGGCCGAAACCGCCTACCGCAGCATTCTCGAAAACTACGAATTCCCGTGGGCCAGAGCTGGCGTCGCCCGTTCGCTGCAAAAACAGAACCGCCTGCAGGAAGCCCGCGAGGAAATCGACCGGGTGGTCGCCAGCACGCCGCACTTTTTCGATGCCGGCGATCTCAAGGCGAGCATCTGCATGGCCCAGGGCGAGCATGCCGAGGCACAACAAATCCTCGACGACATAGCCAAAAAGACGCCCCGCAACTATCTGCGCAAACGCCTGCTGGCCGAGGCGGCGACGCTCAACGGCGATACCGCCACGGCGCTGGCCGCGATGGCCGATGTCATCGCCAACGACACCATGCCCGGCGCCATT
>PHCF01000099.1 GCA_002842145.1 Betaproteobacteria bacterium HGW-Betaproteobacteria-6 | reverse complement strand
GCTGCTCGGCCCGAACTGCCCCGGCCTGATCACCCCGGACGAAGTGAAGATCGGCATCATGCCGGGTCACATCCACCGCAAGGGTCGTATCGGCGTCGTTTCCCGTTCCGGCACCCTGACCTACGAAGCCGTCGGCCAGCTGACCGAAATCGGTTTGGGCCAGTCGTCTGCCGTCGGTATCGGTGGTGACCCGATCAACGGTTTGAAGCACATCGACGTCATGAAGGCCTTCAACGACGATCCGGATACCGATGCCGTCATCATGATCGGCGAAATCGGCGGTCCTGACGAAGCTGAAGCTGCACAGTGGTGCAAGGCCAACATGAAGAAGCCGATCGTCGGCTTCATCGCTGGTGTTACCGCGCCGGCCGGCAAGCGTATGGGCCATGCCGGTGCGTTGATCTCCGGCGGCGCCGACACGGCTGATGCCAAGCTCGCCATCATGGAAGAGTGTGGTTTCACCGTGACGCGCAACCCGTCCGAAATGGCCAAGCTGCTCAAGGCCTTGCTGTAAAATTCGAGCCTAGCTCAACCAAAAAGGCGGGCCTTGTGTCCGCCTTTTTTTCGCCTGGTTTTCATGGAACTTGACCTCACCTCTGCCGTTTTCTGGATTGCCGTCGGCCAGATCGTCCTGATCGACATTGTGCTTTCCGGTGACAACGCCGTGGTCATTGCCCTGGCTTGCCGCAACCTGTCGCCTGAGCAGCGCAAGATGGGCATTTTCTGGGGCGTGCTCGGAGCGGTCAGCCTGCGCGTCATATTGACGGTGTTTGCCGCGCTGGTCATGAACCTGCCGTGGCTCAAGTTGGTCGGTGGTCTGCTGTTGCTCTGGATTGCCGTCAAGCTGATGTTGCCGGAGGATGAGGAGGGGCACGACATCGCATCTTCGGCAAATCTTTGGGGCGCGGTAAAAACTATCGTCGTGGCCGACTTCGTCATGAGTCTGGACAATGTCATTGCCGTTGCCGGCGCCGCCCATGGCAGCCTGCTGTTGCTCCTCTTCGGGCTGGCTGTCAGCATCCCGCTGATTGTCTGGTCCAGCCAGCTGATCCTGCATTGGATGGAGCGTTTTCCCTCCATTGTCCTGCTTGGTGCCGCTTTGCTTGGCTACGTTGCCGGACAGATGCTTTTTTCCGATCCGGGCGTCACTGCCATCCTGCCGCAACTACCGGCATGGTCGGCCAAGGTGGCTGGCGTTGTCGGTGCGCTGCTGGTTGTGATCGTCGGTCGCTGGCTGGAAAAGCGGATTCTTGCCAGGCAGGATGTCACCATCGTTTAGGGGAAAATCGTGGCCTTGTTTCTTTCTGAAAATGACGTAAAAACGGTGTTGACCGTTGAAATGGCAATCGAAGCCGTTGAGTCGGCACATCGCGATCTGGCCAACGGCCTCGCCATCGATACGCCGCGGGCGCGCAGCCGCCTGCCGCAGACGGTGCTACATATTCTGCAGGGGGCGCTCCCGGCTCAAGGTGTGATCGGCTACAAGGCTTATACCAGCAACAAGAGCGGTAATCGTTTCTTGGTCCATCTGTTCGACGCTGCGACCGGGTGCCTCAAGGCCGTCATCGAGGCCGACTATCTGGGCATGATCCGCACCGGCGCGGCGAGCGGCGTGGCGGCCCGCTGGCTGGCGCGGCCAGATGCTACGGTGGCTGGCGTGTTCGGCTCCGGCTGGCAGGCCGAGGGGCACGTCCGGGCGATATGCGCGACCTTGCCGTTGGAGCGGGTCAAGGTGTTCAGCCGAAAAGCCGACAAACTTGAGAATTTTTGCCGGCGTATGAGTGAAGCGACAGGGGTCGCCGTCGAGCCGGCTGAAAGTGCAGAGGAGACCGTGCGCGGGAGCGATCTGATCGGGACGGTGACAACGGCGGCGCAGCCCCTGTTCGACGCCTCCTGGCTCGAGGCCGGGGTGCATATCAACGCCGCCGGGTCCAATTCGCTGATACGGCAGGAGTTGTCGGAAGCCGTGGTCAGGCGTTGCGATCTGGTTGCGGTCGATGCCGTTCCCACAGCGCTGGCTGAGGCAGGCGATTTGCTGCCCTTGCTGGAGAAAGGACGGTTGCACGCACGGCAACTCGTCGAACTGGGCGAGGTGATCGTCGGTCGCCATGTCGGGCGGGGCGCCGGGGAGCAGATTACCCTCTTCGAGTCGCAGGGTATGGCCATCCAGGATCTTGCCGTGGCGTTGCGGGTGCTGTCGGCGGCCGAGGCAAGCGGCTTGGGGCAGGTGATCCCGTTGGAATGAGGTTTGACCGAAAGCCTGCGAAAGGTAAGAATGTCACGGTTTTGTGTCTCCAAATCGATTGGGGCGCAGCCATCGGCGGAGGATGAATGTTCGGGGCAGCGTTGAAAACGGCAGGACCGAGTCTCGGGGGGCGATTCGCTCCGCAGCTGTCGCGCGTGGAAGAACAGGTATTGTCTGCTGGCTGGTTCTCCGGGGCGGCTCAATGAAACTCGCCGATGCCCTGGAAATCGTGACGCGTACCGATCCGGGCATGATCCGTTCGCACAACGAAGATGCCATCTACGCGGATGCCGGTCTTGGCGTGGCCATCCTGGCCGATGGCATGGGGGGTTACAACGCCGGCGAAGTGGCCAGCGGCCTGGCGACGACGCGCCTGGCCGAGGATGTCGCCGGGGTCATCAATTCCCCCACTGTTCTGGCGCGCGGGCTGCACGATGCGGCTGTCGTCGAGGCGCATATCGTCAATGAGGTGAAGGCGGCCAATCTGGCTATCTACAATGCGGCGCAAAGCTGTCCGCAATATACGGGGATGGGGACGACGCTGGTTATGGCGTGGTTTTACAACAACCGGATGAGTGTCGCGCACATCGGCGACTCGCGCCTCTATCGCTTGCGTGGCGAATGTTTCGAGCAACTGACAAGGGATCATTCCCTCTTACAGGAACAGCTTGATAATGGCATGATTACCGCCGAACAGGCGCGCTATGCAGAAAACAGGAACTTGGTGACGCGAGCCCTTGGCGTCGATCCCGAGGTCAAGGTGGAGGTCCATGATTACGATGTTCGTCCGGGAGATGTCGTGTTGCTTTGCTCGGACGGATTGAACGACATGATCGAAGATCAAGAAATTCTGATCAAGGTTGTCGGCGATTTCGCATCGCCAAAGGGTTGGTGGCAGCGGCTACTGACCCGTTTGCAGTGATATGGGGAAGGCAAGATGGCAAAACTGATCCTCTCGATGGATGGCTTGGTGCTCAAGGAAATTCAACTCAATCAGGAGCGTCTGACCATCGGTCGCAAGCCGCAGAACGACATCCAGATCGACAACCTTGCGATCTCGGGTGAGCATGCGGTCGTCGTGACCATCCTCGCCGACTCCTTTCTTGAAGACTTGAACAGTACCAACGGTACGTTGGTCAATGGCCAGCCGATCAAGAAGCACTTTCTGCGCAACAACGACATCATCGAACTCGGCAAATACAAGCTGAAGTACATGGCCGATCTGCAGGCCGGCGCCGCCGCCAGCGATTTCGAAAGAACTTCGGCCATCCGTTCGGGGGCGCTCAGGCTGCCCTCCGAACTGCAACTGGAACCCACCGCAAGTGCGACGCGATCGAGTATCGGCTTGGCTTCCCAGCCCAAGGCGCCGGTACCGGGCATGGCGGCCGCCATCCAGCTGCTCAACGGACCGAATGCCGGCAAGGAGCTGGAACTGAGCAAGACCCTGACCACACTCGGCAAGCCCGGTATGCAGGTAGCTGTCATCGCCAAGCGACCGCATGGCTATTTCATCACCCATGTCGAAGGGCGCCAGTTTCCCATCGTCAACGGCAAGGCGCTCGATGCGCAGGCCGTTCCGCTGAGCGACCATGATGTCATCGAGATTGCTGGAATCAAGATGGAATTCTTCCTGAGGCACTGAAAACAACGGTTTTTTGGCCGTCAGTCGGGTTGTTTCGGAATCGGAAGGTTACAATCACCAGCGGCCAGCCACCGGCGGATCCGAAGGCGGCCCAACATTTCGGCAGGCCCAACAAGCATGAAGCTTCGCGTACTCGGCTGCAGTGGCGGCATCGGCGGCAGGCACCAGAGAACCACCTCGTTTCTCATCGACCACGACATCCTGATTGATGCAGGCACCGGCGTCGGCGAATTGTCGATTGCCGAATTGGCCGCCATCGACCACGTGTTTCTTACCCATGCTCACCTCGACCACATCGCTGCCTTGCCGATGATGATCGATACCATCGCCGACCGCCGCGACAGGCCGCTGACTGTTTATGCCACCAAAGCTGTCCTCGACAGCCTGCGTCTGCATATTTTCAATTGGGCGATCTGGCCGGATTTCTCAGTCGTGCCATCGGCCGAGAAGCCCTTCATGCACTATCGAGAAATTGACTTGGCCGAGACAGTCACACTGGACCGTCGACAGATTTCTGCCTTGCCGGCCGATCACACCGTTCCCGCCGTTGGCTACCGCCTCGACTCCGGCGCTGCCAGCCTGGTGTTTTCCGGCGATACTGGCCCATGCGAAGCTTTCTGGCAGGCCGTCAATGCGATTCCGAATTTGAGTCACCTGATAGTCGAATGCGCGTTCCCCAACCATGAGTGGCAATTGGCCGAGCTATCCAGGCATTACTGGCCGGAAGGGCTGGCCGATCAACTGAGCAAATTGACCCGCTCGTGCCAGATTCATATCTCGCACCTCAAGCCGGGGCAGGTCGAGACCACCATGCAGGAAATCGACCGCTGTCTCTGGGCTTTCTCGCCCGGCATGCTCCGCAACGATCAGGTCATCGCGTTCTGACCCCGCCCCATGCACACCCAGGACGACCTCTTTCTCCGCCTGGAACAGCTCAACGACATCGGCGCCTCGTTGTCCAGCGAGCGCAACATCAAGCTTCTCCTCGAAAAGATCGTCATCGCCGCCAAGCAGATCACTCGTGCTGACGGCGGCACGCTCTATCTGCTGTCGGACGACAAGTCCCACCTGCATTTCGAAATAGTCCGCACCGATTCGCTGAACCTCGCCTTTGGCGGCTCCGGCGGTCAGCTAGTCTCGGGCAAGTTTCCTGACCTGCCGCTTTACATCGGTGACGGAACACCCAACGACCGCATGGTCGCCGCCTATGCAGCCATCGCGGGCAAGACCGTGAATATCGCCGACGCCTACTGCGCCGAAGGCTTCGATTTTTCCGGCACGCGTGAATTCGACGCGCGCACTGGTTATCGCTCGCAATCCTTCCTGACCGTGCCGATGAAGGATCACGAGGGCGAGGTCATCGGCGTGCTGCAACTGATCAACGCGCTCAGCCCGACAGATGGTGCTGTCAGCGCTTTCTCCCAGGCAGACCAGCGCCTCGCAGAATCGCTTGCCTCGCAGGCTGCCATCGTACTGAGCAATCGGCAACTCGTCGAGCAACTCGAAGCGCTTTTCGAGTCCTTCGTCAAACTCATCAACCTCGCCATCGACGAAAAATCGCCCTACACCGGCGGCCACTGCCAGCGCGTGCCGGAACTGACCATGATGCTCGCCGAAGCCGCCGACGCCACCCGCGAAGGCCCACTCGCCGATTTCAAACTGACCGACCAGGATCGGTACGAACTGCGCATCGCCGCGCTGCTCCACGATTGTGGCAAGGTCACGACGCCGGTGCACATCGTCGACAAGGCCACCAAGCTGCAAACCATTTACGACCGAATCGATCTCATCGACATGCGTTTTGAAGTGGTGAAGCGCGATGCCGAAGTTCGAAAATGGAAAAGCATCGCCGAAGGCGTAGACCCCGCGGAAGCTGAGCGCGAGTGTTTTGATTTTTGCCAAAAAATGTCGGTTGACCGTGGGATTCTCCATCGCGCCAATATTGGCTGCGAAAATATGCGCGACGAAGATATCGCACACGTCCGGCGCATCGCCACCGAATATCGCTGGCGCAACGCCGACGGCGAGGATGTCCCGTTCCTCAGCGAGGATGAACTAGAGAACCTGACCATCCGCTCCGGCACCCTGACTCACGCCGAGCGCGACATCATCAACCACCACATCGTCGCCACCATCAAGATGCTCGAACAGCTACCGTGGCCGCGACACCTCAAAAACGTCCCCGAATACGCCGGCGGCCACCACGAACGCATGGACGGCAAAGGTTACCCCAGAGGCCTCAAGCGCGAAGACATGAGCTGGCAGGCCAGGATCATGGGCATTGCCGACATATTCGAGGCGCTCACCGCCAAGGACCGACCGTACAAGGAAGGCATGAAACTGTCGGAGGCACTGGCCGTTCTGGAGGGCTTCAGCCTGAACAGCCATATCGATCCCGCGCTGTACGAAGTTTTCATCAGCAGGGAGGTATACCGGCGGTACGCCAGCGCCTTCCTGAAAAACAACCAAGTTGACTGCTGACTCTTCTTTTGGGTGCCTGGCAAATATTGTATTTGCCATATTTTTGCTACCTGCAATCGTAATGCATGCCGCATTATGTCCACCTTGGGTGACGAAAATTGTCATGTCTTGCAGCCTGTTTGGATGCTTCGTTATTTCCCAGCTAGCAACAAAAATCACCAACGCCATGAATGGCAACGGATTTGTGGAAATCAGGCTGAAGCACATGCCCGGTTTTAAGGCCTGGCACGGAAACTGTTATAGGTAACTCAGCGGCTTTCCCGCCTTGTCACTAAAAGGAGATTCAAATGAAGAACGTGCAAAAAGGTTTTACCCTGATCGAACTCATGATCGTTGTCGCCATCATCGGTATTCTGGCTGCCATCGCTCTGCCGCAGTACCGGGCCTATACTGAAAAGTCTGCCAATAACGCCTGCTTGTCTGAAGCCAAATCTGCCTCCAACGGTGTTGTTGCTGCTATTGCAAACAATGACAATGCTCTGCTGCCCTCCATGACTCCGAGTGCATGCCAAATTGGATGGACCCTTCCGACCACCGTTAGTGGTGTCGCTGCCTCTTGGACGGCAACTGCCAAGGCGCCGGGTACCAAGACGGTTACTTGCCAGACCAGCAATGGTTCCTGCGCACTCAACTAATATCGTCAATGGATTTATTTGAAGGGCCGGGTATATCCCGGCCTTTTTGCATCGGCTGATAAGAACTCAAGAGATTTTGGTTGGCTGAAAACGCACATGTGATCAATTCCGTTTGATTGCGTGCCAAGTCTTATGGAGCGCCTCTGGGGCAAGGGAATAATTGCGTGGCTCAAATAAGCGGTAGGTTGCTTCCTCCTATTTTGACGTTGTTGCTGTCTGTTCTATTGGCTCTGGCTTGGTTGCTGCCTAACCACAACCAGCCATGGACTACATTTCAATCCGAATCTTGGCTGGCAATCGTTCTGCTGTTGGTTGCCAGCGTTGTCTTATTGCGGGCGCCTTTCCGGGTCGAGTTGCCCATTGCCTCAATCGTGGCGGTATTCATGGCGCTATTGCCATGGGGGCAATTTTTGGCTGGGGAGATTCATTCATTTGGCACCGCGTGGATTAACTCCATTTATTTGCTGGGTTTTTCGCTGGCCATCAGTGTCGGGTGGAACTGGGAACGTCGCGCGCCAGGCGAGACCATGGACTTCTTGTTTCTGGCGATCACGATTGCAAGTGTCGTTTCCGTCGCTCTGCAGGTTTGTCAGTTGCTGCAGATTGGTGATTTGGACATATGGGTGTTAAACGGAGGGCGGGGGCGGTTTTCCGCGAATTTGAATCAACCCAACATGCTGGCCAGCTTGCTTTTACTTGGAGTAATAGGCGTTGCTTGGGCATATGCAAATGAAAAGCTTGGGGCTCTTGTCTCTGTGTTGTTAGTTTTGTGGTTGCTTTTCGGGGTTCAACTGACGGAATCAAGGACAGCTTGGTTGAATATGCTGGCTCTCCTGATTGGATTCGCTGTTTTCTGGCGGATTCAGCGACCGAAATACTTGACACTTGTTCTTGTCGGATTTGCCGCTTATTCAGTTCTCGCCCATTTTTCAATCCCCATTTTGAATGAGTTATTTCGTTCCCAAGAAACGGTTAGCCGGGGTTTGTATGATGCCTACCGAATAGCTATTTGGCGAGAGTCTGTGGATTTGCTGATTCAGCGTCCTTATTTTGGATACGGTTGGGGGCAAGCTCAGGAGGCATATTTGGCTGCGGAGGGCCTTCCGGATTTTGGCGGAGCACTTAGCCACTCGCACAATATATTTATCGAGTTATTGCTGAACAATGGCGTGCTTCTTGGGGGCTTGTTATTGGTATTTTTTGCCGCACAATTTTGGCAATTTTTTCGCAATATTCGAGCACCTAATTTCATTTTTCCATTTGCTGCATTTTGGGTGCTGTTTGTCCATGCGCAGCTAGAGCTACCTCTGCATTACGCCTATTTTTTGCTTCCATTCGGATTGATCTTGGGGGTTCTGTCCCAAAAATCGGGATTGTTGGTCCTGCTGTCCGTCCGGAAACTATTCGTGGTTCCAGCGCTTGTTCTAACCGCTGGTCTTCTGGCTTTGACTATTCGCGATTGTTTTGAGGTCGAGCGAACAGTGCACACAATCCGCTATGGAAATAAGGGGCAGCTGAAGCAGCTTGATGACCTGCCTAGCCTATTCGTGCTCACACAATGGCGGGACAGATTGGAATTTGCTAACGCGGAGCCCCTTTCCCCGTTGACTGAAGCGAAATATCAGTGGATGAAGGGAGTCGTGGTGTCTACGCCCAGTCCATTCATGTATTTTCGACTTGCGCAAAATCTTGCGCTAGATGGGCAATCTGAGCGTGCCAGATTTTGGCTAAGTGCACTTTGCCGAGCCTCGCCAGAGGACTACAAGAAGAAGCTGTTCGCTCATTGGTCAGAGCTTTCAACGGCAAATTCCAAATACGTTGCTGTGAACTGGAAAGGCTGCGCTCTTCGCTGATTGCAATACCTAAGTGCAACAAGCGAGTTTGCTCTGTTTTCTTTTGGGCAAGGTCGTTGGTACGGTCAACCGGGAAATTCGACCAGTTTTCAAATCATGCTCGGCTATGTCTGATTCACGGAGCCCTTTGTGCCAACCAGGTTTGCAGCACTTCCGGTAACTCACTGACCAGCAGGGCGTGTCTCCCGGAAATCCAGCCGTGGATCGGGCCGATGGGGCGTCCATCCAGGGCTTCGGCGATGAGCATTTCGGCTGTGACGTGGTCGTTGATGAGGCCGAGTTCGTCCTGTAGTTGCGATAGCGCGGCGAGATAGGGTTTGAGTTTCCTCGGGGGAAGCAGGGGGGCGAAGAACTCCAGCGTGTAGCGCAGCTTTTTGAAGGCGATGCGCATCTTGTGGCGTTCCTCCGGGCTGAGTTCGGCGTGCCGGCTGGCCATGCGGCGGGCTTTCCTGGCGTGGCTGCGAATTTGCTGTTGGGCGAAGTCCTTGATCGGCAGTGGTAGGGTGTCGCCCAAGGTGTAAACAGCGGCGGTGAATTCGAGCAGCAGGCGCGGGTATTCCTTGACGGCGAGCAGGCCGATGACGGATTTTCGGGCGCTACTGGCGCGGCGTTGTGCGGCTTTGCGCAGGCGCTTGAGGTCGCGGTTTTCCGGGAAGGCTTCGGCGATGGGGGGCAGGGTTTCTTCGAGAAAGACATCCCAGTTGCGCGTGTCGCCGAGGGCGCCGGCCAGCGTTTGCCAGGTTTGGCCATAGGCTGCGACGAATTCGGGGGGAAGCACCGGGGCGAAGAGCTTGATCGCCGAGCGCAGTCGGCGCAGCGCAACGCGGGCTTGGTGGATGAATTCCGCTTCACCGCCCGTCAACAGCCCTTTTTCGTTGCGCTGGAAATGTTCCAGGCAGCCCAGTGCAATGCTGCGAAAGGCTTTGATGGGCGTCTGCTGCTCGTTGATTGGCACCGGTTTGCTTTTGAATGGGCGCAGCGGTTCGTTGAGAAACAGGGCGTAGCCGCGTTCGGCCTTGCTGGCGATGGCGGGGTAGAGATCGAGGTCTTTCTGAAGCTGGCGGGTGAGGTTGAAGATGTCGTCGACCTTGCCGGAGAGCAGTTCGAGCTCGATTTCGCAGATTGGCGTTCGTTGCCCGCGGCTTTCGATCTGGCCGCGGTCGATGGCGAGTTCGATGAGCGATTCGCCAAACGGCACGCACCAGACTTGACGGCGAAAATCGGTGGTGAAAATGGGCTCGAACTGACTGACGCGTTGCTCGAGAAAGTCGCGAAAATCGTCGGCGTCCACATGACTGAAGTTGAAGATGCCGGGTGTGGCCGGTGCTTCCCATTCGCTGCGCATGGCCAGTCCGCCGCTGGCCGGTTCTGCCGATTTGACGGTGCACAGCCATTGCCATCCCTTTTTGCGGAAACGCAGGGCAACGCGCCGGGCATGAAGCTCGAGTGTCGGGGTGTCGAAATAGGTGTTCAGCAAATGCAGTTTCTGCGCCTGGATGTTGGCGAGCAGCGGATGATCAACCAGTTTGCGCGCGGCTTTCGGGCTGAGTTGAAGCTTAAGTTCGATTTCGGTGCTCATCGTTCAATTCCTCGGGACGGCGGGGCCGGTTGCGCCATCGAAGCCCAGTTCAGGCAGGATGGCCAGTTCTTCGGCCGTCTGGACGCCTTCGGCGATGACGGTCAGGCCGATATTGTGCGCGATGCTGCACAGCCCTTTGATGAAAGCCTGGTTGCCAGTTTGGGTATCGATGGCCCGGATGAAGCTGCCATCGACCTTGAGATAATCGAGGCCGATACCGTGCAGGCGGCCGATTTCGCTGAACTGGCGACCGAAGTGCTCGATGCCGAGACGGCAGCCGAGCGGACGCAGGGCGTCGCAGAAGGCATGAAACGCATCGAAATGCTGGAAGGCGCCGATTTCCGATACCTCCAGCCAAAGGCGGGGAGCCAGATCCTTGCGGGCGGCGATTTGAGCAAACAATCGGGCGCGGAAAGCCGCGTCCATAATTGACTCTCCGGACAGGTTGACCGCAACGGCAGGCGCGCCGGCAGCAACGCGCTCAAGCGCCAGGCGGACGGCGGCAAGGTCAAGTTCGGTGGTCATCGACAGACGCGAGGCCATGGGCATGAAACTGCCGGCCGCCAGCCATTCCCCGTTTTCGGTGGCCTGCAGGCGAAGGGGACATTCGAAGTGGAGCAACTGCCCGGTGTTGCCTGCAACCGGGAAGTCGATCAGGCGCAGGCGCTGGGTCTGGATGGCGCCATCGAGCAATTTTTTCCAGTCGGCATTCGAGGTGGCGTGTTCCTCGCTGGTGTTCTCGGCGCGGCACCAGGCCAGCCCGCTCTGCGCTTCAGCCGAGGCCAGCGCAGCGTCGACGCGGGCGAGGACATTGGTGATCCCCTGGCCGTGCAGATAAATGCCGCTCGCCACGTAACCGGTTCGCTCCCCGTCGATTTGCCCGGCGGCAACCAGGTCGCTGAGCGCATGCAGCAGGATCTCGGCATACGGAGCCGCATCATGGACGCCGGGCAGGAGCAGCGCGAAGTCCGCACCGTTTAGGCGGGCGGCAGCGGCATTCGGCTTTTCTGCAGTCAGTCCGTTCATCGTGCTGCCGATGCGGCGCAACACCTCGTCAGCCGTTTCGCGTCCGGCCCTTTTGTTGATGCCAGCCAGGTCGGCCAGGCGGAGCAGAACCAGCGAGCCGGAGGTGGGGGCATCGTCGTCACTGAGCGCGGCGGCGAGCTGGTTCATGAAATAGTCGCGGTTGGCCAGGCCGGTCAGGCTGTCGAGGTTCGCCTCCCGACGCACCTGTTCGAGGCGGGTAGCCTCTTCGGCAAACATCGCCTTGAGGCGATCGACCATGGCATTCATCGCGCTGGCCAAGCTTTTCAACTCGGGGGGGGATGGCTCGCTGATCGTAATGAAGCGCCGTTCGCTGATGGCTTGTGCCTGTCCGACGACCGCATCGAGCGGGCGGCGGATGCCGCGCAGGAACTGCATGCCGAGCAAACCCATCAGGCCGCCGCCAATGGCAAACCAGCCGAGCAGCTTGAGGGCGCCGTGCCAGAGTTCGTCGTAAGCAAAATGGCTGTGGCTGACCAGCTCAATGGTCCCGAACTGGTTCCAGCCGGAAGAAACCTGAGCCTGCCCCGGCTGTGAATCAATCGGGAAAAGGCGGATGAACCAGTTGGGCACGTTGCCGGCATCGAGCGGGCTGGCCTTTTCGACCATTGTCTGGCCGTTAGGGGAGATCAGGCGGACCTTCGCGTACTGGCCGCTGTCGAAAACGGCCGCGACCTGTAGCTCAACCGTCACCGGATCCTTGTCCAGTTGCGACATGGCCAGTGCCAGGGTGGCCGCGTTGTCATTGTTCTTGATGGCCAGTTGGCGCTCCAGATAGTGGCGAGCCGTCAGGGTGCTGACGATGAAGCTGCCGGCAAAAGCGATAACGGTACTGGCGATGACCGCGAGCCAGAGCTGTCGGAATAAAGACATGTCGATTACCTCACTGGAAGCCTTCAGCGCGCGCCCGGGCCAGCAAATCCTGCCAGCGTGAAAGATTGCTCTTGCTGGCGTTGTTGCCGGTGCCCTGCCACAGCCCCGCGCTGTTGAAACTGAAAATGGGTGAAAGATCGCTGCGCCGGGAGGCTGGCAGAATCTGGGGATTCAGGTTGTCGAGGACGAGCGGATCAGCCGTCGGTTTGGCGTAATAAGCCAGCACCATGTGGGCCTGAAGGAAGGTGCCCGCCGGGCCGGTCAGCGCGGCCTTGACGTAAACCAGTCGAAGCTTGTCGACCGGGATGCCGAGGTTGATCAGCGAGTAATACTTGGCAATCGAGATGTCCTCGCAGTCACCGCGAGCCTGTCCGATTGTTTCGCTTGGCGTTGCCCAGTAATCGCTCTGGCCCCACACCGATCTGTCGTCATCGAAGGCAATGCGCTGATTGATGAAGTCATTGACTCGTCGCAACCGCTCGGCTTCCGTGACCTTGTGCCCTTCGCCCAGCATCTGTTGCCAGTCGCGCAACAAGGGCAGTCGGCCGGTGCCAAAGCGGCTGACCAGAGCCTGTTCCAACTGGTCGAAGTCCACGCCACGGGCGAACTGCACTCCGCTCAACGAAAGCGTGCTGAAGGCGACGACAATGGCCAGGAAGCGAAGCAGCGGAGCTTTTAAAGGCAATGGATGCGTCAAGTCATTGAATATTCGGGTAGGAAACGTCGGATATTTCACAGTTGCCGGGAGGCGAATCTCTATAATCCGGCCAAAACCTTTCTGGATTATCCCCCATGGCAGCAAAAAAAGTCCTTTCGTTACTGTTGACCGCAGCATTTCCTGTACTTGTTTGCGCTGCAGGCTCGTTCCCGAGCGGCGCTCCAGCGCCCGCCACGCTAAAAGAAGTAGCCCAGCGGGCGATTCTGAACAGTCCGGAAGTCACCTCGAAATGGCACGCCTACCGGGCGGCAGACGAAGAGACCGGCGTTGCCCGCGGCGGCTACTACCCGCGCGTTGACCTGACCGCCGGCGCCGGCCGCGAAAGCCTGCGCCAACCCACCGCCGCCGACCGCGACTACACCCGCAGCGGCGTCATGCTCAGCCTCAACCAAATGCTCTTC
>PHCF01000098.1 GCA_002842145.1 Betaproteobacteria bacterium HGW-Betaproteobacteria-6 | reverse complement strand
TTCCCCACTTCAAGGCTGGAAAAGAATTGCGCGAAAGGGTCGATCAGGCGATCTGACCTCGGGCTTGGCCCGATGTGGTAGATTCAGGGCAGTGAATGATTTCACTGCCCTTTTTTATTGAATGTCATGACAGCACTGACTTGGGCCATACGGGCCATTATTTTTGTTTTTCTGGTTGTTTTCGCGACCCAGAATACCGATCCGGCAAGCCTTCGTCTTCTGCCAGGAATTGTCTGGCAGACGCCTTTGGTGATCGCCTTGCTGGTCTTCTTTATCGGTGGTGTGATACTTGGCGCGCTCTCGTTGCTTGGTGTTATTTTCCGGCAGCGCCGTGAAATCTCCCGCCTGAAGAGTGAGGCCGTGCAAAAGCCCGCTTTGCTGGTCCCGGATGTGCCGCCAAACGCATGAACGAATTATTCGAATACTGGCAGCTACTGCTGATCCCCGCCTTTTTTGCCTTGGGCTGGATTGCCGCACGCGTTGATATGCAGCAGGTCGTGCATGAGTCGCGCACCTTGCCTCGTTCCTATTTTCAGGGGCTGAATTTTCTGCTCAATGAGCAACCGGACAAGGCCATTGACTCCTTTCTCGAAGTTGCCAAGGTCGATTCGCAGACAGTCGAGCTGCATTTCGCCCTCGGGAACCTATTTCGTCGGCGCGGCGAAACGGAGCGTGCGATACGCATGCACCAGAACCTCATCGATTTGCCTGATCTCGACGACAAGGTGCGTCTGCAGGCGCTGTCGGAGCTGGGGCAGGATTATCTGAAGGCAGGCCTGCTCGACCGGGCTGAAGAGATATTCAATAAATTATTGGGAACCGATTTTGAGGAAGAGGCCAAGCGCAATCTTCTGGAGATTTATCAGGTCGAAAAAGAGTGGCTGAAGGCCATCCAGATCGCCCGTGAACTACCCGATGTCGCCTCGCATCGCGATATCGCTGAGTACTACTGCGAACTGGCCGCCAACGAAATCATGCGTTCTCGCCCGGATTCGGCGCGTGAATACCTTGAGGTCGCTACCCAGGAGAATCGCAAGTGCGTGCGGGCCAGTCTTCTGCAAGGGGATTTGTTGATGCAGGAGGTTGATCTAAACGGTGCTATCGAAGCATGGCAGCGGATAGAGCAACAGGACCCAGCTTATCTGGCGCTGGTTGCCCAGCGGCTGCTTGAAGCCTACCGAAAGCTTGAACGGCCGGGTGAGGGCATTGCGCTGCTGAGCGGTTATCTTGAGCGTTATCCCTCGCTCGACCTGCTTGAGGTGGTCTATCAGCTGATTCTTGAAAGCGAAGGTGTTGAAGCGGCGTATCGCCTGGTGCGTGCAGAGTTGCAACGCAATCCCACTTTGCTTGGTCTGGAAAAGCTGATGAGCGCGCGTTTACCGTTGGTAGCGTCGGAGGTTCGTCCGGATGTCGAGTTGGCGAGGACCATTATCCAGGGTTACACGAAACGGCTGTCGCGCTATCGATGCGATAATTGCGGTTTCAAGGCCCGCCAGTTTTACTGGCGTTGTCCGGCCTGCGGTGGTTGGGAGACCTATCCGCCGCGGCGCAGTGAAGAATTCGATCAATCCTTGTAGGAAGCCTTATGAAAATCACCGTTGTCGGCACCGGCTACGTCGGTCTGGTCAGTGGCACCTGTCTGGCTGAAGTGGGTAACGATGTCCTTTGCTTGGACGTCGATCCCGAGAAAATCCGCATTCTCGAAGAGGGGGGTATCCCGATCTTTGAACCTGGTTTGCAGGAGATGGTCCGCCGCAATGTTGCCGCTGGCCGCCTGCACTTCACGACCGACGTTAAAAAAGCGGTATTGCACGGCACGATCCAGTTCATCGCCGTCGGTACCCCGCCTGACGAAGACGGTTCAGCCGACCTTCAGTATGTGCTCGGTGCGGCCCGTAATATTGGCCGTTTGATGACCGACTACAAGGTTGTGGTCGACAAGAGCACCGTGCCGGTTGGCACCGGTGCCAAGGTCAAGGCGGCCATTGCCGACGAACTCGCCAAGCGGGGTATCGATATTCCCTACAGCGTTGTTTCCAATCCCGAGTTTCTCAAGGAAGGGGCGGCTGTCGAAGACTTCATGCGTCCTGATCGCATTGTCGTCGGCGCCGAAGAAGAGCAGGCCATCCACCTCATGCGAGCCCTTTACGCGCCGTTCCAGCGTAACCATGAGCGCCTGATCATCACCGACGTGAAGAGCGCCGAACTGACCAAGTATGCCGCCAACGCCATGTTGGCGACGCGCATCAGCTTCATGAACGAACTGGCCAATCTGGCTGAAGTACTCGGGGCTGACATTGAAATGGTCCGTCAGGGCATTGGTTCCGATCCGCGCATCGGCTACCACTTTCTTTATCCCGGTTGCGGGTACGGTGGCTCCTGCTTCCCCAAGGATGTCAAGGCGCTCATCGCGACGGCCAAGGACGATGCCGATATCACCCTCAAGGTGCTGACCGCCGTCGAGGAAGCCAACGATGCCCAGAAGCACGTGCTGACCGGCAAGCTCAAGGCACGCTTCGGTGACCTCAAGGGCAAGCGTTTTGCCCTGTGGGGGCTGGCCTTCAAGCCGAATACCGACGACATGCGCGAAGCGCCGAGTCGCGAGTTGATCGCCGACCTCTTTGCTGCAGGCGCCACCGTGACGGCCTACGATCCGGTTGCCATGCATGAAACGCAGCGCATTTTCGGTGATGACCCGCGTCTGAACTATGCCGAGAACCCGATGGGCGCCCTGACCGATGCCGATGCGCTGCTGATCGTTACTGAATGGAAGGAATTCCGTAGTCCGGACTTCGACGCCATCAAGGCAACGCTCAGGAATCCGGTGATCTTCGATGGCCGCAACCTCTACGATCCGAAATTCGTGCGCAGCATGGGCATCGAATATTTCGCCATCGGGCGCTGATCAATGAGCGGCAGCATGCTGGAAAAGATTTCTCAGGTTCGCCTGCTGGTTGTTGGCGACGTGATGCTCGACCGCTATTGGTTTGGCGAGGTCAGCCGGATTTCGCCCGAGGCGCCGGTGCCAGTAGTCAAGGTTCAGCGCATGGAAGAGCGTCTCGGCGGGGCGGCCAATGTTGCTCGCAATGCAGCCTCGCTCGGCGCTGTTTCGGCCTTGCTGTCGGTCGTTGGGGACGACGAGGCCGGGCGCACCCTGGAGCGCCTGCTTCAGGAGGACCAAATTGATGCCAATTTGCATGTTGACCGTGAGATTGATACCACGGTGAAGCTGCGCGTCATCGGCCGTCAGCAACAGCTACTGCGCATCGATTTCGAGACGACGCCGTCGCACGAAGTGCTGCAGGCCAAACTGGCCGATTTTGAAACCCGGGTCGTTCAGTCTGACGTGGTCGTACTTTCCGACTACGGCAAGGGCGGGCTGATGCACATCGCCGAGATGATCCGCATCGCGCGAGCCTACGACAAGCCGGTCCTCGTCGACCCCAAGGGTGACGAATGGGGCAAGTACGCCGGCGCCACCGTCATCACACCGAACCGCTCGGAACTTAAAGAGGTTGTCGGGCGCTGGTCATCGGACGACGAACTCGCGGCAAAGGCGCGCAAGTTGCGC
This sequence comes from Betaproteobacteria bacterium HGW-Betaproteobacteria-6, assembly GCA_002842145.1. Lineage (GTDB taxonomy): Bacteria > Pseudomonadota > Gammaproteobacteria > Burkholderiales > Rhodocyclaceae > Azonexus. The sequence continues at coordinate 10,759 of PHCF01000098.1, read as the reverse complement.
GGCGAACTCGGCGTCGAAGCCTTGTTGGTTACCCGCAGCGAAGAAGGAATGACCTTGTTCGCCGATGAAACCCACCATCAGCCAGCCCTGGCGCGCGAAGTATTCGATGTCTCCGGTGCTGGCGATACCGTGATTGCCACGCTCGCCGTCATGATCGCTGCCGGCGCCGAGTGGGCCGAAGCCATTCGTGTCGCCAACATCGCCGCCGGTATCGTTGTCGGCAAACTCGGTACTGCCGTCGTCAGCCGCGAAGAACTTGCCGCAGCCCTGTAAGGAAAAATCATGTACACAGTTGTTACCGGCGCTGCCGGCTTCATTGGTTCCAATATCGTCAAGGCGCTCAACGAGCGCGGCGTAACGAAGATCATCGCGGTCGACAACCTGACCAAGGCTGACAAGTTCAAGAACCTGATCGATTGCGAGATTGCCGATTACATCGACAAGAACGATTTCATCGCGCGCATTCAGGCCGGACATTTCGACGGCGAGATCGATGCCATTTTCCACGAGGGCGCCTGCTCGGACACCATGGAAACTGACGGTCGGTACATGATGGAGAACAACTTCCGTTACTCCTCCATTCTGCTGGACTGGTGTCTGGATCAGGATGTCCAGTTTCTCTATGCCTCCAGCGCCGCTACCTACGGCGCCAGCAATGTCTTCAAGGAAGAGCGCCAGTACGAAGGGCCGCTCAACGTTTACGGCTACTCCAAGTTCCTGTTCGACCAGATCGTTCGCCAGAAGCTCGCACAGAGTCCGTCCTCGCAGATCGTCGGATTCCGTTACTTCAATGTCTATGGCCCGCGCGAGACACACAAGGGGCGTATGGCGTCGGTGGCTTTCCACAACTACAACCAGTTCAAGGCAGACGGCAAGGTCAAGTTGTTCGAGGGTTCGCACGGCTATGACAACGGCGGCCAGATGCGCGATTTCGTTTTCGTTGGCGATGTCGCCAAGGTCAATCTGTACTTCCTCGATCATCCAGAAAAATCCGGAATCTTCAACTTGGGCTCCGGCCGTGCGCAAAGCTTCAACGATGTCGCGGTTGCTGCGGTCAACGGCTGTCGGAGGGCAAAAAGCGAAGCACCACTATCGCTTGATGAATTGCGGGCACAGGGTTTGCTGGAATACGTCGCCTTCCCCGAGGCGCTGAAGGGCAAGTATCAGGCGTTCACCCAGGCCGATCTGACGCGCCTGCGCGACGCCGGTTACGCTGCACCGATGGCCACGGTTGAGGAGGGCGTCTCCCAATACATCGAGTGGCTCCATAAAAATGTATAAAACCCTGCAGAATTTTGTCGGAAACACCCCGCTGGTTCGTCTGGTACGTATTCCGGGCGCCGATAACGACAAACGCAACAACGTCATTCTCGCCAAGCTTGAAGGCAACAATCCGGCCGGTTCGGTCAAGGACAGGCCAGCGCTGTCAATGATCGTTCATGCCGAAGCGCGCGGTGACATCAAGCCGGGCGACACGCTGATCGAGGCGACTTCCGGCAACACCGGCATCGCGCTGGCCATGGCGGCCGCGATCAAGGGCTACCGAATGATTCTGGTCATGCCCGAGAATCAAAGCATCGAGCGCCGCCAGAGCATGCGCGCCTACGGTGCCGAACTGGTGCTGACCCCCAAGGATGGCGGCATGGAGTTGTGCCGCGACGTCGCCGAGAAAATGCGCGATGAAGGCAAGGGCATCATCCTCGACCAGTTCGCCAACCCGGACAATCCGATTGCGCACTATGAAGGTACCGGCCCGGAAATCTGGCGCGACACCGACGGCAAAGTCACGCACTTCGTTTCCAGCATGGGAACGACCGGTACCATCATGGGCACCTCGGCCTTCCTCAAAACGCAGAATCCGGCCATCCAGATCGTTGGCTGCCAGCCGGAAGACGGCAGCCAGATACCCGGCATCCGCAAATGGCCGGAAGCTTACCTGCCTAAAATTTTCGATAAAGACCGGGTTGACCGTGTGGAAAGCGTCAGCCAGGCTGATGCCGAGGCCATGACGCGCCGGTTGGCGATGGAAGAGGGTATCTTCGCCGGTATTTCCTCCGGCGGCGCCCTGGCGGTGGCCTTGCGTTTGTCGCAGGAACTGGAAAATGCGGTGATCGTCACCATCGTCTGCGATCGTGGCGACCGTTACCTGTCGACGGGCGTATTCCCGGCATGAAGCCTGTTCTCGTCTTTGATATCGAGACCATTCCCGATGTCACCGGCCTGCGCCGGCTGAACGACCTGCCGGCCGGACTTTCCGACGATGAAGTCGCCGAACTTGCCTTCCAGCAGAGACGTGCCAAGACCGGCAACGATTTCCTGCAATTGCATCTGCAGCGTATCGTTACCATTTCCTGCGTGCTGCGTACCAGTGAGGGACTGAAGGTCTGGTCGCTGTCGGAGCCTGACCTCAACGAAGGTGCCATCATCCAGCGCTTCTTCGATGGCATCGAGAAATTCACACCACAGATCGTGTCGTGGAATGGCAGTGGTTTCGACCTGCCCGTGCTGCACTATCGCGGCATGCTGCACGGCGTTGCCGCGCCCCGCTACTGGGATCTCGGCGATGGCGACTACGCCGATTCGCGCGATTTCAAATGGAACAACTACATCAGTCGTTATCACATGCGCCATCTCGATCTCATGGATCTGCTGGCTCTCTACAATGCCCGCGCCAATGCGCCGCTTGATGATCTGGCCAAGCTTTACGGCTTTCCCGGCAAACTCGGCATGGATGGCGGCAAGGTCTGGGAAGCCTGGCAGGCCGGCAAAAGCGCCGAGATTCGCGATTACTGCGAGACTGATGTCATCAATACCTACCTTGTTTACAACCGCTTCCGCCGCATGCGCGGGGAGCTGACGGCAGCTGAAGAGGTTGCCGAGTGCGATTTCGTCAAGGCACAACTGGCCCGAATCGGCGCGCCGCACTGGCAGGAGTTTCTCGCCGCCTGGCAGTAAATATGCCCTGGCTCGACGTTATAATTACAAGTTCTCAAACCCAACCGCAGAGAGATAACGATGGCTCTTAACAACGTCCCCTCCGGCAAGTCCCTTCCCGACGATTTCAACGTCATCATCGAAATTACGGCCCATTCCGATCCCGTCAAATACGAAGTCGACAAGGAAAGCGGCGCGATTTTCGTCGATCGTTTCATGTCGACCTCGATGCACTATCCCTGCAACTATGGGTACATCCCGCACACCATTGCTGGCGATGGCGATCCGGTAGACGTTCTGGTGGTCAGCCCGTTCTCCCTGCCGCCGGGTGTTGTCGTGCGCTGCCGTCCGCTCGGTCAGCTGTCCATGACCGACGAAGGCGGTGAAGATGCCAAACTGCTGGCTGTGCCGGTCGACAAGCTGACCCCGCTCTACAAGGACGTCAAGACCTACGAAGACATGCCGGAACTCCTGCGCAAGCAGATCGCGCACTTCTTCGAGCACTACAAGGATCTCGAGCCGGGTAAGTGGGTCAAGGTCAATGGCTGGGAAGGCATTGAAGCAGCAAGGAACGAGATTCTGACCGGCATCCAGCGTTATAACGACGCGAAAGACAAGCCGGCTTACTAAGCACGTCATGTTGCGTATCGCCGTTGCCCAGTTCAATGCCACCGTCGGTGATCTGACGGGCAACGTCGAACGCATCATCCAGTGCGCCAGCGAGGCGAAAGCCCGCGGCGCCCAAGTGCTGCTGACGCCCGAGCTGGCGTTGTGCGGCTACCCGCCCGAAGACCTGTTGCTGCGCCCGGACTTTTATCGGGCCTGCAACCGGGCGCTCGATGATCTGGCCAGCCGGGTCGACGGCATTGCTGTCATTGTCGGTCATCCGGAAGAACATCACGGTTCCTGTTACAACGCCGCGACGGTCATAGAAAATGGCCGGAAAATCGGGGTTTACCGCAAGATCCGCCTGCCGAATTACGAAGTTTTCGACGAGAAGCGCTATTTCGAGGCCGGTACGGAAGCCTGTGTCGTAAGCCTGGGGGGCGTTCGTTGCGGCATCAATATCTGCGCTGATATCTGGGAAGAGGGCGCCGCCGAACTGGCGCGCGGAGAAGGGGCCGAGTTGTTGCTCGTTCTCAACGCCTCGCCCTGTCATCTTGAAAAGCATCAGCAGCGTGCCCTGGTGCTCGGTGAGCGTGTCGATGCCACGGGCATTCCGGCCATCTATTGCAATCTGGTCGGCGGTCAGGACGAACTGGTCTTCGATGGCGCCTCGTTCGCGCTCGATGCCCGGAAAAAATGCTGCATGCGCCTGCCGTCGTTCGAGGAGGCGCTGGGCATCGTCGATTTCGATGCCGGCCACCTCTATTCCGAACAACTGGCCGACGAGTTGTCGATCGAGGCTGAGGCCTACCAGGCGCTGGTCCTCGGTGTTCGCGACTATATCGGCAAGACCGGGTTCAAGGGCGCCATTATCGGCTTGTCCGGCGGTATCGATTCGGCGCTGACGCTCTGCGTGGCGGTCGATGCGCTGGGCGCCGACAAGGTGCGGGCAGTCATGATGCCGTCGCCTTATACGGCGCAAATGAGCCTCGACGATTCGCGCGAGATGATCCGCGTTCTCGGCGTGCGATACGACGAGATTGCCATCGCGCCGGCGATGGCCGTGTACGGCTCCATGCTCGATCCCTTGTTTGCCGGCCTGCCGGCCGATACGACCGAAGAAAACATCCAGGCGCGCATTCGCGGCAATATCCTGATGGCCATCTCGAACAAGACAGGCTCGCTGGTGCTGACCACCGGCAACAAGTCGGAAATGGCTGTCGGCTACTGCACGCTGTACGGTGACATGGCTGGTGGCTTCGCGGTAATCAAGGACGTCTACAAGACGCTGGTCTATCGCCTGTCGCGATATCGTAATTCGCTGTGTCAGGGCGATCCGGTTATTCCGGAAAACATCATCGTCCGGCCGCCATCGGCGGAACTGAAACCCGATCAGACTGACCAAGATTCATTGCCTGAATATGAGGTGCTCGATGCCATCGTTCGCGCCTACATGGAAGAAGATCGCAGCCCGCGCGAGATCGTCGCGGCCGGCCTGCCCGAAGATGCGGTGCGTCGGGTCGTTCGTCTGCTGCGGATAGCCGAATACAAGCGTCGTCAGGCGCCGATTGGCATACGCATCACGCCGCGTGGTTTTGGCAAGGATTGGCGGTATCCTATTACCAACCGATATTCGGACGAATTTTAAGCACCTGAAGAGAGGAAGCAGCCCATGAAAAAGATCGAAGCCGTTATCAAGCCGTTCAAGCTCGACGAAGTCCGCGAAGCGCTGTCCGAGATTGGCATTGCCGGCCTGACCGTCACTGAGGTCAAGGGGTTCGGTCGTCAGAAGGGGCACACCGAGCTCTATCGTGGCGCCGAATACGTGGTCGATTTCCTGCCCAAGATCAAGATCGAGATTGTCGTCAATACCGACAACGTGGAGCCCGCTATTGAGGCCATCATCAAGGCGGCGCGGACCGGCAAGATCGGCGACGGCAAGATTTTTGTCACGGCGGTCGAGCAAGTGGTCCGCATTCGCACCGGTGAAACCGACGAAGCGGCAATCTGATCGCTGTTTTCCGGCCGGCGGTCGCATTCCTGCGGTCAACCGGAGAAAATGGTCAAAAATGAAAAGGGCAGCTGCGGCTGCCCTTTGCTATTTCTGATTACGTAGCAGGACGATCAGCGCGCCCTCGCCACCATCAGGCGGCTTGGCCTGGCAATAGGCGAGCACCTCCTGGCGTTGGGCCAGCCAGCCGCGCACCAGCTGGCGCAGGATGGACGTTTTCTGCGGCGAGCCTAGGCCCTTGCCATGGACGACCCTAACGCAGCGCTTGCCGAGGTGCAGGCACTCGGCCAGAAAACTGGCGAGCAGATGCCGGGCCTCGTCGCGGTTCAGGCCATGCAGGTCGATTTCGTCCTGGATCACCCAGCGCCCGCGCCGCAAATCGCGCAGGACGTTCTGGGCCAGACCGTTGCGCAGGTAATGCGGCTCGTCACCGCCTTCAAGGCGGTCCTGCAGGGCGATGAAACCATGCAGGCTTTCATGCAGCGCCGCACGTTCGTCGGCGATGTGCTGCAGTGGGTGGGGTGGTGGTGGCCGCTTGTCGTGCTCGAAGAGGTTTGAAGGCGGTAGTGGTTGAACGCCCGCGACTGCGGCACGGAATTCGGCCTGTTCGGGGGCGAGTGCTGGTGGTTCGGACGCTGTGGCGGGGAGGTTCCAGTGTGCCGGCAGGGGATCCTGGCGCGGTTTCTTCGGTTTGGCTGGAGGCTTCTCGTTGCCGGACGGGCGGGACGGCAGCGGCGGCTTCGGTTTTTCTAGCTGAACACGATTAACCGGCGGCAGTGGCTTGATGTCGGCCACTGCCGCCTGGAAGGCGGCAAGGTCTTCCGGGTCGATCAAGCTCAGGCGAGCTGGTCGAGGTAACGCTCGGCGTCGAGCGCCGCCATGCAGCCGGTGCCGGCGGAGGTGCAGGCCTGCTTGTAGATCTGGTCCTGCACGTCGCCGGCAGCAAAAACGCCGGTGATGCTGGTCTGCGTCGCATTGCCGTTGCGGCCGGCTTCGGTGACCAAGTAGCCGTTGTCCATTTCCAGCTGGCCGGCAAAGATATCGGTATTGGGCTTGTGGCCGATGGCAATGAAGACGCCATGCACTGCGACATCCTGCGTTGCGCCGCTGACCTTGTTCTTGACGCGCAGGCCGGTGACGCCGGAATCGTCGCCGAGTACTTCGTCGAGCGTGGTGTTGTAGAGGATGGTGATTTTGCCTTCGGCTTCCAGTGTCACATGGCTGGCAATATTGGCCAGGTAAAGTGCTTCCTCGACGGCCGTGTTGCCGCCGCCGACAACGGCGACCGGCTTGTTGCGGTAGAAGAAGCCGTCGCAGGTGGCGCAGGCCGAAACGCCCTTGCCCATGAACGCTTCCTCGGAAGGAAGGCCCAGGTACTGGGCGGAGGCACCGGTCGAGATGATCAGGGCGTCGCAGGTATAGGTGCCGGCATCGCCGATCAGCGTGAAGGGTTTCTCGGTCAGCTTGGCTGTGTGGATGTGATCGAAGACGATTTCGGTCTCGAAGCGGCGGGCGTGGGCCTCGAAACGGGCCATCAGGTCGGGACCCTGGACGCCTTCGGCATCGGCTGGCCAGTTGTCGACATCGGTCGTGGTCATGAGTTGGCCGCCCTGGGCCATGCCGGTGATGAGCACCGGCTTGAGGTTGGCGCGGGCGGCATAGACGGCAGCGGGTTGTGGCGGGCGTTTTGGGACATGGACATCCTCTTGGGTGATTAATGGGAAAATTATAGCGTTCTCTGAGCCTGCAAATTTTTCGAAGTTCCTATGTAATTTGGGAAAGCGGTTTATAATTATTTCGTAACTCTATGAACGGAAACTGATTTATGTCAGCAACTCCATGTGGTTTGAGCTTGGTTGTCTTGCGCAATGTTCCCTTGTTTTCGGGGCTGGATGAGCATGAGCTGGAAAAGCTATCCAGAGTTGCCGGGCGCAAGCGCGTCGAGCGCGGCTCGTCTGTCGTGCGGGCCGGTGACAGTACGGATTCGCTTTATGTCCTGATCAGCGGTCGGGCGAAAGTCACCAATACCGACGAAGAGGGACGTGAGATTATTCTGGCCTGGCTGGGCCCCGGCGAGTTCTTCGGCGAAATGGGCCTGATCGACGGCAGCCCGCGGTCGGCCAACGTCGTCGCCGCAGAAGCCTGCGAATTGCTGTTTCTCGACAAGGATTCGCTGCAACACTGCATGCAGGACAATTTCCAGGTTGCCCAGAAGCTCATGAAGATTCTGGTTACGCGCTTGCGCGAGGCCGATCGCAAGATCGAAAGCCTTGCCCTGTTGGACGTTTATGGCCGTGTAGCCCGACTCCTGCTTGATATGTCGGAGGTGGTCGAAGGCAATCGTGTCGTGAAGAAAAAGATGTCGAAACAGGATATGGCGAAAATGATTGGAGCGTCGCGCGAAATGGTCAGCAAGGTCATGCGCGATCTGGAATTGAGCGGCTACATTCGTTATGAGAATGACGTTTTGGTCATTCCCGGGGTCGCCTGACGGTGGGAGCCCGGATGGTGAATCGCGCGGCGGCACCTAGCCCGCTGCCGGAGAAGATCGGCTCGTTGCTGCAGGAGTCCCGCTGGTTGGGGGTTGGTGCTGTCGCCCTGTTCCTGACCATGGCGCTGTGGGGATTCAGCAAGGAGGATCCGGGCTGGTCGCACGCCATTGGCGTTACCAGCCTGAACAATCCGGCCGGCCGGGCCGGGGCGTGGATCGCCGACCTCATGCTCTATGTTTTCGGAATGTCCGCCTGGTGGTGGATCGTGCTGCTCGGCATGTTCGTCTGGTGGGGTTTCCGCAAGTACCATTCGCCCGAAGAGCACAAACAGCATCCGCTGATCATCGCGCTCGGCGGTTTTTCCTTTCTGCTGGTCGCCAGTTCAGCGCTCGAGGCTCTGCGCTTCTATTCGCTCAAGGCGGAACTGCCGCTGGCGCCGGGCGGCATGCTCGGCATCGAGGTTGGCCGCGTCCTGGCCACCCAGTTCGGCTACACCGGCGCGACGCTGTTCCTGCTTGCTGTCATGGCCGCCGGCTGGAGCATTTTTTCGGGGATGTCCTGGGTCTGGGCCTTCGAGAAACTCGGCCTCATTCTGGAAGCCCTGGTTGCCTTCTTCTACGGCCGTGTCGACGCCTGGCGTGACCGGCAGATCGGCAAGGAAGTCGCGCAGAAGCGTGAAGTCGTCGTCAAGGAAGAAAAGCAGCGGGTCGAACTGCACGAGCCGATCATCATTGAAACGCCGCCGCCCGAAATACCGGTGTCGAAAAAAGCCGAAGCACGCATTGAGCGCGAAAAGCAGGTGGCCCTGTTCCCCGAGGCCATCTTCGGTGGTCAGTTGCCGCCGCTCCACCTGCTCGATCCGGCGCCGCCGGCCACCGAGACGGTCGGCGCCGATACGCTGGAATACACCTCACGCCTGATTGAGCGCAAGCTGGCCGACTTCGGTGTCCAGGTCAAAGTGCTGGCTGCCATGCCGGGGCCGGTCATCACCCGCTACGAAATCGAGCCGGCAGTGGGCGTCAAGGGCGCCCAGATCGTCAATCTGGCGCGCGACCTGGCTCGCGCCCTGGCCATGGTCTCGATCCGCGTCGTCGAGACGGTGCCAGGCAAGTCGTGCATGGCGCTCGAACTGCCCAATCCCAAGCGGCAGATGGTCAAGCTCTCCGAGATCATCTCCAGCAAGCCCTACAACGACATGAGCAGCCCGCTGACCGTCTGCCTCGGTAAGGACATCGGCGGTCAGCCGGTGGTTGCCGACCTGGCCAAGACGCCGCACCTGCTGGTTGCCGGGACGACCGGTTCGGGCAAGTCGGTCGGCGTCAATGCGATGATTTTGTCGATGCTCTACAAGGCCGAGCCGGACCAGGTCCGCCTGATCATGGTCGACCCCAAGATGCTCGAGCTGTCGATCTACGAAGGCATCCCGCACCTCTTGGCGCCGGTCGTCACCGACATGAAGCAGGCGGCCAACGCGCTGCACTGGTGCGTCACCGAGATGGAAAAGCGCTACAAGCTGATGTCGGCGATGGGCGTGCGCAACATTGCCGGCCTCAACACCAAGATCCGCGATGCCGAGAAGCGCGGCGAGCACATCCCGAACCCGCTGACCCTGACCCCGGAAACGCCGGAGCCGTTGCAGACCATGCCCTTCATCGTCGTCATCATCGACGAGCTGGCCGACCTCATGATGGTCGTCGGCAAGAAGGTTGAGGAGCAGATTGCCCGTCTGGCCCAGAAGGCCCGTGCAGCCGGCATTCACCTCGTGCTGGCGACGCAGCGGCCGAGCGTGGACGTCATCACCGGCCTGATCAAGGCCAACATTCCGACCCGCCTGTCCTTCCAGGTGTCGAGCAAGATCGATTCGCGCACCATCCTCGACCAGATGGGCGCCGAAGCCCTGCTCGGCATGGGCGACATGCTGTACCTGGCGCCGGGTACCGGCTACCCGACGCGCGTTCATGGGGCCTTTGTCTCCGATGACGAAGTGCATCGCGTCGTCGAACACCTGAAGTCGACCGGCGCGCCGGAGTACATCGAGGACATCCTGAGCGGTTCGGGCGGCGATGACGAAGAGGGCGGCGAAGGCGGCGAGGGCGGCCAGGGTAACGATGGCGAGAGCGATCCGCTCTATGATCAGGCCGTCGATATCGTGCTCAAGAACCAGCGGGCCTCGATTTCGCTCGTCCAGCGTCACCTGCGCATCGGTTACAACCGGTCGGCGCGGCTGATCGAGGCGATGGAAAAGTCCGGGCTGGTGTCGACCATGGACGGTCGTGGCGGGCGCGAAGTGCTCATGAAAAAGCCGGCAGAGTGAGTTTGCCCGGCATTTTTGTTACACCTTGAAACAGCGCGCCACACCCCAAACCGCTAAGCTTCAGATATGAAATTTGCCCAAAAAATCCGGTTGACCGTCGCGTTGGCCCTGTTTCCGCTGCTGGCCAACGCCGGCGCCGTCGATCAATTGCACGACTTCCTGAAAAGCACGCGCACGCTGAAGGCCGACTTCTCGCAGATGATCATCGGCAAGAATGGCCGCAAGCCGCAGGAATCGGCAGGGACGGTGGCCATCGCGCGGCCCGGCAAGCTGCGCTGGGAAATCCTCAAGCCGTACCCGCAACTGGTCGTCAGCGACGGTGAGAAAGTCTGGATTCACGATCCCGATCTGCAGCAGGTCACCGTGCGCAAGGTCGGCCAGGCCATCGGCGGTTCGCCGGCG
>PHCF01000097.1 GCA_002842145.1 Betaproteobacteria bacterium HGW-Betaproteobacteria-6 | reverse complement strand
GCGCGTCGTGGAAGTGGATATTCAGGAAGCTTTGAAAATGAGGGATGCGGCTTAAATGACCGAGCTTCAACTAGGATTGATCGGGCTGGGCGCGACGGCAGTGGTCGGCGTCTTCGGCTACAACAAATGGCAGGAATACCGGCAGCGCAAGGTGGCTGAGGCTGTACTCAAACCCCACCACGCCGATATTCTGCTTGACGACGGGCCGGCCGCATCGACACCGTTGGCGGCCGAGCGCAGCGAACCGGAAAGCAGCATCGAGACGCCCGTCCAAAATCATGAGCGGGTCGAGCCCGTCTTTGTAGACCCGCACCCCACCATGCCGTCCGACGACATGGTGGCCGCGCCGGCCGATGAACCGATGCCCGAGGCCCCGGTTTTCGCCAGCCCGGCAGCGGTCGAGCCGGCGCCGGCCAGCGTCGACGACTCCCCGGAGCTCCCGGCCACTGAGTTGCCGGCCGAACTCCTCGATCCGCGGCTCGAGTTCATCGTTGCCATGGAACTGGTCGAGCCGGTTTCCGCCATGGATATCATTCATTCGCAGCGCCCCGTCCTCGTCCGCCTCAGCAAGCCGGTGCATTGGGTCGGCTACAACGAGCGCAGCCGCGAATGGGAGCGCCTGGCGGCTGACAGCGAACTCCGGGTGCGTCGTCTGCGCGTCGGTCTGCAACTGGTCAATCGCCAGGGGCCGCTCGTCGAGGGCGATATCAACACGTTCATCACGGCCATCAACGCCCTGGCTGACGAACTCATGGCCGTGGCCGACATGCCGTCGTCGCGGGTTCTTGATCAGGCGGTCGAAATCGACCAGTTCTGCGCTGCCGTCGACCTCGAAATCGGCCTTAATCTGGTCAGCCGGGGCAACGCTTTTTCCGGCACCAAGATTCGCGCCCTGGCCGAAGCGGCTGGCATGGTGCTCGGTCTGAGCGGCGTCTTCACGCGCTACGACGATAGCGGTCGCGTCCTGTTCAGCCTGCAAAACTACGAAAATGCGCCGTTTACCGCCGATTCGCTGCGCACCATGACGACGCACGGCCTGACTTTCCTGCTCGATGTGCCGCGTGTCGATCACGGCGAACGCACTTTCATGCAGATGACCGAGATCGCCAAGCGCTTCGCCGAAACGCTCAACGGCGCCCTGGTCGACGACAATCGCCAGCCGCTCAGCGATTCGCAGCTCGATCACATCCGTCGCGAGTTCATCGGCAAGCCGCAGGCAACGATGGCCAGCTACAGCCTGTCAGCCGGTTCGCCCCAGGCGCTGCGGCTGTTCTCCTGATGCCGGCACCCGCCGTGGCGGCCGAGCGCGCAGCCGAGTTGCGCGCCGAGCTGGAACGTCACAACCACGCCTATTACGTCCTCGACGCGCCGACCATTCCGGATGCCGAGTACGACAAGCTGTTCCGCGAACTGCAGGGACTGGAGGCGGAATCCCCCGAACTGCTGACCGCCGATTCACCGACTCAGCGCGTCGGTGGCAAGCCGCTCAAGGAATTCCCGCCGCGCCGGCACGGCGTACCCATGCTATCGCTCAACAACGCCTTCGAACCGGCCGAAGTCGAAGCCTTTGACAAGCGCGTGCGCGACGGGCTGGAGACGATTGCTGCGGTCGACTACGCCGTCGAGCCAAAATTCGACGGCCTGGCCATCAGCCTGACCTACGAAAACGGCGTGTTTACGTGCGGGGCCACGCGCGGCGACGGCGTGACCGGCGAGGAGGTGACGCCCAACCTGCGTACCGTGCGCAACATTCCGCTGCGCCTGCAGGGCGAGGGCTGGCCGGCGCTGATCGAGGTGCGCGGCGAAGTGCTCATGTTCAAGGCCGATTTCGCCGAACTCAACGCCCGTCAGCGCGACCGCGGCGACAAGGAATTCGCCAACCCGCGCAACGCTGCCGCCGGGAGCCTGCGCCAGCTCGATTCGAAAATCACGGCGAGCCGGCCGCTATCCTTCTTCGCCTACGGCGTCGGTGCGGGGGCGGATGCGCTGGCCGTCAGAACGCACGGCGAACTGATGGACAAGCTGGCCGCCTGGGGCTTCCCGGTCGCCGCCGAACGGGCCGTCGTGAGCGGTTCCCACGGTCAACTGGCATATTTCGCCAAAATCGGAAGCTTGCGGCCGAGCCTGCCGTATGACATCGACGGCGTGGTGTACAAGGTCAACCGCCTCGATTGGCAGGCGCGGCTCGGTTTCGTTTCGCGCGCGCCGCGTTTCGCCATCGCCCACAAGTTTCCGGCCGAAGAGGCACTGACCGTCGTTGAGGCGATCGACATCCAGGTTGGACGCACCGGCGCCATCACGCCGGTCGCCCGGCTCAAGCCGGTTTTTGTCGGTGGCGTCACGGTCACCAACGCCACTTTGCACAACGAGGACGAGGTACGTCGCAAGGACGTGCGGGTCGGCGATACCGTGATCGTCCGTCGGGCCGGCGACGTCATTCCCGAAGTGGTTGCCATCGTTCCTGAAAAAAGGCCGAAGCGCGACCTGTTTGGCGACGAGCCCCTGCATCCGCCATTCCATCTGCCCAAGGTCTGCCCGGTATGCGGCTCGGCCGTGGCGCGTGGCATCGACGAAGCCATCGCCCGTTGTACCGGCGGCCTGTATTGCCCGGCCCAGCGCAAGCAGGCCCTGTGGCACTACGCGGCGCGCCGGGCCATGGACATCGAAGGCCTGGGTGACAAGATCGTCGATCAACTGGTCGACGCCGGCCTCGTTCATACGCCGGCCGATCTCTATGGCCTGAGCGTCGAAACGCTGGCCGGACTTGACCGGATGGGTGAGAAATCGGCACAGAATCTCGTTGCGGCGATCGACCAAAGCCGGCAGACGACGCTGGCCAGGTTCATTTTTGCGCTCGGCATCCGCAATGTCGGCGAGGCGACAGCGCGCGATCTGGCCAGGTATTTTGGTAATCTCGATGGCATAATCGCGGCCGATATCGAAGCGTTGCAGCAGGTGCCCGATGTCGGCCCGATTGTCGCGGCCAGCATCGTCGCTTTCTTCAGCGAGTCACATAACCGTGAAATCATCGCCCAACTGGTCGCCGCCGGCCTGCGCTGGACGGAGGGCGAACCGGCCGATGCCGGCCCGAAGTCGCTGGCCGGCAAGACCCTGGTCTTGACCGGCACACTGCCGACGCTCAAACGCGACGATGCCAAAGCCATGATCGAAGCGACAGGCGGCAAGGTGGCGGGCTCGGTATCGAAAAAAACCGATTTCGTGGTCGCCGGTGAGGAAGCCGGCTCCAAACTCGAAAAAGCTTTGGAGCTGGGTGTGCCGGTGATCGATGAAGCTGAATTGTTGAAATTGCTCGAAAAGGGAGTTCAAGAATGAAAAAAGTTCGCAAAGCAGTGTTTCCGGTGGCCGGTATGGGCACCCGTTTTCTTCCCGCCACCAAGGCCAGCCCGAAGGAAATGCTGCCCATCGTCGACAAACCGCTGATTCAATTCGCGGTGGAAGAGGCGGTTGCTGCCGGCATTACCGACATGGTGTTCGTGACCGGGCGTTCCAAACGCTCCATCGAGGACCATTTCGACAAGGCCTACGAACTGGAAAGCGAGCTTGAGGCGCGCGGCAAGAGCGAATTGCTCGATTTCGTCCGCAACATGATTCCCAAGAACATCAACTGCATCTACATCCGTCAGGCCGAAGCGCTCGGCCTCGGTCACGCCGTGCTCTGCGCCAAACCGGTGATCGGTGACGAGCCGTTCGCCGTGATCCTCGCCGACGACCTGCTCGACGGCAAGCCGCCGGTCATGAAGCAGATGACCGATACCTACGACTATTACCGTTGTTCGGTGCTCGGTGTACAGGACGTGCCGCGCGCCGACACGCGCAGCTACGGCATCGTCGATGCCCGTGCCGTGGCTGATCGGGTCGAGCAGATCAACGCCATCGTCGAGAAACCGAAGCCCGAGGATGCCCCGTCGACGCTGGCCGTCGTCGGCCGCTACATCCTGACGCCGCGCATCTTCCATCATCTCGAAACGATCAAGCCAGGGGCCGGCGGCGAACTCCAGCTGACCGACGGCATCGCCTCGCTGCTCAGCGAGGAGCAGGTTCTTGCCTACCGTTACGACGGAACGCGCTACGATTGCGGTTCGAAGCTGGGCTATCTGCAGGCGACGGTCGTTTTCGGCCAGCGCCACCCGGAAGTTGGCGCCGAATTCGATGCTTATCTAAAGAGCCTGGGAGACTGAATGGATTTGAAAAAAGCACAGGCCATGCTGGCCAATGCCGAGCTGATTCACAGCGAGGCCGTCGTGCAGGGCGCCGTCGCCGAGGTGGCCGCTGCCGTTAGCGCGCGTCTTGCCGACAAATACCCGCTGGTGCTCTGCGTGATGACCGGCGGCGTCGTCTTCTGCGGTCAACTGCTTACCCAGCTCGCTTTTCCGCTCGACTTCGACTACCTGCACGCCACGCGCTACGGCCCGGAAACCCAGGGCGGCAAGATTTCCTGGCGTTCGGCGCCGTGGACCTCGGTCAAGGGACGCACGGTGCTGGTGGTGGACGATATTCTCGATGAAGGCGTGACGCTCGCTGCCGTCAAGGAAAGCCTGCGCCGCATGGGGGCCGAAGAGGTGCTGACTGCCGTCTTCGCCGACAAGCTCAATGGCAAGGACAAGCCGATTGCCGCCGACTTCGTTGGCCTGACCGTGCCCGATCGCTTTGTCTTCGGCTTCGGCATGGATGCCGGCGGCGTTTGGCGCAACCTGCCGGCCGTCTATGCCATGAAGGACGATGCATGAGTGGTGCCACGGTCGCCGAGTTCGTCGGCTACTGGGAAACCGAGGGGCAGGCTTACGTCCGGCACGGCGATTACGAGTGGATGGCGGCGCTGGTTCCCGGCCAGCGCGTGCTGGAAATCGGCTGCGGTGTCGGTTTTGCCACGCAGGCGCTGGCCAGACGTGGATTGACCGTGTTCTCCATCGATTCGCTGAGCGAATGCCTGGAGCTGACGCGGCAACGTGTTGACGGCAGCGACGTGACGCTGCTGCAGGCCGATCTAACCGCATTGACTGAAGATCAGCGCGCCGCCATCGTCGCCTTTGCGCCCGATACCGTGGTCTGCTGGCTCATGGGGGCGCCGGCCGAGACGACCGGTGCGGTGGAGACCGACGCCGGGCGGGCGGTCATCGCCTATCGCGAAAAGTTGCATCGTCTGGTCGCCGAGCTGGTCGCCGGGTTGCCGACCGTGCAGGCTTTGCATTTTGTCGATCGCACGGCAATTCCGTGGCAGGCGAAGGACATTGGCCGCGATACGCTGGTTAACTATCATCGTGGCAAGACACTGCTTGATCTGCCCTTCGTTGCCGAACGCAAGCACGCGCTGTATCGCAAGCTCGGCGACGATAGTCTGAACAACGTCCCAAATCGCAAAATGCACCCGTCGCTCAAGGGCGTGGTGCCGACGCTGGCTTCGTTGCTGGTGGAGAGGAAAAAATAATATGTTGGCAATCATCGGCGGCAGCGGCCTGACAACGCTGTCCAATCTCGATGTTTCACATCGCGAAGTGGTGCGCACACCCTACGGCGAAGCATCCGGCGCCCTGGTTTTCGGGCAGATCAGCGGCCAGCCGGCAGTTTTTCTGCCGCGCCACGGCTACGGCCACACCATTCCGCCGCACATGGTCAATTACCGAGCTAATATGTGGGCGCTGCATCATCACAAGGTGACCGGTGTCATTTCGGTTGCCTCGGTCGGCAGCATTCGTCCCGACCTGGAGCCGGGCGACATAGTCCTGCCGCATCAGATCATCGATTACACCTGGGGCCGCAAGTCGACGATGTTCGATGGCAACGGTACGCCGGTGACCCACGTCGATTTTACCGAGCCCTATGATGCCGACCTCCGTCGCCGTATTCTCGTCGCCGCGCAGCAACTGAGCATCGACATCAAGGTCGATGCGGTCTATGCCGCAACGCAGGGGCCGCGCCTTGAAACGGCTGCCGAAATCAACCGTCTCGAGCGCGATGGTTCCGATGTGGTCGGCATGACCGGCATGCCTGAAGCTATCCTGGCCCGCGAACTGGGTTTGCCCTACGCGGCGATCAACGTCGTGGCCAACCATGCGGCAGGCCGTGGCAGCAGCGTCAACGGCATCCACTTCGAAAGCCTGGAACACGTGCTGCACAACGCGATGGGTCGGGTCAAGGTCATCGTCGAGAAGCTGGTTGGCAGCACGGACAGTTGCCAGCCGATGGGCATATCTGTTTAGTCGGAGCCGGTGGTTTTAGTCGCCAGCAATTGACACCACTGGCTGGCGACTAACCGACCTTCAGGCGCTCCATCAACTCGGTTTCCAGACGGATTCGCTTGCCGCTGTCGCGCAGGTCGCCGCCGCTGATCAGGAAAACGTCTTCGGCGCGTTCGCCGAGCGTTGTGATCTTGGCGGTGTGCAGGCTGGCGCCGTGCTCGGCCAGCGTGTTGGCGACGGTGTAGAGCAGGCCGGGGCGGTCGGCCGCGGTGAGCGTGAGGATGAAATTGGATCCCTTTTCGTCGCCCCGGATATCGACTTCCGGCTTGATCGGAAAGTGCTTGACCTGCCGCGACAGGCGCCCGGCCGACGGGACATCCGGCGGCATCTCGTGCACCAGGCGCAGCTCCAGCTCGTGTTCGATATAAGCGACCATTTCACGGTCGTTGTCGCGATTTTCAACGTCGAGTACAACGAAGCTGTCGAGCGCGTAGCCGTGCGCCGTGGTGTGAATCTTGGCGTCGACAATGCTGTAGCCGGCACGGGCGAAGAAGCCAACGATGCGAGCGAAAAGATCGGGCTGGTCCTGGGTGTAGACCATCACCTGCAGGCCTTCGCCTTCCTGGTGGAGGCGGGCGCGGACGACCGGCTGGTTATTGTAGATGCGGTAATGCAGCGAGCGTGTGTGCCAGGCAATTTCTTCCGCCGAATGGCGCAGGAAATAGACGGTATCGAGTTGCTTCCACAGGCGCTCATGAACGGTGTCGGATAGCGCAAAGAAACGCAGCAGGCGCATTGCTTCAGTCTGGCGCTCGGCAATGACGCCGTGCGTGGCGGGGGCGTTGCCGCTCGAGAGGTGGTGCAGGGTCTGGTAATAGAGATCGGCCAGCAGCTTGCCTTTCCAGTGGTTCCAGACTTTCGGGCTGGTGCCGCGGATGTCGGCGTGGGTCAGCAGGTAGAGGGCCTGCAAGTGGCGTATGTCGCCAACCAGATCGAGGAATTTGCCGATCACGTTGGGGTCGCTGAGGTCTTCCTTTTGCGCAACCTGCGACATGACGAGGTGGTTCCTGACCAGCCAGACGACGAGTTCGGTGTCTTCCACGGTCAACCGGTGATTTTGGCAAAATTCCTCGGCGTCGATGGTGCCCAGCTCCGAGTGATCGCCGCCACGGCCCTTGGCAATGTCGTGGAAAAGGGCGGCGATATAGAGCAGCCACGGACGGTCCAATTCGCTGATGATGCGCGAGCACAGCGGGTATTCGTGGGCGAATTCGCTCATCGTGAAGCGGCGAAGGTTGCGCAGGACTTGCAGGATGTGCTGGTCGACGGTGTAGACGTGGAACAGGTCGTGCTGCATCTGGCCGACGATGCGCCCGAAATTGGGCAGGTAGGCGCCAAGAATGTCGAGCTGGTTCATGCGCCGGAATTCATGAACGATGCCACGTTCGCTCTGCAGCAGTTTGAGGAACAACGCCCGGTTTTCCGGATTGGCACGGAATTCCGGCGTGATCTGCTCGCGGGCACGCCACAGGGCGCGCAGGGTGCGCGTGGTCATTCCCGATAGCTCGTGGGATTCCTGCATGACGAGGAAGCTGTCGAAAATGGCCGAAGGGAGTTTTTCGAAGAGGGCTTCGTCGCGGATGTCGAGCAGGTTGCCGACGATCTGGAAGTTGTCGTCGAACGGTTGCGGCGTCTGTTCGTTCTCGGGCGTCAGTGCCGCCGCCATGTTTTGCAGCAGGATGGTGTTGAGCAGGCTGACCGTTTTTGCATTGCGGTAATAGACCTGCATGAGTTGCTCGGAAGCACGCTTCGCTTCGTTCGAGACAAATCCGTACTTGGCGGCCAGGTTGCTCTGGTAGTCGAAAAGCAGCCGATCTTCGCGGCGCCCGAGCATGAAGTGCAGACGGATACGCAGATGGGTCAGGTAATCCTGGCACTCCTTGGCCTGGGCCATGCCTTCCTGGGTAATGATGCCGCTCTTTTGCAATTCCTCCCATGTCGAACCGAAGCCAGCTGCCTTGGCAATCCAGAAAATGACCTGAAAATCGCGCAGGCCACCCGGCGAATCCTTGCAGTTGGGTTCGAGGCTGTAGGGGGTCTCGTTGAAGCGGAGGTAGCGTTCCTGCTGCTCGATCCGTTTGGCCTCGCAAAAAAGCAGGGGATCCAGGTGGCCGCGCAGGCGCTTCTGGAAGGTTGAGAAAAGCTTGCCATTGCCGGTCAACAGGCGAGCCTCAAGCAAGGCTGTTTGTACCGTGATGTCGTTTTCCGCTTCGTTCAGGCAGTCCTGGATGGTGCGGACGCTGTGCCCGATTTCCAGGCCGATGTCCCAGAACGAGCCGATCAGCCGCTCGAGCTTTTCCTGCAGGGCGCCGCTCGCTTCCCTGGGAAGCAGGATCAGCAGGTCGATGTCGGAGGCCGGGTAGAGTTCGCCGCGACCGTAACCACCGACTGCGGCCAGCGCCAGGGTGGCGGGAAACTCGAACGAGGCCCAGAGTTTTTCGAGAACGCTGTCTACTTGCTGGCTGCGTTCCCGGAGCAGGGTATCGGCATCACCGGTGTGTTCGTAATTTTCCTGAAGGCGGGCCTGGGCCGCCTTGACTTCTGCGCGCAGGGCGGCGACATCGCAGGACATCAATTGATCCAGTCGGGTTTGGCGCGACAGTCGGCAGAAAGCGTCATGATTTCGTAGCCGGTTTCGGTGACCAGCACGGTATGTTCCCACTGTGCCGAGAGGCTGCGGTCCTTGGTGACGATGGTCCAGCCGTCGGCCATTTCGCGGATGGCGGCCTTGCCGGCGTTGATCATCGGTTCGACCGTAAAGATCATGCCCGGCTCAAGCTTGGGGCCGGTGCCGCCCTTGCCGTAGTGCAGCACTTGCGGGTCTTCGTGAAACTTGGCACCGATGCCGTGGCCGCAGAATTCGCGGACGACGGAGCAGCCGTTCTTTTCGGCGTATTTCTGGATGATGGCGCCGATGTCGCCGAGATGAGCGCCCGGCTTGATCACCGAAATACCCAGCCACATGCATTCGAAGGTGATTTCGCACAGGCGCTTGGCCTGGATCGAGCCTTCACCGACGATGAACATCCGGCTGGTGTCGCCGTGGTAGCCATCCTTGATCGTCGTGATATCGAGGTTGATGATGTCACCGTTCTTAAGCACGCGTTCTCCGGGAACGCCGTGGCAGACCTGCTGATTGACCGAGGTGCAGATCGACTTGGGGTAGGGGTTGTAGCCCGACGGCGCGTAGTTGAGCGGGGCTGGGATGCAGCCTTGAACGTCGACCATGTAGTCGTGGCAAAGCTTGTCGAGTTCGTCGGTGGTGACGCCGGCTTTTACGTAGGGGGCGATGTAGTCGAGGACTTCCCCGGCCAGACGCCCGGCAATTCTCATTTTTTCGATTTCTTCATGGGTCTTGATACTGATGCTCATGGCGGCTGTTCTGTGGTGCAAGGGGAAGGGAGCAAGGATAAATGATGGGGCTGGTTTCGCAAAGCTGGCAGCGCCCGCGATGGCATACTTGTGGCTTCTCTATTTGATGTTATTGAACGATGACGATTCTATTGCTGGGTAAAGATGGTCAGGTTGGCTGGCAGTTGCAACGTTCACTTGCGCCGCACGGGCCGGTCGTGGCCTGCGGCCGGAATGAATGCGATTTGTCTGATCCGGTACAGATTCGTTCCGTCATTCGTCAAGTTCGGCCATCGCTCATCGTGAATGCAGCGGCCTACACGGCCGTCGATAAGGCTGAGTCGGAACCTGATCTGGTGCGCCGTATCAACGCGGAAGCCCCGGGCGTCATGGCCGAGGAGGCCGCCGAGCTCGGCGCCTTGCTCGTTCATTATTCGACCGATTACGTCTTTGACGGCAGCAAGGGTGACTCCTACGTGGAAACCGATCCGACCGGGCCGCTGAGTGCTTACGGCCGGAGCAAGCTGGCCGGCGAGGCAGCGATCCGGGCGGTGGGTGGCCGTTCGCTGATCATTCGCACGAGCTGGGTGTTCGGTGCGCGCGGTGATAATTTCGTCAAGACCATCCTGCGCCTGGCGCGGGACAAGGACAGCCTCGGGGTTGTCGATGACCAGGTCGGTTCGCCGACCCCGGCGGCGCTGATCGCGACGGTGACCGGTGTGGTGCTGGCCATGGTTTGCTACGGTCAACCGGGGAAAATGGCAAAAAATGAAATCTACCACCTGGCCGCGGCGCGGCCGGTCAGCTGGTGCGAATTTGCCCGGACCATCGTCGGGCTGGCCGGGCATATGCCGGGTTTCAATCTGCGCCTGAAGCCGGAGGCAATTCACGCCATCACGACAGCGGAATATCCGGCACCGTCCCGGCGTCCGGCCAATTCGCGTCTCGATTGCACGCGCCTCGAAACCGACTTCGGCTTGCAGATGCCTGACTGGCAGCCCTATCTGGCGCGCATGCTGCAACTGCTCGCGCTCAAGCAGAATGGCTATTGATCTTCCGGAATGCCTGTTCTGCTGCTATAATCCGCAGGTTTTTCTCAGCCGTTATGGCTGAAAAAAACGGTGGTCTGCACGGTGCAGGCAACCAAAATCCACACATCCGCCGATTAAGGGTGTCTGCCAGAATTCAATAATGGCGGGCGTTTCAGGCGGG
>PHCF01000096.1 GCA_002842145.1 Betaproteobacteria bacterium HGW-Betaproteobacteria-6 | reverse complement strand
AGCCGGATCGAGCCCGATCTGCCCGGACATGTAAACGGTGTCGCCGACGCGCACGGCTTGCGAATAGGTGCCGATGGCGGCCGGGGCGTTCGGGGTGGCAATGATGGTCTTGGCCATGAGTAAGCTTCCTGTATCCGGATTGCAAAACCCTATTTTAGCCTTGGTAGCCCATGAACCCGCGTATCGAATCCCTGGAAAAAATGCTCGACGGCCCGCGCGACGGCGCCCTGCTCCGCTTCTCGCTCGGCAACGAATACCTCAAAGCCGGCAACCCGGCCAAGGCGGCAAATTGCTTCAAAAACGCCGTCGACCGTGACAGCAACTATTCAGCCGCCTGGAAAGCCCTCGGCAAGGCCCTGGCCGAAGCCGGCGACCATGCTGCCGCCCTGGCCGCCTATGAACGCGGAATCGTCGTCGCCGAAACGAAGGGTGACATTCAGGCCGCAAAGGAAATGACCGTTTTTGCCAAACGGATTCGCCGGGCACTGGAGGAGCAACAGCCGTCCACAAAATGACATCTGCACGACCTCTGAGGCAGATCAATATTGCCGCCGCCGTTTTCTCATAGTCTTTTTTCTTTTTTGAAAAAACAGGGGAAAACATGAAACGACTTCTCAAACTCGCTGCACTGCTCGGGCTCGTCACCGTTCTGACCACGGGCTGTGCGGTAAACCGGGCAACCGCCAACGTTGATCCGTCGGCCAATCTGTCGTCGCTCAAAACGATGTATGTCAAGCGGGTCGCCGAGGACGACAACACCTACAACCTCATCGCCGACAAGTTGCGCAGCAAGGGGGTCACCGTCTCCACCGGCACCGAAGCGGCCCCGAGCGGTGTCGATGCCGTCGTTACCTACATCGACAAATGGATGTGGGACATGACGATGTACATGCTGGAATTGACCATCAATATCCGTGACCCGAAAACGGATTTCCCGCTGGCTACAGGCAACTCGTTCCACACTTCATTGACCCGTCTTTCGCCCACTGAAATGGTCAATGAAGTGGTCGACAACATCTACAAGGGTGCCAAGTAAATGATCCTTACCGCACGCCGCCCCCACCTCCTTGCCGTGGTGGCCTTGACGCTCCTCCTCGGCGGCTGCGCTTCGCCTGCCGACCGCGCGGCGATGACCCCGCAGAACCTCACGGTCAGCAAGCACTATCCGTACAGCTTGCGCGTCCAGACCGGCGGCGGCGCTGAAACCGGCGCCATGGACAGCAGCAATGTCTCGGATGCCGACCTCAAGGCGGCCATCGAGGACGCTGTCGTCCACAGCAAACTGTTTACAACCATCGTCCAGGGAAGCAATGGCGACTATGAGTTGAGCGTGCGGCTGACCAGTCTCTCCAAACCGGTCTTTGGCGGCACATTCACGGTTGACATGGAAACCGCCTGGTCACTGACCAAAACCAGCGACCGCTCGGTCGCCCTGCGCAAGTCGGTCAAAACCAGCGGCACGGCAACCATGGGTGACGCCTTCGCCGCCGTCACCCGGCTACGCATGGCCGTCGAAGCGGCAACCCGCAACAATATCGAACAGGGGCTCAAGGCAGTTGCCGAACTGAACCTCTAACGATTTGTTACAAACAGTCCCGCCATCGACGTATAACTTATGGGGAGTTGCCGCGTTAATTGCTTATGCAACCACCGGATATCCTCCCCATGAAACTCTCGCAAATGGCTTGGGTGCCTGCGCCGTGGCGCCTTATCCGGCGGGCTATCATCGGGCGCCTCCGGGCTATGTCCAGCCCGGGGCGACGATCTATTACGACTCCGGTTACCGGCATTACGATAACCGGCCAAGAAGTTATTACTACGACGACCGTGGTAGCAGGTATTACGACAATCGCCGTTATGAAGAACCGCGTCGCCAGTCCGTCCCCTTGCCGCCGCCGCTGCAGTTGCATCGCGACGTCCGGCGCAGCCTTGGCCTGCCGCGCCTGCCGGGTATGCCCTGAACGGACCTAGTGCTTGCCCCTGGGCGGAACGAGAATGGTCTCGACGCCGAGTTCCCTGAGCTTCGCCTGGGCTGCTTCGGCCTCACGCTTGCTCTTGAACGGTCCGACCTGAACACGGGTCTCCAGCGTGGACGGAACACCGCTCAAACTTAGCCTGGCGTGCAATTCCTCAGCCCGCTCGACGCTGGAAAACACCCCTGCCTGCAAGAGAAACCCAGAGAACAGACGGGACACAACAGGCGCCGGAACCACCGTCGCGCGTCGCGTTTCAGCGTTCCGCGCGACTGCCTTCGGCGGCGTATCGGACTCGGCGGGAACGGCGGCGCCGGTTGGCGGCAGAATATTCGATGGCGCCATGGTCGCCTCGGGCACCGGAGCGGGAGCGGCAGCAAATTCAGCAGGCGGGGTCGGCGACTTTTTTGCCGTTGCTACGGTCGACGGCGATTTTGGCCGAATTTCAACAGCGGGCTCGGGTTTGGCCTCGACGGCTTCGTGCGTCTCAACGTTGGGTGGTGGCGGCGGTTCTACGGGCGCCTCCTCCTTGGCAGGCTCGGGCGGAGCCGGCAGGTTTTCGGCCGGGGTCAGGGGCTGCGATACCTCTTTCTTTGGCGCGACAGGGACTGGCTGGGTAAAGACCTGCTCTTCTGTTTCGTCAGGCGTCGTTGCCAGATGATCGAAGAAAGCCAGCGTGCCGAGCAAGGCGGCGACCAGCACACCGGCCACGGCGAGACGGCCGAGCAGTTTGCTGCGAATCTCGCCAGCCGCAGCTTCGTGTTCCGAGTTTTCCGGTTGTTCTGCCATCCCTACCCTCAACGTTCCTGACTCTTGGCCAGCGCCACGACCAGTTCGGCCTCGGCACGGGCGATACCGCAACGCTCGGCGATTGCCGCCGGATCGTAACCCGAAACGGCCATCTGCATTGCGTCGCCATAAATGGGGGAAACCGTCTGGCCAGCGCGCAGGTGGCCGAGCTCCTGATGCATGTCTTCACGCAAGGCTGCAAGTTCGCCCCGAATGGCATCGACCTCGTCGCGCAACTGCGCCAGCTCCTGCTCGAGGCCGCTGCGCAAGGCTTCGCCGGCCAGTTCTTCGGATGCCTGCGCCCACCTGTCGTCAGCTCCGGCCGGCTCGTTTGCCGGCGGCGACGCCTTGCTGGCGGCAGGATGAGCCACCTTCGCCGATCCCTGCGGGCGATTGCGCAACAGGAACATGCGCAGCAACACAAACAGCATGTAGACCGCGACCAGCGCGATCAAGCCGATCACGCCTTCGCGCAGCCCCAGCGTCATGCCTCCCAGTTCAAGCGCCGGCAATTTGGCCTCGGCCGCGACAGCTTAGAAACCCACCGAGTATTGCACGCCGACGAGATGGGCGTTGGCATCGTACTTGCCTAGCACAGCCCCTTGGGAGATGGTCGGATCGATGACGTAAAGGTAGGTGTAGCCAAGATCGAACTTGCCGTAGGATCCGGCATTCCATTGGCCGCCCAGCGACAGCCACAGACGATTGTTGTCCGGCACACGCGGCGAGCGATATTCGTCACGAACCGGCGTGCGGTCGAAGGCGATGCCGAACTTCAGCTTTGCCTTGTCGGTCGCCTTGTAGGCTGCGCCCCAGGCGAAACGCCAGGCGTTTTCATATCGGAAGGCCTCGCTGCTCAGCAAGGAACTGTCACTGCTCCTGAGCACATCAAGCGACTGCAGCGAGTTCCAGCGCGTGTAGGACAAATCGCCCATCGCTTCCCAGCGGTCTGAAACCTGCTGCCACACGGACAGAATGAAGGTATCCGGCAACTTGATGTCGGCCTTGACCGGAAGAGCGCCGTTCAGCGTACCTTCGAGGGTGTATTTGACGGGAGAGCGATACGAAAGCCCCAGGCGCATGGCCGGAGACAGCGTGAACAAGACACCTGCGTTCCAACCCCAGGAGGTATCGTCTGCCTTGAGGATGACGCCAGTCTTGGTCAGCTCGCCTTCGATCGATTGGTAGTTCAAGCCAAAACCGAGCGACACCTTGTCACTGACGAGATAGGCGATGGACGGGTTGATGTTGATCGTCTTGATTTCCGACTTGATGGCAATGGCCGAGCCAGCCCCGGGAGTCGATGACGGCCCCCAAACGGTATCGTATTTCGTGGCCAGCCCGAATGGCGCCGATATGCCCAGACCGAGAAAAAGCTTGTTCGTCAGTTGCCCCGACAAGTAGGCATTCGGCACGGCGGCCCAGCCGCCGGCATCGCCGCCCGATTTAACACCGAACTGATCGCGATATTCGTAGCTCGGCCCCACCCCCGTCACCCCGGTCGATAGCTGGATGCCGGTCAGTTGCGTCTGCCCTGCCGGATTGAAGAAGATCGTGCTGGCATTGTCGGCCACCGCGGCAGAGCCGGCGTAGGCGTTGCCCAGACCACTGGCATTCTGCTCCAGAAGCTGGAACGCAGCGGCCGAGGCTGCGCCTGAAAAAGCAAGCAGGAGCAGGGCCGAAACGGTACGCAGGTTCATTCTATTCATTGGATTGCTCCCTGGCTGGAGGGGTAATTGGATAACTGACGGATTTTAATCCAATCCCGGCATATTTTCGGGCGGAACCTTGCGCTTCATTCCGGCGCCATCGATGGCCACATACGTCAGTTCGGCTTCGGTCACCTTGACGATGATCGGCGCGGCGTAATTGCGTTCGGCATAGACCTCGACTTTGACCGTAATCGAGGTCGTCCCGACGCGCTCGATTTCAGCATAGAAACTGACGACATCACCGACCGATACCGGCTGCTTGAACAGGAAGGAGTTGACCGAAACGGTAGCGACCCGCCCACACGCCCGGCGCATGGCTGGAATGGCGCCAGCGACGTCGACCTGGGCCATGACCCAGCCTCCGAAAACGTCGCCATTCGGGTTGAGATCCGCCGGCATGGGCACGACACGCAACGTGCAGTGCTTGTTGGGAAGGGAGAGTCGGTCGTTGGCCATTGTTTATCCAAAAGGCTAAATATTTTGGGATTTTCCCGGAAAGCGGGCAGTTTTCATATACTCACACAATTCACCGCCACCTCAAATCCCGTCAGGCTCCCGCATGCGCCGCGCCACCGCCCTTCCCAAACCGCCCGCCGGACAGCCTCTGCCGGAAACCCATGTGTGGCTGACGCTACGCACGCTGTTCCCCTACCTGTGGCGCTACCGCCTGCGCGTCCTCGCCGCGATGGCTTGCCTGGTCAGCGCCAAGGTGGCGAACGTCGGCGTGCCGCTGATTTTCAAGGAAATGATCGACGGCCTGTCCGGCGGCGAACAATTGCTCGCCCTGCCCATCCTGCTCCTTGTCCTTTACGGCACGCTGCGCTTTTCCACCTCACTGTTCCAGGAGTTGCGCGAAATCCTCTTTGCCCGGGTCACGCAACGCGCCGTGCGCCAGGTGTCGCTGGAAGTTTTCCGCCATCTGCACGCCCTGTCGCTGCGCTTTCATCTGGAACGGCAAACGGGTGGCGTATCGCGCGATATCGAACGCGGCAGCCGGTCAATCTCCAGCCTGATTTCCTACACGCTCTATTCGATCCTGCCGACGCTGGTCGAGATCGGGCTGGTCCTCAGCATCCTGTTCGTCAAGTACGACATGGGTTACGTCGTCATCACGCTGATTTCGCTGTTGACCTACGTTGTCTTCACCGTCAAGGTCAGTAACTGGCGCATCGACATCCGCCGCGCCGTCAATGAAAACGACTCGGCCGCCAACACCCGTGCGGTCGATAGCCTGCTCAACTACGAGACGGTCAAGTATTTCAACAACGAAGCCTGGGAAGCCCGCCGCTACGACGAGCAACTGCTCAAGTGGGAAGAGGCAGCAACGCGCAGCCAAACCACGCTGGCATTCCTCAACCTCGGCCAGCAGGCAATCATCGCCCTCGGCGTCACGGCCATGATGTGGCGGGCGGCGAGCGGCGTGGTCGACGGCCGAATGACCATCGGCGACCTCGTGCTGGTCAATGCCTTCCTGATCCAGCTCTACATGCCGCTCAATTTCCTCGGCATCGTTTACCGCGAGATTCGCCAGGCGCTGACCGATATCGAACGCATGTTCAAGCTGCTCAGCGAAAACCGTGAAATCGCCGATGCGTCCGATGCCCGCGACCTGCCAAGCGGCCCGCTGCAAGTCAATTTCGATGCCGTCGAGTTCGCCTACGAACCAGACAGGCAGATTCTGAAAAACCTCTGCTTCGCCATTCCGCCGGGCAAGACGGTGGCTGTCGTCGGTCACTCCGGGGCAGGCAAGTCGACGCTGTCACGGCTGCTCTATCGTTTTTACGATGTCACTGGCGGCGCCATCCAGATCAACGGCCATGACCTGCGCGCCTTGAAGCAAACCAGCCTGCGTGCGGCCATCGGCATCGTGCCCCAGGATACCGTGCTGTTTAACGACACCATCTTCTACAACATTAATTACGGCCGGCCGGAAGCCAGCCGCGATGAGGTTTTCGCCGCCGCCCGCGCCGCCCAGTTGCACGAGTTCATCGAATCCCTGCCACTCAAGTACGAAACCCGCGTCGGCGAACGCGGCCTCAAACTCTCCGGCGGCGAGAAGCAGCGAGTGGCCATCGCCCGCGCCCTGCTCAAGAATCCGCCCATCCTGATTTTCGACGAAGCGACCTCCGCCCTCGACTCGGCTACCGAACGGGCCATCCAGACCCAGCTTGAGCAGGTGGCCATCGGCCATACCACCCTGCTCATTGCGCATCGCCTGTCGACGGTCATGAACGCCGATGAAATACTGGTCATGAGCGACGGGCGCATTGTCGAACGCGGCAGCCACCCCGCCTTGCTGGCGGCTGGCGGCAATTACGCCCGGATGTGGACGCTGCAACAACAGGAAAATAGCGAGTCGGAGGCAATCGTCCAGTGACTGCGGGGCAGGCGAAGTACGACAACCGGTCGCGACGCAACCGTGGCAGCCTGCTGCTGCCGCTCGCCACCTTTTTGCTGCTCGCGCTGGCCACGATTGGCGCCTGGCATTGGCAATCCCGAATCCAGACTCAGGCCGAAGAACAGGCCAGCAACCAGGAAAGCGCGGCAATTACGGCCGAGATTCGCGACCGACTCAATTTCCATGGCCAATTCCTGCGCTCCCTGCAGGCTTTTGCCGTCGCCAGCCCGACGAGGGATCTCGTCGCCTGGCGACGTTTCGCAAGGGCCATGGAAATCGAAGGCAGCCTGGCCGGCATGTTCGCCTTCGCTTACGCCCCCGCGGTACGGGTTGGCGAGGTGGGCAAACTTGGAAATTCGGCCCAATTTCCGGTTGACCGTAGGAATCTCGGGATCTTTCCGAAAACCGATGCCGACCTCGTCTTACCCGTCTATTTCATCTCTCCCGAGACCCCGGCCCTCAACGCAGTGATCGGTTACGACCTGCTCTCCGAAAAGGAGCGCCGTAACACCATCAGCCGCGCCATGCTGACCGGCAATGTTGCCATGACCGGCCCCGTCGAGCTCCAGCCCGACACCAGCACCCGACGGCCGGGCTTCCTGATGGTGCAGGCCATTCTTCCTGATGGCCGGCCAACCATCCTGGCCGCGGAGAAGAAGCCAAGCTTCTCTGGCGTCGTCCTGACGGCCTATCGCTTCGACGAATTCATGGCCTCGTTCAAACTCCCCCTTAGCAGCCGCTTCGTGTTGAAAATGTTTGACGAAGCCCTGGGCACGGACTCCCTCGTTGCATCACCGCCAACACTGATCTACAACTCCAACCCCAATTTCCACAGCAGCGACGCCCCGATGCTCCATCACGAAATCGATTTCGGCGGACGCAACTGGATTCTTCATTTCTACCCCCACACCCAGGCCAATCCAGGCCTCGACACCCCGGCACTCGTTCTCTACGGCGGCCTGCTCGGCAGCCTGTTACTGGCCCTGCTGGTTCACCACCAGAGCACCCACAGGGAACGTGCCGAGCGCTATGCGCTCGATCTGACCCGCGAACTCAGCGAGCACCGTGACCATTTACAGGAGTTGGTCAGCGAGCGAACGGCCGGCCTGGACCGCGCTTTGCAGCAAGCACAGGCTGCCAATCTGGCCAAGTCGGAATTTCTGGCCAACATGTCCCACGAATTGCGCACGCCCATGCACGCCATCCTCGGCTTCGTGGAACTCGGCCGCCGGCGCGCCGACAAGTCCAGCGACCCTAAACTTAGCCAGCATTTCCAGCGCATTGAGGAAAGCGGGCAAAGACTGCTTTCACTGATCGACGAATTGCTCGACCTGTCGAAACTAGATGCCGGAAAAAGTGCCCTGCAGACGACCTGCTTCAATGTCCTGGAACTGGTTCGGCAGGTGCTCGGCCAACTCGAATCACTACAACTCGAACGCCAACTCCAGATCGACATAGACTGCCAGCTAGCCAACCCCGTCATCGCCGCTGATGAAAAACGTATCACCCAGGTCATCTGCAACCTGCTCTCCAACGCCATCAAGTTCTCGCCCGAAAAAGGCAAGATACGCGTTGTACTCGCGGCAAGCGATCTGCCCGGCGGTCGGCGTGCCGAGGATAGCGGCTCGCGACCGGGACTGTCGATCAGCTTTATCGATCAGGGAGTCGGCATACCGGAGGCCGAGATCGAGAGCATTTTCGACAAGTTTGTCCAAAGCAGCGCAACCAAGAGCGGAGCCGGCGGAACAGGACTGGGCCTGGCAATTTGCCGGGCAATTGTTACGCAACACCGTGGTACGATTGTTGCCCGCAATAATCCAGGGCTAGGCGCCTGTTTCATCGTCACCCTGCCATTGAACTGCCGGATAGACAAAACAGGACAACATGGCTAAACAACTCGTCTTGCTGGTCGACGACGAAGCACTCAATTTGGAAATCCTGGTCGAGTACTTCGACGGGGAAGATACTTTCACGTTGCAAACCGCGGATAGCGGCGAAGCCGCCTGGCGACTGCTGCAAAACCCTGAATACGACTTCAAGCTCATCCTGCTTGACCGGATGATGCCTGGACTGGATGGCATTGGCCTGCTCAAGCGGATGAAGCTCGACGCACGGCTCTCCACGATCCCCGTCATCATGCAGACGGCAGCAAACTCACCGGAGCAGATACGCGAAGGCCTCGAAGCAGGCGCCTATTACTACCTGACCAAGCCCTATCGTCGCGACAGTCTGCTCGCCATCGTCCACGCTGCGCTGAGCGATGCCGAAGCACGCAGCTCCCTGAGCCGGCAACTGCACCAGCACATCAATTCGCTGCAGTTTCTCGATAAAGCAGAGTTCTCCATCCACACCATAGAAGAAGCTGCCCAACTTGCCTCCTTCATTGCCCAAGCTTGTCCGAACCCTGATACCGCAGTTATGGGCATTTCCGAGCTACTGATCAATGGCGTCGAACACGGCAACCTCGGGCTGACTTACGCGGAAAAACGTCGCTTGAAACAGGATGACACCTGGCACGAAGAAATCAAACGACGCTCCACGCTGCCGGAAAATGCCGGCAAAGAGGTTCGCCTGAGCTATCGCCGAGAGACTAACGCCATCACGCTGCGCATCTGCGACCAAGGCAACGGATTCCCTTGGCAGAACTATCTCGAAATTGACCCTCTGCGGGCCTTTGATCCCAATGGTCGCGGCATTGCCCTTTCCCGCATGCTGAGCTTCAGCAACATTACCTACGAAGGCAGCGGCAACGTCGCGGTCGCCACCATTTCTCGCAACGACTCCACGAACGGCGAGCAACAGCCATGACTTCTATTTCTACCAAAATGAAGGTGCTGGCCGTCGATGACAACCGCACCAACCTCCATATCCTAAAGGTTTTTTTGAAGAAGCTCGGCCATGAAGTCATTCTGGCTGAAAACGGCGAGGAAGCCGTTCGTCTCTTCGCTGCAGAGTCTCCCGACCTCGTCCTGCTCGACATCATGATGCCAGTAATGGACGGATTCGAAGCAGCCCGGCGCATCAAGGCCATGCCCCGGGACCGGTGGACCCCGGTTATTTTCCTGTCAGCCCTGAATCGCGATGAAAACCTCGTTGAAGGACTCGATGCGGGCGCCGATGACTACCTGACCAAGCCAATCAACTTTGTGGTCCTTGAGGCAAAATTGCGCTCGATGCAACGCTCGCTGGCCATGCAGCAGGAATCGATCGACTCGCTGCGCCGCGTCCAGGCCATTTCCGATAGCGTTCTCGACGCCATTATCACGTGCGATGAGCACGGCGTCATGGTTTCGGTCAACAAGTCTACTGAACGAATTTTCGGCTGGACTTCAGCCGAAATGATTGGCAACAACGTTTCCATGCTCATGCCCGAAGAAGAGCGGGCGGCCCATGAAGCGCGTGTCGGCGAATACGTGGGGGATTCCCAGTCACAGACCATCGGACTGGAGCGTGAGCTTGCAGCCCAACACAAGGATGGACACCGTTTCGCTGCGACGCTGACCATTACACAGATTGTCATCGACAACCATCGCATGATGGTTGGCGTAATAAGGGACATTTCTGAGCGCAAGCGGACCGAGCAAACACTCCGTGAAAATGCCGGCCAACTTCAGCACTATTACGATCAAACCCAAGCAGAACAACAACTTGCCTTGCGCCTGATGGAAAACCAGTTGCACCGCAAGGGTCTTCAAGATAGCCGCCTGCGCTACACAGTTATTCCCGCTGAAAATTTCAGTGGCGACATCGTGGCTGCCAATCGCTCGTCTGATGGGATTTTTTACGCCCTACTCGCTGACGCGACGGGACATGGCCTGACAGCTGCTATCAGCGTACTACCGGTACTGGCGCTGTTCTACCGCATGACAAAGCTGAACCGGCCAATCCGCGAAATTGTTCTTGAGTTGAACCAGCAGCTCAAAGAGTCGATGCCAACGGGGCGTTTCGTAGCGGTTACCCTGGTTTGCCTTAACGAAAGCCAAAAACACGGGGATATTTGGGTCGGCGGTACGCCGCAGGCCTTACTCTTCGACCGCTGGGGGCGAGTATCCCAAACCTTCCCCTCCTCCAACCTCCCTTTGGGGATTGTCAGCAACGATGAGTTGGGCGGAGATCCCCAGCATTTTAGCTGGGCCGAAGAAAGCCAGCTGGTTCTATGTTCCGACGGATTGCTGGAGGCAAACAATCCACAGGGCGTTCAATTTGGCGCCAACGGATTGATCGCGGCCACCGCCAATACTTCCCCGGCTGAACGCTTTGAAATAATTGAGGCAGCTTTGGCCGCCCATCAAAATGGGGGCCTCGCCAGCGACGACATATCGCTGATGCTTATCGACTGCCCCTGACCGTGACTAGAGAAATCCAGACGAAAAAAAGGCCGGAAAATCCGGCCTTTTGAATGTTGCAGCAATTACGCCGCTGCTTCCTCGATCTCCACAGCCTCGGTCGGCTCCGGACGATCAACCAGTTCGACGAACGCCATCGGAGCATTGTCGCCGACACGGAAGCCACACTTCAGGATGCGAAGGTAGCCACCCGGACGGGTTGCATAACGCGGGCCGATTTCGGCGAACAGCTTGACCACGATGTCGCGGTCGCGCAAGCGGTCGAAAGCCAGACGCTTGTTAGCCAGCGTCGGATTTTTGCCAAGGGTGATCATCGGTTCAACAACACGGCGTAGTTCCTTTGCCTTCGGCAGCGTGGTCTTGATAGCCTCGTGCTTGAGCAGGGAAACGGTCATGTTGCGCAGCATCGCCAGGCGATGGCTGCTGGTACGGTTCAATTTGCGAAGTCCATTGCGGTGACGCATGGTTAATCCTTTCTATATTCTGCAGGCGTCCCTTGACTGCCCGGGAGGAAAAGGCTTACGCCTTTTCCAGACCGGCGGGCGGCCAGTTTTCCAGTTTCATGCCGAGCGTCAAACCGCGAGCGGCCAACACTTCCTTGATCTCATTCAGCGACTTGCGCCCCAGATTCGGAGTCTTGAGAAGCTCGTTCTCGGTACGCTGGATCAGATCGCCGATGTAGTAGATGTTCTCGGCCTTCAGGCAGTTCGCGGAGCGAACTGTCAATTCGAGATCATCGACCGGACGGAGCAGAACCGGATCAACCTGAGCCGGCTTGGAAGCCTCGGCAACAGGTGCGGTACCCTCCAGATCAGCGAAGACCGAAAGCTGTTCCATCAGCACGCGAGCAGCGTAGCGAATGGCTTCTTCCGGCTCGACAACGCCGTTCGTTTCGATATCGACAATCAACTTGTCCAGGTCGGTACGCTGTTCAACGCGAGCGCTTTCGACAGCGTAGGCGACACGACGAATCGGACTGAACGATGCGTCAAGAACCAGCTTGCCAATCGACTTGGCATCGCCAAGATTGCGCATGTTGCCAGGAACGTAGCCACGGCCTTTCTCGACCTTGATCTCCATGGACAGCTTGCCGCCCGTGGAGAGGTGAGCGATTACGTGCTCCGGGTTGATGATTTCCACGTCGTGCGGCAATTCAATATCGCCAGCACGAACGGGGCCTTCACCTTCCTTGGCCAGTTTCAAGTTAACGACATCGCGATTGTGCAGCTTGAAAACAATACCCTTGAGGTTGAGGAGGATGTCGACAACACGCGTTGCCAAGGGTATGGCCATAACCGCGCTCAAACGGCTCCATGACCACCTTGGCCTGCACGGGCGAAACGCTCTGCACGTCGATGATACGGGGTTTTAGAAGTCCACTGCTTTGCATGGGCTAGATCCTCTGCTCAGTGCTTACTTCGAGTAAAGTTCGATGACGAGACCTTCATTCAGGGTCGCCGGCAGTTCGGAGCGCTGCGGCATGGCCTTGAATGTGCCCTTGCCTTCCTTGACATCCACCGAAATCCACTCGGGGAAACCGCGAGACTCTGCAGCTTCCAGCGCGGCCTTGCAACGCAGGGAAGCGCGGGCACGATCGGTCAGCTGGACAACATCACCTGGCTTGACGATAAAGGAAGGAATATTGCAGCGCTTGCCATTGACCAGCACGCCGTTGTGGCGAACGATCTGGCGGGACTCGGTGCGAGAGGCACCAAAACCCATACGGTATGCGACGGAATCGAGGCGGGCTTCGAGCAATTGCAGGAGGTTTTCACCGGTCTGGCCCTTGCGACGGTCAGCTTCGGCAAACGTCTTGCGGAACTGGCCTTCGAGGACGCCGTAGACACGACGGATCTTCTGCTTGGCACGGAGGTGAACGCCGTAGTCGGACAGACGGGCGCCAGACTTCTGGCCATGTTGGCCAGGAGCGTACGAACGACGTTCAATGGCACACTTGTCGGTAAAACACTTTTCGCCCTTCAGGAACAACTTTTCGCCTTCGCGGCGCCACTTGTCTTTCTCCTTAGATGCGGCGCTTTTTGGGCGGACGGCAACCGTTATGCGGCACCGGCGTCACGTCGGAAATCGCGGTGATCTTCATGCCCAGCGCATTCAATGCACGGACTGACGATTCACGACCAGGACCAGGGCCCTTGATGCGAACTTCCAGATTCTTGACACCACATTCCTGAGCTGCCTTGCCAGCAGCTTCAGCAGCGACCTGAGCGGCAAACGGAGTGGACTTCCGCGATCCGCGGAAGCCGGCACCACCGGAGGTAGCCCAAGACAACGCATTGCCCTGGCGATCGGTAATGGTGATGATGGTGTTATTGAACGAAGCGTGGATGTGGGCGATGCCCTCAGCAACGTTCTTTTTAACCTTTTTGCGAACTTTGGTAGCAGTCTTTGCCATGTTCTGTCCCTATTACTTCTTGCCAGCGATGGCCTTGCGCGGACCCTTGCGAGTACGAGCATTGGTACGGGTGCGCTGACCACGGCAAGGCAAGCCCTTGCGATGGCGAAGGCCACGGTAGCAACCGAGGTCCATCAGACGCTTGATATTCATTGTGACTTCGCGACGCAGATCACCTTCTACGGTGAATTTGCCGACTTCGTCACGCAGACGATCCATGTCCGCATCGGACAGGTCTTTCATTTTG
>PHCF01000095.1 GCA_002842145.1 Betaproteobacteria bacterium HGW-Betaproteobacteria-6 | reverse complement strand
GAAGCCGGCACTCCAGCTAAAACTTTCCCAACATCTGGCGCTGACCCCTCAGCTGCAGCAGTCGATCAAGCTGCTTCAGCTGTCGACGATCGAAATGCAACAGGAAATCGAGCGCTATCTGCTCGAGAATCCGATGCTTGAGCGCGAGGATGAACACGCTGGTGAAACTTTCTCCAGCGCCCAGCAATTCGATTCGCCTCAAACTTCGGAAGGCGAACGCGAGCAAAAGGCCGAGCGCGAAGAGCGCGACGCACGCGATGACCGTGAGCAGGATGTTCCGTCGTCTCCATCCGATGTAGATGATGACCGCTGGGCATCCGATGCAGGTACCTTCACCGGGGCCGGACGCGACGAGGATGACGACAGCGATTCTCAGGACATCCACGGCACGACCATCAGCCTGCGCGATCATCTCGGCTGGCAACTGGGAATGACCCAGGTTTCGGAACGCGACCGCAGTCTGGTTCGCTTTCTGATCGAAGCACTCGATGATGATGGCTACCTATCGGCGCCGCTCGAAGAGCTTTTGGAAACGCTGCCGCCGGAATACGAAATTGAAATCGAAGAGTTGGAAATCGCACTGCACCACATCCAGAATTTCGATCCGGTCGGTATCGGCGCCCGCAATCTCCAGGAATGCCTTGCCCTGCAACTCAAGGCGCTGCCGAGCGGTAATGAACCTCGGGAACTGGCACTGACGATTGTCCAGAAGCATCTCGAACTGCTGGCCGCCCGCGATTTCGTCAAAATCCGCCGTCTGACCGGCTGCGATGATGAAGCGCTGAAGGCCGCGCAGGCGCTCATTACCAGCTTGAACCCGCGACCGGCAGCCCGTTTCTCCCAAATAGAAGCCCGCTACATCACCCCCGACGTGATAGTGAAGAAGCTCAAAGGGAAGTGGACCGCTTACACCAATCCAGACGCCTATCCGCGCCTGCGCATCAATCGCCTCTACGCCGAGATTCTTGCCAAGCAACGACGAGGCAACGGCAATCTGTCTACGCAGTTGCAGGAAGCCCGCTGGTTGATCAAGAACGTTCAGCAGCGTTTCGAGACAATTCACCGGGTGACACAGGCCATTGTCGACCGCCAGCGTCAGTTCTTCGAACACGGCGAAGTCGCCATGCGGCCTCTTGTCCTGCGAGAAATTGCCGATATTCTCGGTTTACACGAGTCGACCGTGTCGCGCGTTACCAGCCAGAAATACATGGCGACGCCGCGCGGCATCTTCGAACTCAAATACTTCTTCGGCAGTCATGTCTCCACCGATACCGGTGGTGCCTGTTCTGCTACGGCCATCCGGGCATTGATCAAGCAGTTGATCTCGGCCGAGGATGGCACAAGACCCTGTAGAGAGAGGAGAATAAAGTGAATCTGCAGATTAGTGGTCACCACATTGAAGTTACCCCGGCACTTCGCGAATACGTCGAAAACAAGCTCGATCCCGTGATCCGCCATTTCGACAAGGTAACCGGCGTTAACGTCGTGCTGTCGGTTGAAAAACTCAAGCAGAAAGGTGAAGTTACCCTTCACGTTCCGGGCAAGGATATCCATGTCGAAGAGTCCGGTGACGATCTCTACGCCTCTATCGATGCCTTGTTCGACAAGTTGGACCGTCAGGTTCAGAAATACAAGCAAAAGGTCCAGGACCACCATCGCGGTGACAAGCCGGGGCTGCACCCCGCCGCTGAATAAGCGCTGAACAGGCCGCGCCGTAACAGGTTGCGGCCTTTGTTTTTCTCAAGCTTCTATGAACCCCTTAATTAACCTTCTATCAACCGATCAGGTTCTGCTCGATCTTGAAGCCAGTAGCAAGAAGCGGGTCTTCGAGCAAGCTGGCATGCTTTTCGAAAATCGCCTCGGCCTTGCCCGATCAATCATTTTCGATAGCCTGTTCGCTCGCGAGAAGCTCGGCTCTACGGGCTTGGGTCAGGGGGTGGCGATTCCCCACGGTCGAATCAAGGGGCTGAAACAGGCCGTCGGCGCGTTCCTGCGCCTGGCTACGCCCGTGCCGTTCGATTCTCCCGATGGCCGTCCCGTTGATCTGCTCTTCGTTTTATTGGTTCCCGAGCAAGCGACTGAGCAGCATTTGCAGATACTTTCCGAGTTGGCCCAGAACTTTTCGGATCGTGCATTCCGCGAAAAGCTCCACGCTGCGGCTGATCCGGCCGCCGTTGTCGCCCTGTTTCAGGGTTGAGTTTCGTTCGTGCGCCACGTAAGCTTGGTTCAGCTTTACGAGGACAACCGCGAAAAACTGCTGTTGAACTGGAATATTGTTCCGCAGGCTGATCGCCGTATTGAGATCAAAGGCTCCAACAACTACGGCGCCGATCTGGTTGGTCACATCAATATCATTCACCCGGAACGTCTACAGGTTCTCGGCCTTGCCGAACACGAATGGGCCATGCGCATCGGCGAGCGTCGCTTCGCACAAATGCTCGGTGATCTTCTTGGTGCGCAGCCGCCAGCGGTGATCGTTGCTGACGGCTTGACGCCACCACCACTGGTCGTTGAGACCTGTACCCAGTTAAAAACCCCGCTGATTTTTTCGCCAAAGCCCTGTTCGGCGATTATCGATCTGTTGCGTATCTACCTGTCCGCACGACTTGCCGATACCGTCAGCCTCCACGGGGTATTCATGGACGTGCTCGGAATGGGGGTCCTGATAACCGGCGACTCCGGAGTCGGTAAATCAGAGCTGGCCCTGGAACTCATTTCCCGAGGGCATGGCTTGGTTGCTGATGATGTGGTCGAAATGGCCCGCATTGCGCCGACTACCATTGAAGGCCGCTGCCCCGGCATGCTGCGTGATTTTCTGGAGGTACGCGGGCTCGGTCTGCTCAATATCCGGACGATCTTTGGCGAAACGGCATCGCGCCGGAAAATGAAGCTCAAGCTGATCGTTCATCTACAAAAAACTGCCACCGCTGCCGACGCGCCACGTCTGCCGCTCGATGCGCAGACCCATGAGGTTTTGGGAGTGCCGATACGCAAGGTGGTCATTCCCGTGGCGGCTGGCCGCAATCTGGCCGTGTTACTTGAGGCTGCTGTGCGCAACACCATACTTCAGTTACGGGGAATAGACAGCATGCAGGATTTCATGGATCGTCAGCAGCGCACCATGCTTGACGATGACGCATGAATGGCCGATAGTATTTTGGCTTTTCAAACCTAGAGAGAGGGGACTCCCAATGAAGAAATTGATTGGTCTGTTGATTGTTGCTTTCACTGCTACGACGGCCTACGCCGCTGATGATTGCGCGGCCAGGGCTGCCGAGAAAAAGCTGGCCGGGGCAGCGAAGAACAGCTTTATGAAAAAATGCACCCGCGAAGCCGGCACTCCTCCGGAAAACGCGGCATGTGCAGCTACGGCCAAGGAAAAGAAGCTGGCTGGCGCCGCCAAGAACAGCTTCATGAAGAAGTGCACGGCCGACGCTGCCGCCAAGTAATCGATTCGCTTAGAGTCCAATCGGCCATCTGCGGATGGCCGAATTCTATTTAAAGGAGCTCGAACTCGGCAACTTCAGCCAAGGGATCGTTGCCGGAGTTCCCGAAACAGATTTGGCCCCTACTCTCGAGCTGGATTTCATGACGCCGTATCATCACTTCCTGACGCCCAGATAGCGTGACAAAACAACCGTTGGTGCTCGTGTCGACGAGATAGAAACCATCTCCTCGCCATTCCACCCGTGCATGCTGTCGGGATGCCTTGCGGTCATCGATAATCAATTTGCAGCCGAGATCGCGTCCGATGGTCAGGACCGGGGTCTTGTCGTCGAGCAGGAAGGCTTTGCCGCGATGGCGAACGCACAGGCGCTCGGGAGGCGTAATTCTGTTGGGGCCGAAAGTCGAGTGGGCCGAAATGACGCTGCCCGCCTGATAGCTTGGCCAGTTGATCTGGAAAAGGGCCAGCGCTTCACCCTCCTCCGGGACTGTACCGAGCTCCGGGACAGGGTCGGCGGAGATAAAGCTTGGTTCGGCCAGTGCCTGGACCAGAAGAGAGCTGCACAAAATCTGGTTACGGCGAGCAATGCCGGCAATACGGGCTGCGGTTGATATGGCCGGGCCGGTCAATTTTTTGCCATCATCGGCGACTTCGCCGCAGTGCAGGCCGATACGAATGGTCAGTTTCAGGCCGGAGACAGGCGGCAGATCGGCTATGCGCTGTTGCATGTCGATGGCAGCCTGGCAGGCATCTTCGGCCGTTTCGAAGGCGCCGAGTAATTCGTCGCCAACGATCTGGATGGTCTTGCCCTTGTAGCCGTCGATGGAGCGTTTCATGCGCTTGAGGCAACGTTCCACTGCATGCATGGCCTTTTCGTTGCGTGGTGCTCATGGCTACCAAGAGTCCTGTAATTGACGACCGCCCATTATATGTTGATCGTAACGCTTCTGCATTATGCCGAAAGGCTTATTGGGATGGTACCGCTGATCGGCATTTCCAGGGTATCGAAGGCGATATCGCCCTCGTCGACCAGAGTGTCCAAGGTCAGTCCGCGGAAGTCGAACAAATTGCTGTCGGCAAGATGGGATGGCACGACATTCTGCATGGCGGTGAATACGGACTCGGTACGGCCGGGATAGCGCTTGTCCCAATCCTGCATCATTTCGCGGATCTTCTGGCGTTGCAGGTTGTCCTGTGAGCCGCAGAGGTTGCAGGGGATGATCGGGAACTCCATGCCGCGGGCGAATTTGGCGATGTCCGCCTCGGCACAGTAGGCCAGCGGACGGATGACGACATGCGCTTTGTCGTCGGTGACGAGTTTGGGTGGCATGGCCTTGAGCTTGCCGCCAAATAGCATGTTAAGGAACAAGGTATGAACCATGTCGTCGCGATGGTGACCGAGGGCTATCTTGTTGGCGCCGAGTTCCTTGGCTGTACGGTAGATGATGCCGCGGCGCAGACGGGAACAGAGGGAACAGGTGGTCTTCCCCTCCGGTATCTTTTCCTTGACGACAGAATAGGTGTCAGCTTCGACAATCCGGTGTTCAATGCCGATCGAATCGAAGTAGCGAGGCAGGATGTCGGCGGGAAAACCGGGCTGCTTCTGATCGAGATTCATGGCAATCAGGCGGAATTTGACTGGAGCACGCTGCTGCAGGGCCATTAGCATGGCGAGCAGTGTGTACGAGTCTTTGCCCCCGGAAACGCAGACGAGTACCGTGTCGCCATCCTCGATCATGTTGTAGTCGATGATTGCTTTGCCGGTACGGCCTTCAAGAAATTTACGCAGCTTTTGCAGGTTGTTCGATTGGGTCATGGTGCACGGAAAAGATGGCGGCGTCGGGACTGATAAGCATCATTCCTACGGTCAACCGGTTTTTTGGCGTGAAATTGAAGTTCGGCCAGTTTACCTTGTGTCGCCCGATGGTCGGAGAACTTATACGTCGAATCAGTGGTTTCCGATGATCGACTCGAGCTTTTCCTGCAAATCCTTGACCCGGATCGGCTTCGAAAGATAGTCGTCCATGCCGGCGGCGAGGCAGGCGTCGCGATCATCCTGCATCGCCGCAGCGGTCATTGCAATGATTGGTGTAGGCGGCAGCTTGAGCTCGGCTTCGCGGGCGCGGATGCGCTCGGTCGCCTCGATCCCACCCATGACCGGCATCTGCATGTCCATCAGGATGAGGTCGAACGAGTGGTTTTGCAGCAAGTCGAGTGCTTCCTGTCCATTCTGAGCCAGCGTCGTTTCGTGCCCCCATTTGCCGAGCAGGCCGAGGGTCAGCTTCTGGTTGGTTGGATGATCTTCGACGAGCAGGATTTTCAGGGGGCCCCGACTTTCCCGCAGCGAATGGCGGGTGACCAGCGGCTTGGCGGCGGGGGTGTCGACGGTTGGCGCGTTGTCGAACAGACGACCGAGCGCCCCATGCAACTCGTCAAGCGAAATCGGCTTTGAGAAAAATCCGGCGATGCCGGCTTCCTGGCAGCGCTGAGCATCGCCCCTCAGGGCGCCGGATGAGAGCATCAGCATGGGGGGCCGGTTTGGGACCGTTTGGCGCAGACGGCGTGCGAGTTCGTAGCCATCCATCTCAGGCATCTGCGCGTCGAGCAGAATACAGTCGAATGCAGTGCTGCCTTCCTGAAGTAGGGTGAGAGCGGCCTCCGCCGAATCGACATCGCGGGTCGTCGTTCTGAGCAAGCCGAGCATGTTGCTCAGGATGCGCCGATTGGTCGCATTGTCGTCAACGATGAGAATCTGACGGCCGGAGAGGTCGATTTCGCTGCCGGCGGTGGGTGTCGCGGGTGTCGAGAGTAGCAGCTGGACCGAAAAGTGGAAGGTACTACCGTTCCCGATCTCGCTCTGCACCCACATTCGGCCACCCATCAGTTCAACCAGGCGACGGCAAATACTCAGGCCGAGTCCGGTGCCCCCATATTTTCGTGTTGTCGAAGAATCTTCCTGCGAGAAGGCATCAAAAATGAGCCCTTGCTTTTCAGCAGCGATGCCGATGCCGGTATCGCGCACCGAAAAATGAATGGTCGCCTGGCCAAGCTGCAACTGCAGTAACTCGGTGCGCAGGGCAATTTCCCCTTGCCGGGTGAATTTGATGGCGTTGCCGACGAGGTTGACCAGCACCTGCCGAATACGACTGGGGTCGCCCTTCACATAGCGTGGCACGTCATGGAGGACTTCGTTGAGTAACTCTATTCCCTTTTCGTGGGCACGCAGTGCCAGCGGCTTGAGAACTTCAGAAATCAGACGATAGAGATCGAAGGAAATCTCTTCGACATGCAGCTTGCCCGCTTCTATTTTCGAAAAATCGAGAATGTCGTTGATGATGGTGAGCAGTGACTCGGCAGACGACTTGGCGATATTGAGATAGTCGCGCTGTTCTGCGGTCAACGCGGTTTCCAGGGCCAAATCGGTCATCCCGATCACCCCGTTCATCGGGGTACGGATTTCGTGGCTCATGTTGGCGAGGAAGTCGCTTTTCGCCTGGCTGGCCGCTTCGGCAGCCTCCTTGGCGCGCAGCACCTCAATTTCTGCCTGCTTGCGCTCGGTTATATCGACGATCACACCCAGCAAGCCGGAAACGCTCCCATC
Source organism: Betaproteobacteria bacterium HGW-Betaproteobacteria-6 (assembly GCA_002842145.1). Lineage (GTDB taxonomy): Bacteria > Pseudomonadota > Gammaproteobacteria > Burkholderiales > Rhodocyclaceae > Azonexus. Next base: position 27,609 of record PHCF01000095.1, on the reverse strand, counting down.
ACGTCGGGTCAGTGCCGCCTTGCGATAGACCGTTTCGTGAATGGCGCCATCCCGGCTATGCACCGTGGCCTCATAGGACTGCATCCCCTTGCTGGAAAACAGTTCGGTGTCTTTTTCCGTATGCAGGAAGGCATCTTCCGGGGGGAGAAGGTCATGCAGCGTATGGCCGATGATTGCCTCGCGCTTGACCTGGAAAAACAGTTCGAAAGCCCGGTTCAGGCGAAGGTAGCGTCCCTCGCTGTCCTTCAGGTAAACCGGTAGGGGAATGGCTTCGATCAACTCTTCGACGAGATGCAACTGATCCGACAGTTGTGCCTCGATGTGCTTGCGGTCGGTGATGTCGGTGCGGATGGCGATATGGCGCTCCGGCCTGCCGGCGGAGTTGAGTAGCGGGACGATGGTGGCGTTGACCCAGTACAGGTTCCCATTCTGCGCCCTGTTGCAGATTTCGCCACGCCAGACCTGGCCAAGCGAAATGGTGTGCCACATGTCGCGGAACATTTCGGGCGGATGTATTCCTGAATTGACGATCCGGTGATTGCGGCCGACCAGTTCCTCGCGGGAAAAGCCGCTGATTTGGCAAAAACGGTCGTTGGCGTAGAGGATGGTGCCGGCCGCGTCGGTAATGCTGACGATCGCATGCTGGTCGAGCGCGAATTTCTGCGTAGCCAGTTCGCGGCGGCCGTGCTCGCTCTCGGCAACCATCGAGGAAATGCGCTTCGAAAGCTCGGCAATATCCTCATCGGCAAACGTGGCATCGTGTTCGCCATGGTCGTTATCCGGCAACAAATGTCGGACGGTTTTGCGCAGGGAGCGCAACGCATTCTCCCGGTCGGCCAGTGACAGACGCAGCTTCTCATTGCTATCCGATAGCTCGGAGGACGAAATTTCCAGGCTGCGTGTACGCAAATCCAAGTCGCGTTCGTATTGCTCGTAGCTGCCATTGACTCGTGTCAGGAACTCGCCAAATCCCTCAAGGGCGCCGCGCAAGGCGGGATCGGCGGTTGCGGCTGCCTTTCGCATGGCGCCCAGCAAGTCGGCCAGCTCGTCTTCACTGGCTATACCCAAGCTGCGTTTAAGCTGACGGAGTAGGGTCTTTTGCATGAGACTGCGATCAGTCCTCGCGTAGGCAGGTGATGGTCATTGTTTGATTGTGCAGCTTGCAGGATGCCCCGGTCGAAAACGGGCTGATTTCGCCGTAGGAGTAAAAACCCGTGAGCACCCCGGCGTTGCCAAACACCTCGCTGACAGCCTCGACTTCTTCGTCGACCCGGTCGCCCATGACCAGCTTTCGCCCGACACAGCTGATCAAAACAGCTAGGCAGTCTGCATTGCCCTGAAGCATGCCGAGGGCGGCTTCTGCGGCAGATTCGGCGCCGTTGACCAGCTTGTCGGTGCTGGCGTGCATCAGGCGCAAGTAACCGTCTGGATCAATTTCGCCAGCCAGGATCAGGCTGCCGCTGGCCTCGTCAATACCTAGAATGGTGCGAATAAGGCCGACCGCACTATGGTCTTCGCCCAACATGGCGAACGGAAAAAGCAGGCCCGAAGCCGGCAGTCCTTTGGCATGCTCGCCGAGATAGCGGCGGTAAATTTCCAGCGCCGGCTCGCCATCCAGTTCGTGCAGGACATTGCCGGTGCAACGCGTCACCTTGCGGGCCGGGCCGAACGGCTCCCAGCCGCCGAAGGAGCCATGGCCGAAGCGCAGATTGTCGCCGCTCAGGCCGATTGCAACCACCTGCTCATTTGCCACGCCGTGAGCGCCGACGGTGAAAGTTTCCCTGAAGGCGCCCCCGTCGCCGGCCAGCCCGCCGGTAATCGGGATGGTGTTGCCAATGACCCCGCTAATGCCGTTGACTAGCGCGCTGCCGTTAATTTTTACACCAGGTCCGAAGACCAGTACGGCCTTGAGGCCGGGCGCTGCGAGCTGTGTTCCCAGGCGCTCACCGGCTGAGAAGGAGTCATCCATGCCTGACAGGTGGGTGGTGGCCGGATTCAGGCGGGTTTGCTCGAACTTGATCGCCGTGATGGTACACGTCCCATCGTCGACGCCTTCCGCAGTGATCTCTCCGGCTGTCGTGCAGCCGAGCAGCAAGGCTGCGGGAAAGGCGTTGCGAAGGGAATCGTGGAAATCGGTGGATGTGAAATGCTCGATGCCGCCAAAAACCAGAAGCAGATCGGCCGGGGCATCTTTCAGGCTGTTCAGCGCCACGGCCAGATCTGCCGGCTTGCGATTGATTATTTGTTTGACGCGCAAGTTCAGTCTCCCCCGTTGGTGCAGAATGCAAAAATAGCATAGCCGGCCGTGAAATTCTTGCTGTGGCCGTAAAATTGACACTTTTTGAACTTGCCATGAATAACCTGCCGAACCCCGCACCGGAGGCGCTTGCCCACAGCCAGCGTCTGCATCAGAAACTCGTCGACGAGGTTTCTGCCGCCGGGGGCTGGCTATCCTTTGCCAGCTTCATGGAGCAACTGCTCTACGCACCGGGGCTCGGCTACTACGCCGCCGGCGCGCGCAAATTCGGGGCGGCCGGCGATTTCATCACGTCGCCCGAGATGACATTCTTGTTCGGGCAGGCGCTGGCCCGTCAGATAGCCCAGATCATAGCCGCATCGACCCCGGTAGTACTGGAAGTGGGGGCAGGTTCAGGGCGACTGGCGGCTGACCTGTTACTGGCCCTGGAGCAGGCCGAAGCCTTGCCTGAGCACTATTTGATTCTCGATTTGTCGGCGGATCTGCGCCAGCGTCAGCAGGAAACCATCGCGCTGGCCGCGCCGCACTTGTTGTCGCGGGTTGAATGGCTCGATCGCTTGCCTGACGAGTTTTCGGGCGTCGTCGTGGCCAATGAATTGCTTGATGCCATGCCGGCTCACATCGTGGCCTGGCGGGATGGTGGAATTTTCGAGCGCGGCGTCGTCGTCGATGAGACCGGTAGCTTTGCCTGGAACGAGCGTCCGGCAAGCGGTGCCCTCCTCGCCGCCGCCGAGGAAATCGGCGACCAATGCAGCTTGCCGCCAGGTTTCGAAAGCGAAATCAGTCTCGCCGCCCGGGCCTGGGCGGCGGAATGGGGGCATCGTCTGCGCCAGGGGGCGCTATTGTTGATCGATTATGGATTCCCGCGTCGCGAGTATTACCACCAGCAACGCGGGCGCGGCACCTTGATGTGCCATTACCGCCACCATGCGCACCCTGACCCGTTCTATTTGCCCGGCTTGCAGGATGTTACGGTCCACGTCGATTTCACGGCAATTATTGCGGCGGCCCACGCGAAGGGGTTGGAGTTGCTTGGTTACAGCAGCCAGGGGCAGTTCTTGCTCAATTGCGGGATTCTCGACTGCCTGGCGGCAATTCCGCAGGGTACGCCCGACTATATCCGGGCAGCAGGCGCGGTCGGCAAGTTACTGATGCCGCACGAGATGGGCGAACTGTTCAAGGTCATCGCCATCGGTCGCGGCCTGGATGAAACCTTGCTCGGATTTGCCAGCGGCGACCAGAGCCGGCGCTTGTAGCGATTAGCGCTTGGCCAGTTCGCGGAAGCGGTTTGGCTGACCGAGGATGAGCCGGCCGAAATCATCGAGCAGAGCCTGGTCGATACACTGAGGCCGGATGCTGTAAAGTGCGCCGCCCAGGCGTTCAAGGTTGCGTGTTTCAAGGGCGATGACACCTTTTGAAAAGTCGGCACGCCAGCGGGCACTGACACTGACATCGCTGCGAACCTCGAACACGGCACGTTCGACATAGCTGCGCTCGTTCTTGAATTCCTTGTAGGTGAACGGCAGGCCGAAGTCGAACAGCATGGCCCGGAAGCGCTCTACCGAGGGGCCGTTGCGTTCGATGTGCAGCGTTGTGCCGCCGCTTAGATGATACGAGAAGGTTACCAGTTCGACCAACGCGCCAGCGCTTTGCGACTGGGTCCGGTAATCGGCGAAACCTTCCTGCCAACTCAATTGGTTTAACTCGAACTGTTCGATTAGCGGGTAATCGCGTGGAATCTCCGGTTTGATGATGTTCAGTTGTTGAACCAGTTCGTGCAGGTAGAAAAAGAGGTGCTTGAGCGCCTGGTCGATGGCTTCGTTCGCCGAGTTCCGCTCAGCCAGTTCGCTGTGAATTTCCCGCTGCCGTATTTCGGCACGCTGGCGTAGCTGGTCTAGAAGGCTGCTGCCTGTTTCTACCTTGGGCGGCACGACCGGCTCTGGCGGCTTTATTTCGGGCACGGCGGCAACCGCGGGATTGGCTGCTGGGCGATCTGGCGCTATTTCTGGGAAAACCAGGGTCGGGTCGGACATGCCGGCCCCAGAATTGGCCAAATACTCGCGCCGGGCGCGCCGTTCTGCCGCATCGAGATCAAACGCTTCGATGTCGGCAAGCAGTGACGCCTCCAGTTCTTCGATATCCTTCCCCGTCCCTGCCTTGTGCTCGCGTTTGGCCCGGATGGCGTCGAGGATGGCGGACAGCGGTCCCGTTTTTTCCGAATTGCTCATTGAATTGGCAAATATGTCGACTACTATAGGTTAATAGTGTGACCGAATTGGAGTGAGCGCAAGATGGATGTTTCTTCTTTAGGTAGTTTGAGTGCTGCCATGTCGCCTGTAGAGATTCGGGATGCCGCCAACACGATGGTGCTCAAGAAGGCGATCGATATTCAGGCGCAGAACGCCATGCAGTTGCTGGAAGCTTTGCCACAGGTGCCGAGCAATCCACCCAATCTGGGGAACTCGGTCGACGTCAAGGTTTGATTTTTTCCAGCCAGTCACGCAAGGTGGCCGCGACGAGCGGCCATTCTTTTTCATGGGTTACGGCGTGGCCCATGTCGCGAAAAATATGGACGTTTTCGCCGTAGGTCTGCCCGGTGGTCTGGACAAGGAAGGCTGGTACCAGCACGTCGTCTTCGGCACCGAGGATGAGCATGGGCGGACGGTGCATGGCGTAGAGGTTGGGCAGACCGAACATCGACATGTCCCAGAGAGCGCGGTGGGACTCCGGCTGCATCCGGCTGAGCCAGGCAGCCAGCATGGTTTCGTCGACCTCGCCGGCGAACAGCGCTTCACGTAGCGTGCCGGTGTCAGTGTATTTGCCATCCATGATCTGGTTTATTTCCTGGAACAGCTGCGGCTTGTTGAACATCAGGTGAAACTGCGAGGCAATCAGGCCTTGCGGCGGCACCGAGCAAACCAGGGCGACGGCCGGTGCGGCGCGATGTTCCAGATATTTCTGGACGATGAAGCCGCCCATTGAATGACCGACCAGAACTGGCGTTTCGCCGAGCCAGTCGACGACGGTCTTGACGTCATCGACGTAATCGCTGACTGAATGCCAGTTGATATGCTCGCGTCCCGCGCTGCCAGCGTGTCCGCGCAGGGAGAGCGCGTAGCAGGGGTAGCCGGCCTTGGCGAGAAAGGGCATGAAGGTTTCGGTCCACATCCAGCCGCCGGCGAAGGCGCCGTGTACGAAAAGCAGGGCGGGCTTGCCAGTCTTGCGGGAAGGCTGGCAGGAGAAGACTTCGAGGCCTTCGACGATTTGGGTTTTTAGCATGGGACTCGGTTCGGGGTGAGGCGTGATTTAATGCGGCTTTCACCCTGTGGTGCAAGGCAAATGCTGAAGTGGATTCTGACGCTGGTTGTGGCGATTTTCTTGCTGGGCATCATCGGCCCGCATCTGGCGCGCTTTATTCGGTTCGGCAAATTGCCGGGAGATTTTGCTTTCCGGTTTCGTGGTCGAACCTACACATTTCCGCTCGCCAGCACGATCATTTTTTCATTGTTGCTCTGGTTGCTCTCCCGGCTCATTTAGCCATTTGCGGAGCGCATTGACCCGGGCAGCGTGAATGCGCTCGGGGATCTTTGCCTTGTCGGGGCAGGTTTGCGCGATTTTTCCTGCTTCGACCGCGTTGACCGTAGCCAACGCCTGGAGCAGGTAGCGCGGGGCGTCGTAGGCACGGTTTTCCCAGCCCAGTCGGCCAGTGTAGTCGCACAGGCAGGCGTCGAGCAGTTGCTGGAAGCGCTCCGGTCGGCGCAGCGCATCGGTTTTTTCGAACAGCGCGACGATGGTGCTGGCCTTCAAGTCGGCGGCGCGATGAACGTTGCCGTGATAGCGCGCCATGAGCAGGGCAAGATCACGGCAGTCGCCCGGCACGCGCAAGCGGGCGCACAGTTTTTCGCCCAGATCGACGCTGCGCTCTTCGTGGCCGATATGGCGCGGCAGGATGTCGGCCGGCGTCGTGCCCTTGCCGAGGTCGTGGGTCAGAGCGGCAAATCGCACCGGCAAGGCGAAGCTGCGTTTTGCTGATTGGTCGACGACCATCATGGTGTGGATGCCGGTATCGATTTCGGGGTGGTAATCGGCCCGTTGCGCCACGCCGAACAGGACGTCGAGTTCCGGCAGCAAGCGGGCCAGGGCGCCACAGTCACGCAGTACCTCGAACATTCGTGACGGCTTGTCTTCCATCAGGCCGGTAGCCAGTTCCTGCCAGACGCGTTCGGCGACCAGATGATCGACTTCGCCGCTGACCACCATGTCGCGCATCAGCGCCAGCGTTTCCGGGGCTACCGTAAAGTTGCTGAAGCGCGCGGCAAAGCGGGCGATGCGCAGAATGCGTACCGGGTCTTCGGCGAAGGCCGGGCCGACATGCCTGAGGATTTTGGCCGATAAATCCAGTTGACCGTGGAAAGGGTCGATCAATGTGCCATCGGCCGCCTTGGCCATCGCATTGATGGTCAGGTCGCGGCGGGCGAGGTCTTCTTCGAGCGTTACGTCCGGTGCGGCGTGGAAGGTGAAACCATGGTAGCCGTGCCCGGACTTGCGTTCAGTGCGGGCCAGCGCGTATTCCTCCTGGGTCTGCGGGTGGAGGAATACCGGAAAATCCTTGCCGACCGGCCGGAACCCCTGCTTGAGCAGAGCTTCCGGGGTGGCACCGACGACGACGTAGTCGCGGTCGGCATTTGGCCGGCCGAGCAGTTCATCGCGGACGGCGCCGCCGACGATGAAAATCTGCACGGTCAGCGGTGTGCCCTCAACGACCGGCGCGATAGCGGAAGCTGTTGAGCTTGCCCTTCGGCGTGTTGAGTGCAACGTAGGTTGGCGCGATGGCTTCCAGCGCCGTCGGGCGCCAGTTGGCAGGCTGCTTGCTGCTGGCTTCGGCTACGCTGTCTTTTTCCATCGAGCGCAGGTTGTCGGGTGACAGCATCGGGCTCGGGGCCAGCCACATCAGGCCGGCCTGAAGATAAGCCCAGCCCTCGGACAAGGGAACGATGGTGGCCGAGCTGCCGGCCAATTCCTTGGTGTAGTCGACCAGTTCGCGCAGCGTGTAGGTCTTCGGGCCGACCAGATCGTAGGCTTGGCCGTAGGTGGCAACATCGTTCAGGCTGTCGACGAAGGCGTCGGCGACATCGGCCGCCCACACCGGTTGGAAGCGGGCATGGCCGAAACCGAGCGGGAAGAACGGGACTTTCTTGAGAATGCTGGCGAACATCGAGAGGAAGGAGTCGCCGAGGCCGAAAATGACCGACGGCCGGAAGACGGTGACGTCGAGCTCGCCTTGGGCGGCGAGCACGATGGCTTCACCGTCGCCCTTGGAGCGCAGGTATTCGGATGGGCCCTTGGGGTCGGCGTTGAGTGCGCTCATGTGCACCAGGCGGCGGACCCCTGCTGCCTTGCAGGCGGCGACGATTTTCTTCGGTAGCTCGACGTGCGCATTGGCGAAATCGGGGCTGTAGGGCAGGACGACGTCGCGGCTGTGCAAGACGCCGACCAGGTTGATCACCGCATCGTGGCCGGGCAGCAGTTCGGCCAGCGTCTGTTCGCAACTGATGTCGGCTTCCGGCATGGTGACGCCCGGCTGCATGATGAGTGCCTTGGTGCGTTCGCGGCGACGCGCCGACGAAACCGCTACCCCCCAGCAGCAAGACCTTTTTGATGTCCATTTGAAACCCCGGAAACTGAATGCGTAAAACCCGGATTTTAAGGCAATTTGCCTGCTTTCGGGCAGTGCTGTGGCCTTATCCGCCGGTCGATTTTTGCAGGGCGACGCTGGCTGCCGATTCGAACAAGGCGCAGAGGGGGCTGATGCGCGCTATGCCCTCGCGTAGCTGGCGCTCGAGAATGGCCGGATGGACTGCCAGCGCCAGCCCGGACTCGGGGTTGATGAGCAGCGCCCGGCGGCTCGCCGGGCTGATATGGGAGAGCCGGGCCATGGCCTGGCTGCCGTCGGCCAGCGGGACTTCCAGCCAGTCGCCAACCTTGACGGGCAACGCACGGGACGGCGCCGGCCGGTAGTCGGCAAAATCCTGCGTTGCCAAAATCCGTTGCCCTGCCTGCAACTTGCCGCTGACTGGCGTGCCGGCCGGGGTCGAAACGCCGTTCGGGAAAAGGTCGGCCGCCGGCGTTTCGGGAGGCGTTGCCGGGATGGCGCGCAGCGCCCGGGTCTGTAGTTCAAAGCAGGTATCGAGGAAGGCGGATTCGGCTGCGGCCGACAGACCGATGCGAGACATGCCGGCGCGCAGGCGTTTGAGTATTTCGGGCAGGCGGCGGGCCAGCGTCTTGCGCTCGTCGGGGTCGGCCTTGGGTTGAATGGTCCACAGCAGGTCATCGATGACGGCTAATCCCTCCTGCCATTCCGCGCCCTGCTCGCCGGCTTCGAGCCAGATGGTCCGGAGTAGCCGACTCCAAGTTTGTTCGAGAAAGTCGCGGATGGCGGGTGGCGGGCTGCTCTCGATCCACTTTTCGAGTACCTGACGGACGCGCAGGGCTGCTTCGTCATTACGGTCGAGTTGGCTGATCAATGGCAGATAGGGCGCGGTGGCCCCGGCAAAGCCGGTGTTGCGTTCGGTCAGCAGGGTGTCAAGGTTGTTCAGTGCGGTCTCGAAGGCGGACTTGTCGGCGCCGCTTTCGCCGCGTAGCCGGGTGGCGATTTCGAACAGGCGGGCACAGATTGGGTGGCGAGCCGGAACATCGATCGGCAGGCCGAGAATGGCCTGCCCCATACGGTCGATGACAAGGCGCGCCGGGTGTTGGGCGTCGACAAACAGGGAACTGTCCTTCATGGCGACCTTGAGCAGTGTGATCTGCAAGCTCGAAATCACCGCCTTGAGGGCATCCGGCACGGCTGGATTGGCGAAAATGGCCTCGAAGATCATGGCCAGCGTGTCGATAGCCAGGCCCTCGTTGGCCGTGGTCGGAATTCCGAGCTGGGCCGATTTGAGAACCTTGGGCGGGCTGGCGAAGTCGCCGTTGGGTGTAAACAGCGCCGGGATCATGCCGCCTCCCGTGTGGGTCGGCGCGAACTTTTGCTCGAAGGCGCCGCGGCGATCCAGTTCGTTGAGGTGCTCGACCAGACGTTCGAGCGTTGCTTGGTTGAGCAGCGAGGCTGCCGCGCCACCAGAAACCGGCGCCACTCCGGATGTTCCGGGCAGACTGGCGAGCAGCCTTTGCTGCAGGGCAAGCAGGGCGTTGTCAGGGGCGGCTGGCGCTTCGGCGCTGGCCGGCCCTTCCTGAGTGCCGATGATGCTGGGCGGGGCTGCGTCGATGCCCTTGCGGTCCATGAAATCGTTGATCTCGGCGTAGAGGGCCGGCAAACCTTCGAGCAGGCAGGCTTCGATGCGGTTGAGCAGCTCGAACTTTTTGTCGATAGTGGCGGCGCCGGCGGCGTCGAACATGGTGGTCAGGCCTTGGGCGATTCCTTTCGGCCCGATCGGGTTGGCACTTTTCGGCAGATCCGGGCGCTTGAGCAGGGTAACGAAGCGCAGATGGGTCCGCCACAGGCTGGCGCCGGTCGATTCGAACAGGCGGGCGCTCATGTTGTCGAGGCGGATGCCCAGCTCGAGGTCTTCTTCACCGACCAGCGTGATGCGCGACGAGGTCAGTCCGCTGGCCTCTTCGGCGAAGCTGCCGCGCCGGTTGGTCGATGCCACCTCGTCGAAATAGGACCCTGCTCCGTTCTGGATGGCCTGGATGGCCGGTGCGGAGAGTGCGCCGCAGTCCTGCAGCATGGCACCGAGGTGCTTGAGGAAAAGAGCCCGAGTTTCGCTCAGGAGATGGAATGAGTCGGACTGCACTGCCATGTCGTTTTCCTAGGGTAGGTCTGCGTCTTTCATGCCTTCGTTGGTCCTGGCGCCGACGACGCCGAGGCGTGCCTTGAGCGAATCGGCCTTGCCGTTGAACTGGGCCGAATAATAAACCGCGTTGCTCATTACCTTCTTGACGTAATCGCGGGTTTCGCTGAAGGGGATTGTCTCGGCGTAAATGGCGCCTTCGAGCGGCTGGTCGGCGCGCCATTTCTTGGCGCGACCGGGACCGGCGTTGTAGGCGGCGGACGCCAGCACCGGGTGGTTGTCGAGATTTTCCATGACCAGGCGCATGTAGCTGGTGCCAAGCAGGACGTTGGTTTCGGTGTCGTTGACGCGATGGCGCTTGAAGTCGCGGAGACCGATCTTCTTGGCAACCCACTTGGCGGTGGCTGGCATGAGTTGCATGAGGCCGGATGCGCCAACATTCGATTTGGCGCTCGTTATGAAGCGACTTTCCTGACGCATCAGGCCGTACACCCACGCATCGTCGAGCGACTGGTTATGGGCGGCCGGGCGCACCGTGTCGCCGAAGGGGGCAAGGAAGCGCAACGAATAATCGTGTTCGTGGCGGGTGCGGTCGGCGGTGTTGATGGCGCGATCCCAGATCTGCTTGCGTTTGGCCAGATTCGCGGCGGCGAGGAGTTCGCGGTCATTCATGCCGCGCAGCGCCCAGTTCCATTCGCGGACGGCCTCGGTGCGCAGATCGAGTCGGAAGAAGGCGAGCGCACGGCGAATACCCGGATTGTCGTTGGCGGCGCTGGTTTCTTCGAGCGTTGGTTCCTTGGCGTTGGGGGGCAGCGTGATCTGGCGGTCAAGTTCTTCGTCGGCCAGATTGCCGTAGAAATTCGGTTGGCCGGCTATTTTGTCGAACAGTGCGTCGGCTTCCGGCGTGCGGCCGGTGGATTTCAGGGCACGACCGAGCCAGTAGATCCATTCCGGCTTGGCGGCAAGTTCGGCCGGCATGGCCTCGATCGTCGTGCGGACGACGCCCCAATCCTGGGTGCGCAGGGCGGCGCGGACTTTCCACTGGATGCCTTCTTGCGACAGCGGGGTTTCGTCGGCGTTGGCGTACCAGCTGACCGCTTCGGGCAGGTGCTTCCTGGCGCCAAGCAGGGCGATCTGGCTCCACGCCCATTGGTGCTCGGCGTCGTGCAGCCTGTCCTTGATCTTGTCCAGTTCGGCGGCGGCGACGCGCGGATCGTTGGTGGCCAGGCGGGCGATGGCGATGGCGGCGAGTTCGCGCCCGGTTCGCGTGGCCGACCAGTTGGCCGGTTGGCGAACGAGGTAGCTCATGGCACTGCCGATGGCGCTGTCGAAGCTACGGCTGTCCGGAATCTGGTTTTCGGGCAGGTAATCGAGGGTGGCTTTTGCCCAGTTCGAGCGGTTGGCCTCGACCTGGCGGCGCGCGCGCAGCCAGATTTGATCGGTTGTGACGTGCTGATTGGCGACCAGCGCATCGAATACGGGGCGGCAGGGTTCGGGCGGTTCGAGCATGGTCAGCCAGCGTTTTTCGGCTTCGCCCAGCACTTTCTTGTCAAAGCGGGCCAGCCGGGCCTGCTCGCTGTAGCAGGTGACGTCCATTTCGGGGGAGCGTAGTTTCGGGAATTCGGCATCCACCTCGTCCCATGCCAAACGCTTGCCGAGCCAGCGGATCCAGTCGGCGCGCAGTTTTTCGGCAACGTAGCTGCCATCGTTGCGGCGCAGGAATTCGCGCAGGCCGCTTGGATCATCCTTCTCCATCCCCATGCGCAGCCGGTAATTTTCGGCATACGCGGCCAGTTCATGCTTGCCGAGCTGGCTGATGGCGCGCTCGAGTTTGCTGCTGTCGCCGACCTGGAAGGCCTCTCGGGCGCTCAGGAAATCGCTGTCACCGCTGCCCTGCGCGATGACCGAAAAGGGCAGCGCAAGGCCGATGAGGATGAGGCAAAACTTCATGCTAGATTACTGCCATGGTTGAACTGAACGAGGATAACACGGCATGGCGCCGGGTATTGCGGCGTGAGATGGTGGCCCGCCGGTCGCTGCTTGGCGAGGCGGCGCATGCCGGGTTGTCGGCGCGCATTGTCGAGCACTTGCTGGCGGCCTTGCCGGTGCCTCGCGTTGTCGCTTTTTGCTGGCCAATCAAGCACGAGCCGGATGTCCGGGCTGTCGTCGAACGGTGGGCGGCACTTGGGGCAAAGGCTGCCCTGCCCGTCGTCGTCGCCGAAGATACGCCGCTGGCCTTTCGTGAGTGGACGGCGCAGACGCCGCTGGAAGCAGATCGCTACGGAATTCCGACGCCGCTGGCCGGTGATTTCGTGGTGCCCGATCTGATTCTGCTGCCGCTCAACGGTTTCGACGCAGCGGGGTATCGGCTCGGTTACGGTGGCGGCTATTTCGACCGGACGCTGGCTGCGCTCTCCCCTCGCCCGCTGGCTGTTGGCGTTGGTTTCGAGACCAACCGGCTGGATACGATCCGGCCTGAAAGCCACGATCAGCGGCTCGACTGGATCGTCACCGAAGCGGGTAGTTTCAGGGTTTGAGCTGCCTCAGGCGCCACACAGCGTAGCTCGTTGCCAGTCCGGCGAGCAGGGCCAGTGTGGCCTGGCTGAAATCGTAAAGCCCGGTTTGTGCTGCGAGGTTCAGCGTGTAGCTGTGGTGCAGGGCGAGGAGCAGCGCGCCGATACTGAAGGCCGCCCACATGCGCCGGCGGTCGCTCGGTAGCTGGCGGGCCAGCGAGGATTTCAGGGCGAAACCGCCGATCAGCGCCTGGCAGAGTGCGGCGACGAACAGGAAATAAAGGCTCAGCAGATAGGTGTTCATGCGGCCCGGCAGGCGGTGCTGAAACGCGTGAGCGCTTCTTCGAGGGTGCTGCGCGGGCAGCCGAAATTCAGGCGCAGCCAGCCCGGTGCACCGAAGTCGGCGCCGTCGGAAAGGCCGAGACCGTGCGCTTCGAAATGGGCGGCCGGCTTGGCCAGACCGAGTTCGCGGACATCGATCCAGGCCAGATAGGTGGCTTCGACCGATTTCATTTTTGCCCCTTTTTCCCGGTTGACCGTAGCAATCACCAAATCGCGGTTGGTACGCAGGTAGGCTATCAATTCGCGGTGCCAGTCGCCGCTGTCGCGGTAGGCCGCTTCGCAGGCGGCCAGCCCGAGCACGTTCACGTGCGGGACGATGCCGTGCATGGCGTGTTCGAAGCGGCGGCGCAAGCTGGCGTCGGGAATGACCGCGAAAGCGCAGCCGAGGCCGGGGATGTTGAAGGTTTTCGACGGCGCCATGAGCGTGATGCTGCGTCTTGCCGCTGCCGGCGACAGGCTGGCGAAGGGGATGTGGCGCCGGTCGGCGTCGAGGATCAGGCCGCAGTGGATTTCGTCGGAGCAGACGATAAGGTCATTGGCTTCGGCCAGGGCGGCCAGTTCGAGCAGTTCGTCGCGGCGCCAGCAGCGGCCGACCGGGTTGTGCGGGTGGCAGAGCAGGAACAGCTCGGTGTCCGGCGTCAGCGCGGCCTGCATGGCTGCTTGGTCAAAACGCCAGCCGTCGTCAGTGCACGCCAGCTCGGCGCGATTGAGTTTGCGGCCGGAGAAATGCGGCGCGGAGAGGAAAGGCGGATAGATCGGGGTGGCGGTCAGCACCTCGCCATCGACGGCCCGGCAGGTAACGTTGAGGCCGGTGACCAGACCCGGCAGCCAGACAATCCATTCGGCTTCGATGCGCCACTGGTATTCGCCTTCAAGGTGAGCGAGTACTGACTCTGTAAGCGATGGCCACGGCCCGCCATAGCCGAAAACACTGTGCTCGATGCGCCGGTGAAGCGTTTCGATGACAGCCGGCGGCGCGGCGAAATCCATGTCTGCCACCCACAGCGGCAGGACATCGCGACCGGCGTACTTGCTCCATTTGATGGAGTCGGAGTTGCGCCGGTCGATCGGGGTGTCGAAGTTACTCAAACCTCAAGGTGCTGATAAAGCACGGTCGACAGGTAGCGTTCGCCGCAGGACGGGATGATGACGACGATGTTCTTGCCGGCATTCTCGGGGCGTTTGGCGACTTCAACCGCGGCCCAGCTGGCGGCGCCGGAAGAAATGCCGACGAGCAGGCCTTCTTCGGTGGCCATGCGGCGGGCCATGGTCAGGGCGTCGTCGTTCTTGACGCGGATCACCTCGTCGTAAACGGTGGTGTTGAGCACGGCCGGGACGAAGCCGGCGCCGATGCCCTGGATCGGGTGCGGACCCTTGGCGCCGCCGGAGAGCACCGGCGAGGCATCGGGTTCGATGGCGATGACCTGGATGTTCGGGTTCCTGGCTTTCAGCGTCTCGCCGACCCCGGTCACCGTGCCGCCGGTGCCGACACCGGCGATGAAAATATCGACCTGCCCGTCGGTGTCGCGCCAGATTTCCTCGGCCGTCGTCCGGCGGTGTACGGCCGGGTTGGCCGGATTTTCAAATTGTTGCGGGATGAAATAGCGGCCATCGGCGGCGGCCAGTTCCTCGGCCTTCTTGATGGCGCCACCCATGCCGTCCGGGCCGGGGGTCAGAATCAGTTCGGCGCCGTAGGCTTTGAGCAGGAGCTTGCGTTCGCGGCTCATCGTTTCCGGCATGGTGAACGCGCACTTGATGCCACGCGCCGCGCAGACCATGGCCAGACCGATGCCGGTATTGCCCGAGGTTGGTTCAAGCACGACGGTGTCCGGGCCGATCTTGCCGGCGGCTTGGGCGGCGTCGAGCATGGCCACGGCGATGCGGTCCTTGACGCTGCTGCCCGGGTTGAAAAATTCCAGTTTGGCGAGCACCGTCGCGGTGCTGCCGGCGGTGACGCGGTTGAGCTTGACCAGCGGCGTGTTGCCGATCAGTTCTGTGACATCGTTGGCGATTTTCATGGGAAGACTCCGGAAGGGGGTGAGTGATTGTAGGCGACTCCATGCCCGTCGTGGGTAGGTGGCAGACGCTTGCTGGCGAGTTGAGGGTTGTTTGATGATGCGATGATGGAAGCCTAGACCGCGCTATATATTCTGTAAAAGAATTGAAATTTACATGAATATAATTAAAGCGAATTAACGCGTGGCGAGCTATCCGCCGATGATCGCGACAAAGATGCCGAAATATGACGTTTGCCTGATTGACGACCGCCCGCTGCCCTGACATTCTGGCTGCTTCAACAGGCATATGTCATAGGTCCGTACCGGTCTGCCCTTGCGCCGATTGGCCCAGGCTGAAAGGAGTTCAGGGATGCGCGCACTATTTCCCCTCGGTTTCACCGCTTTACTAGCCATGCCGGTGTATGCGGCAACCACCGCCTATGACCTTTATCTGCTCGCCTGCGATGGCGCCAGCGATTGCCAGCGCGTTGCCAACGTGGCGTTGGGTCCTGACGGGCAGAAAAACGAGCACCCGACGCCGGGCCTTCAGGTTCGCATCGAACAGCGGTCGGTTTTGCCGGAAGCTGCCGTTGTCCGTATGGTCATGACGCTCAATCCGGCGCAACTTGGCATAGCGGGCGGCACGGCCGGACCTGCCAGCGGCGGTCAGGTCAATATCGAAGTCGACTCGGCCATCGTGTCCCAGCGCTACTACAGCCCCGTCCTTGTTTTCTCGAGCTCCGGCAAGGTCTATCAGCTTTGGGGGCGGCAGGTGGCGAGCGGGACCGTGGCGAAAAATCTGGCTCAACGCTAGATCTTGGGCTGCCTTGGCAGCGTGGATGCAGACTCGGCGTTGCAGGCGGAACGCTTGCCGGGCGATTGCTACGGTCAACCCGAAAAAATGACCGAAATTGAAACAGAGAACCTGTTCAGCTTGGGCGCGCGCTCAGGCAGTCGGCGAGCAGATCCTGCAAATCCGGGTGGGCAGCAGCGCTGCTCAACAGGCTGTCGCGCAGTTGGCCAAGCGGCTCGATGATGGCAGACGGCGCCGCTTCCCAGGCAGTGAGCATGGCCCAAGGATCGAAAGCAAGAACGGCGGCGGCGAGGCTGAGGGCTAACCGACGTTCGACCAGCGCCTGCGGCACCGCGTGATGGAGGCTGCCGTAGAGCTGGTGCCAGACGAGCCGGGCGGCCTGCGGCAGGCGGACGGGTATGCAGTGGCCGCCTGCGAGCAAAGCGCCTGGCGCGGGGTTGGCAAGCAAATAGGCGTGGTCTGGCGTTGTGGTGGTCGACCAGGCCAGCCCGGGCGTCGATTCAGCCGCGCCAAAGCGCGGGCCGGCGACAAGAATGTCGGTTGGTATCGGGGGGAGGCCGGGCAAGGCGAAGGCAGCGCGGCTTGTAGGCCCGGTTGCCGAGTCGTCGGCCGTTTCGGCACCGGTTACGGAGACGAAGGGCTGCGCGGCGGCAAGCCCTTGGCTCAGGGCGGCATCCGGGGCGACCAGTTCAAGACGCGGCGGGATGGCCGGTTCGCCAGCCGGCTGGCGAAGACGGGCGCCAAGTTCATTGAGCCAGGCAATGCAGCCGAGGCTGCCGGCGAGCAGCAGGCCACCTTTGAAGGCGCCGAGGTTGTGCAGCTCAACCAGAGCGCGGGCGCTGACCTTGTCGGCGACGTGAAAGCCGAGCTTGCGCAACATGCCGACCTGGCGGGCGGTCGATTCGGCGGCTTCCATCTGCGCCCGCATGGCGCTTTCGGCGGCGCTATCGCCCTCGCGCCCGACCAGCGTTTCCGCCTGCTTGCCGGGCACCGGATAATAGACTCGGTACCAGTAGGCGTAACCGGTGCCGCGGCGCAGTTGCAAGGTACCCGGAGTGCCGGCTAGCAAGGTGTCGGCAGTGAGTGACTGCTCTCTAAGTGCGGCATATTGCTGGCGGAAAGCGGGCTGGTTCGGGCGGAAAAGCACCGGGGTTTTCATGGTTACCCAATAAAAACAAATATCATTGGGTAAGTGTAACGCAGCCAAAAATGGTTACCCAATAAATTTAATTGTTATGGGGTAATTTGCGTAAAAAAAGCGGGTTTGCCACGGTCGACCGGGAAAAATCGCGAAAAATGATATGGATGGGCGGGCTGGCGTGAACTTTCCTGACGCATTCTGCTTCCTGCGTTGCAGCCGGAACAATCGGCTTGGTGCCAATCGATTAGGATGGCGGCGCTGCTTGCACTGCTCGATGCTCGCCTGACGCGCAGCGTGCTGGCAACAATTGCGGCGGGGATGGCGGCCTTGTGGGTCGCCCAAGCGTGCCTTGTCTGAGCCTCTGGCTATCGGGCCCACATTTCAAATTAAGGTTTTTTTCCCGGTTGACCGTGGCAGCCAACCGGGCCGGAACGTTCAGCCCAAGAACAGCTTGTACGCCGGGTTCTGGCTTTCGTCCCAGTGGGCGTAGCCCAGGTTGGTCAGGAATTCCTTGAACTGGCCCATATCGCCCGGCGGCACCTGCATGCCGACCAGCACGCGGCCGTAGTCGGCGCCGTGGTTGCGGTAGTGGAACAGGCTGATGTTCCAGCCGGCGCTCATCTGGGTCAGGAAGTTCATCAGCGCGCCTGGTTTTTCGGGGAATTCGAAGCGGTAGAGCAACTCGTGCAGGCCCCCTTCTTCGCCGGCGGCGCAGACCGCCGGGGCGTGGCCGCCGACCATGTGACGGATATGGTTCTTGGCCATTTCGTCATCGCTCAGGTCGAGCGTCGGGTAGCCGTGCTTTTGCAGGCTATCGACGACCTTGAGCGATTCCTTGCGGTCGGCAACCTGGACGCCGACGAAGACGTGGGCTTCGCTGGCGGTGTGGTAGCGGTAGTTGAATTCGGTGACGTTGCGCCTGCCGATCAGGGCCAGGAATTTCTTGTAGGCACCGGGTTTCTCGGGCAGCGTGACGGCGAAGACGGCTTCGCGCTGTTCGCCGAATTCGGCGCGCTCGGCGACGAAGCGCAGGCGATCGAAATTCATATTGGCGCCGGACGTCACGGCGATCAGGTTCTTGTCCTTGAGCTTGTGCTGGCGGGCGTATTCCTTGGCGCCGGCGACGGCGAGCGCGCCAGCCGGTTCGAGGATGGAGCGGGTGTCCTCGAAAACGTCCTTGATGGCCGCGCAGATGGCGTCGGTATCAACGAGGATGATGTCGTCGAGGTACTCCTTGCACAGCCGGAAGGTTTCCTCGCCGACGAACTTGACAGCGGTGCCGTCGGCAAACAGGCCGACCTGGTCAAGGCGCACGCGATGGCCCTTGGCGATCGATTGCTTCATCGCATCGGCGTCGAAGGTTTCAACGCCGATCACCTTGATTTCCGGGCGCAGGCGCTTGATGTAGGCGGCCACCCCGGCGGCCAGTCCGCCACCGCCGATGGCACAGAAAACGGCGGTGATCGGGCCGCTGTGGCGCGAGTGCTGACGCAGGATCTCCATGGCGACGGTGCCCTGCCCGGCAATCACCTCGGGATCGTCGAAGGGATGGACGAAGGTCAGTTTCTCCGATTTCTCCAGTTCGACGGCGTGGGCATAAGCTTCGTCGAAGGAATCACCGTGCAGCACGACTTCGCCGCCGCGCGAGCGGACGGCATCGATCTTGATGCCCGGCGTCGAGGTCGGCATGACGATGACCGCCCGGCAGCCGAGCTTGCTGGCCGACAGGGCGACGCCCTGGGCGTGATTGCCGGCCGAGGCGCAGATGACGCCGCGTTTGAGCTTTTCTGTCGAGAGGCTGGCGATCTTGTTGTAGGCGCCGCGCAGCTTGAAGGAAAACACCGGCTGCATGTCTTCGCGCTTCAGAATAATCTTGTTGCCGACCCTCCGGGTGCATTGGGCGCAACTCATTAAGGCAAAAGGGAGATTCTACGGGTGGAGTGGCTAAACGTCACGGCGGAAAGCGGCCTCTGGGGCCTGCTGGCTGCCAGTTTTCTCTCGGCCACGGTGCTGCCCGGTGGTTCGGAGGCGCTGCTGTGGGGCTTTTTGCACCTGCACCCGGCTGAAGTCGGTCCGGCGCTGATGCTCTCCACGCTCGGCAACACGGCGGGTGGCATGACCTCCTGGTGGTGCGGTCGTTACCTGCCCCGCTGGCAAAAACTCGACAAGCTGCCGCATCGCGACCAGCTCGACCGCTGGGGCAGCCCCGCCCTGCTCCTCGCCTGGGCGCCGCTGATCGGCGACGCGCTGTGCCTGGCCGCCGGCTGGCTACGCCTGCATTGGCTGCCCTGCTGTCTGTTCATGGCGATCGGCAAGTTTGCCCGCTACTGGCTGGTCGCCCAGGCGGCCGTGAATTGACGGTTCAGGCAGAAAAGCATCGATTCCCACGGTCAACCCGAAAAAATAGCCAAAATCGAAATGCAGGATTTGCCGTTGCTCGGCAGCAGCGAGGGAAGCTGAACCTTTGATTCCATGACTGCCCGCCTGCGCGAAATACCTTACAACTACACCTCGTTTTCCGATCGCGAGATCGTCATCCGCCTGCTTGGCGCCGATAACTGGGCGGTACTCGACGAACTCCGCTCCGAGCGCGTTACCGGCCGTTCGGCCCGCATGCTTTACGAGGTGCTCGGCGACATCTGGGTCGTCCAGCGCAACCCCTATCTCGAAGACGACCTGCTCGACAATCGCGAGCGCCGCGACGCGCTGGTCAATGCCCTGCACCACCGTCTGAACGAGGTCGAAAAGCGGCGCGAAGCGACCGAAGGCGAGGACGTCGAACGGGCTGCCAAGGTCAAGCGTCTGGTCGATGCGGCGCGCGACGCGGTCAACCGTTTTGCCGAGCGTTTCGGCGAAACCATCGATCTTCGCCGCAAGGTGCTCAAATATCTCGGCAAGCACACGCGCAAGGACAACATCGCTTTCGACGGTCTGGCTCGCGTCTCGCACGTCACCGACGCGACTGACTGGCGTGTCGAATACCCCTTCGTCGTCCTCAACCCGGATACCGAAGAGGAAATCGGCCACCTCGTCCGCGGCTGTATCGAAGCCGGCCTGACCATCATCGCCCGCGGCGGCGGCACTGGTTACACCGGCGGCGCCGTGCCGCTGACGCCTTACGCGGCGGTCATCAACACCGAAAAACTCATCGACATCGGCCCGGTTGAAGAACTCGTCCTGGCCGGCCACGAAACGCCCTACGCCACCATCCGCACCGGTGCAGGCGTCGTCACCGACCGCGTTTCCGAAGCGGCCTCTGCCGCCGGCCGTGTCTTCGCCGTCGACCCGACCTCGGCCAGCGCCTCCTGCATCGGCGGCAACATCGCCATGAACGCCGGCGGCAAGAAAGCCGTACTGTGGGGCACCGCGCTTGATAACCTGGCCTGGTGGAAGATGGTCGACCCGGACGGCAACTGGCTCGAAGTCGAACGCGTCAATCACAATTACGGCAAGATCCACGAGCAGGAAAACGTCGAATTCCGCGTCAAGCGCTTCGACCCGAGCGGCAAGACGCTGCTCGGCGAAGAAATCCTGATCATGCCGGGCGCCGCCTGCCGCAAGATCGGGCTGGGCAAGGACGTCACCGACAAGTTCCTCGGTGGCATCCCCGGCGTCCAGAAGGAAGGTACCGACGGCATCATCGTTGCCGCCCGCTGGGTGCTGCACAAAATGCCGCCCGTTTCGCGGACCGTCTGTCTCGAGTTTTTCGGCCAGGTGCGCGAGGCCGTGCCGGCCATCGTCGAAATCACCGATTATTTCAAGCCGGGCGGCGCCGGGCTGGCTTCCGGCGTGCAACTGGCCGGTCTCGAGCACCTCGACGAACGCTATGTGAAGGCCGTTGGCTACGCCACCAAGGCCAAGCGCCACGGTCGGCCGAAGATGGTCCTGCTCGGCGACCTCGTCGGTCATGACGAAAAAGCCGTGATGGCCGCCGCGTCTGAAGTCGTTCGCATGTGCAACCTGCGTTCGGCCGAAGGCTTCATTGCGGTCGACGCCGAAACGCGCAAGAAATTCTGGCTCGACCGTTCGCGCACCGCCGCCATTTCGCGCCACACCAACGCCTTCAAGGTTAATGAGGACGTGGTCATCCCGTTGCCGCGCATGGGCGATTACTGCGACGGCATAGAGCGCATCAACATCGAACTGTCCACGCAGAACAAGCTGGCCCTGTGCGATGCCCTGAGCGAATTCCTCAAGGGTGAGCTGCCGTTGCATGCCGGCGATGCCAATCTCGACAAGGAGCTGCTGATCGGCGACCGCCGGCAGGCTGCGCTCGATTACGTCGAAGCGGTGCGACTGCGCTGGGCGTGGTTGCTGGAAAACCTCGACCTGCCGCTCGCCGAGGCCGAAACACGTTTTGCCTCCTACGGCGTGCTGGCCGGCGAACTGACCAACAAGGCAGCCAACCCGAAGCTCTTCCATCGCCTGCAGGACTACTCCGTGCGCACGTCGTGGAAGCAGGAGCTACACGCCCGGCTGAGCAAGATATTCGACGGTGGCGTCTATCGTCCCATCGTCGAGCGTATCGAAGCCATCCACAAGGAAGTGCTGCGCGGCCGTGTTTTTGTCGCCTTGCACATGCACGCCGGTGATGGCAACGTGCATACCAACATTCCGGTCAATTCCGACAATTACGACATGCTGCAAACGGCGCACAAGGCCGTCGAACGCATCATGCACCTGGCCCGCAGCCTGGATGGCGTCATATCCGGCGAACACGGCATCGGCATCACCAAGCTCGAGTTCCTGACCGAAGAAGAGCTGGCCCCCTTCCGCGCCTACAAGCAGAAGGTCGATCCGCAAGGTCGTTTCAACAAGGGCAAGCTGATGCCCGGTGGCGACATGGGCAATGCTTACACCCCGTCGTTCAGCCTGCTCGGTACCGAATCGCTGATCATGGAGCAATCGGAAATCGGCAAGATTTCGGACATGGTCAAGGACTGCCTGCGCTGCGGCAAATGCAAGCCCGTTTGTTCGACGCATGTGCCGCGTGCCAACCTGTTGTACAGCCCGCGCAACAAGATTCTCGCCACTTCGCTGCTGGTCGAAGCCTTCCTCTACGAAGAACAGACCCGGCGCGGCATTTCGCTCAAGCATTTCGACGAATTCAACGATGTCGCCGACCATTGCACGGTCTGCCACCGCTGCCTGAAGCCATGCCCGGTCGACATCGATTTCGGCGATGTTTCCGTGGCCATGCGCAATTTCCTCAGGAAGCAGGACAAGAAACGCTTCAGCCCCGGCACCATGGCGGCCATGACCTACCTGAACCTCAAGGATCCGGCGACCATCAAGCTGATGCGCGGCGTCATGATGGACTTCGGTTTTAAGGCCCAGCGCCTTGCCCACAAGGCGGCCAAGGCAATTGGCTTGGTTCAGGGCAGCCGTGCCCATCCGCCGGCAACAGTCGGGGCGCCGACGGTCAAGACGCAGATCATCCACTTCCTCAACCGGCCGATGCCGGGCAATCTGCCCAAGCGTACCTCGCGGGCGCTGCTCGACATCGAGGACGACAAGGTCATCCCGGTCATCCGCAATCCGCGCAAGACGACAGAAGACTCGGATGCCGTCTTCTATTTCCCGGGTTGCGGTTCCGAGCGCCTGTTCTCGCAGGTCGGTTTGGCCACCCAGGCCATGCTTTACGAAGTCGGCGCCACCACCGTGCTGCCGCCGGGCTACCTGTGCTGCGGCTATCCGCAGACGGCCTCCGGTGACGAAGAAAAAGGGGTGAAAATCACCACCGACAACCGCGTGCTGTTCCACCGCGTCGCCAACACCCTCAACTATCTCGACATCAAGACCGTCATCGTGTCCTGCGGCACCTGCATGGACCAACTTCAGAAATACCAGTTCGAGAAGATATTCCCCGGTTGCCGCCTGCTCGATATCCATGAATACCTCATGGAAAAAGGCGTCAAGCTGGACGGCGTTAGCGGCACCCGCTACATGTACCACGATCCTTGCCATACGCCGATGAAGGCCTATGCCCCGCTCGCCGTGACCAAGGCGCTGATGGGCCAGGAAGTGCCGCTGACCGACCGCTGCTGCGGCGATGCCGGCTCCTTCGCCTATTCGCGTCCGGATGTTGCCACTCAGGTCAAGTTCCGCAAACAGCAGGATATCGAGCAGCGGGCCGCCAATTTGCGCGCCGATGGCTTTACCGGCGATGTCAAGATTCTGACGTCCTGCCCGGCCTGTCTGCAGGGTCTTTCCCGTTACGACGATGATGCCGGTACCCAGGCTGACTACATCGTGGTCGAACTGGCCAAGAATCTGCTCGGTGACAACTGGATGGCGAACTACGTCGGCAAGGCCAATACGGGCGGAATTGAGCGGGTACTTCTTTGATTTTTGCCCGTTTTTTTCGGTTGACCGTGAAATAGCAGGTTTTTTTGCGGTCGCAGCTTGTGATATTTATTCTTCGGTGTAATTCTTCACGGAAAACCGGAGTCAGATAACGTGGGTAGCGACCGTCAGTCCTGTGAATTGTGCGATACGCCCGGCGGGGCCATTCTTTGGCAGTCGGCGCTTTGCCGCGTGGTCCGGGTCGATGATCCGTATTATCCGGGCTTCTGCCGCGTCATCTGGCGCGATCATGTCCGCGAGATGAGCGATCTCGAGGCGGACCGCCAGATGTCGCTCATGCGTGTCGTGTTTACGGTCGAATCGGTGCTGCGTCAGCTATTTGCTCCGGATAAAATCAATCTCGCCAGTTTTGGCAACATGGTCCCCCATGTCCATTGGCACATCATTCCGCGCTGGCTGGATGACCGGCATTTTCCCGAGCCGGTGTGGGGAAATATCCGCCGGGACGGAGCGGCAGCGCGGCCATTGGTCAGTGATGCCGAGCTCGCGCGGGCATTGTCCGTTGCCCTGAAAAATATAGAATAAGGCTGGATCGATCATGAATACGACCGCCATGGAAGTGCCCGTCATTTCGGACCTGCAGAGCGGGATGGATTATCTCGCGCGGTTGTCTCTGGCTAACCCGGTCGTTGCCGAGCGAGAGTTGATGAGCTTCGTCGACGCGCTGCTCATGGCGCCGCCCGAGCCCGGCGCAATGCTGATGTTGCTTGAACAGGCAAGGGCACCGATGTGCTTTGTCGAGGAGGAAATGGCCAGGCGTTATCACAATAAGGCGCTGCCGCTGGCCGGGGAAGAAGAGTCGTATTTTCAACAGGTGGTTGCTGCCTGGCGCAAAATGGGCAAGGCTTACCAACTGTGCGCCCGCCTCGAAGAGCCGGACGCGGAAAACGCGCAGTACGTGGCTATGATGGCCACCATCCTGCACCGCTGTCTTTACTATACCGGCATGGTCATCCTTGAGCACTATCGCGCCCGCCGCGATCTGCCTCCCGGTATCTGGCTCGACCTGCATGGCTACTACGAAACCGCAGAGGAATGGGGTATCGCCTTTACACCCGTCGAGGATGTCCTCGAAAACAGCTTGCAGGCAACCCACTGCGCTGCCGCCTACACAACTTTGCTGCTCATCGATATCGCAAGTCCTTACAGCAACAGCGTACGCAACCTGAATCTGATTCGGCGCTGGGCCGGCATGTGGGCGCAATTGGTTTCCATTCACAAGCTGGAAGACGACCTTGAGGTTCCGGCCTACGTCATCGAACTGATGAAAGATGCGCCACTTCATCCGACTGCCGTCACCGACGAGCTGTCCAACGATAGCCGGCGCCTCGACACGACCCGCCTCGGTCTGCAGATCAATCATATGCTGAGCCAGCTCAGGCAACGCATAACGCCCTCTCAGCTGGGTCTCGGTGAAGAAACGAGCAGCCATGTCATCGCTCTGCTCGACCACCTTTCCCGGCCGTGGACACAATCGGCCTCGCCTCGTTGTTTCCGTCGTTTTGCAACCGAAGGCATCGCCCGGGTAGCCGTTGGCTTTGAGGCTATTCACTTTTGCATAAGTGCCAAGGAGTTTGAACAGCCCGATTCGGCCGCCACGTTTTCTCGAGGCGAGTTCGATGAGTTGTTCACTTTTGGTGAACGTGCCGAGCCGGGCCAGACCTTGGCTATCAAGCCACAGGTTTCATTTTCGGTAGACGAGTGGTCGGTTATCAACCATTCGGCCAACGGTTTTCGCCTCGCGCGTAGCTGTGCCGGCATGCGCATATCGCATGGCCAGCTCATGGCGGTCTGTCCGCACGATGGCGAACATTTTCTCCTGGCTCAAGCCACCTGGCTCATGCAGGAAGATAACGGTGGGCTGATTGTTGGCGTCGCTACCCTGCCCGGCATGCCCACCGCCGTTGCTGTGCGAGTTGCATCCTCCAAAGCCGGTAACGCCGATCGCTATGTCCGCGCTTTCCTTCTGCCACCCTTGCCGGCGATCAGGGAGGAGGGATCGATAGTCCTGCCACCGGGGATGTATCAGGCAAGCCGGATACTCGATATTTCCTCCGGTGAAGACACGCCCCGGCAACTATGCATGAACCATGTTCTTCAGCGCGGTACTGATTACGACCGCATCAGTTATCAGGTGATTTGACCTATACCGGGATTGCTGGACGATGAGTGCGCTAAACTAGCGTCTTCATTCCGGAGAACACTATGGCAGGTATTGATAGAGATACACCGATACCCAGCGAAATCAAGCTGCACCAGAAATCCAGAAGGCTCGAGTTGATCTATGGCGAAGGCGAGAGCTACTCGCTGGACTTCGAATATCTGCGGGTTTATACACCTTCGGCCGAGGCGCGCGGGCATGGTCCGGGCCAGGAAACCTTGCAAACGGGAAAGCGCGACGTCGACGTCGAGCGGATAGAACCCGTCGGTACTTATGCGCTGCGTCTTGTCTTCTCCGATGGCCACGACAGCGGCCTTTATTCGTGGGACATGCTCTACAACCTGGGCAAGCACCACGACGAGCTTTGGCAGGACTATCTCGCGCAAATCGAAAAGCGGGGATTATCCCGCGATATTGACACCTCAACACGTCCGGCTGCGGGAAGCTGTGGCCACCATCATTGACATCATGAACAACGATAAAACCCATTTTGGCTACGAAACCGTTGCCGAGCAGGAGAAGGCTCGTCGCGTCGCCGACGTGTTTGACTCGGTCGCCAGTCGTTACGATCTCATGAACGACCTGATGTCCGGCGGCATGCACCGTTTGTGGAAAGCCTTCACCATCCAGCGCAGTGGTGTTCGCGAAGGCTCGCGAGTGCTCGACGTTGCTGGCGGAACGGGCGACCTGTCGCTGGCCTTTTCCAAGCGGGTCGGCAAAAGTGGTCAAGTTTGGCTGACGGACATCAATAACGCGATGCTTGCCCGTGGCCGTGACCGCCTGCTAGACAAAGGCTATATGCTGCCGGTGGCGCAATGTGATGCGGAAAAGCTGCCCTTCCCAGATGACTGGTTCGATTGCGTCACCGTTGCCTTTGGCTTGCGGAACATGACGCACAAGGATTCGGCGCTGTCCGAGATGCGGAGAGTCCTGCGCCCGGGAGGGCGCCTGCTGGTATTGGAGTTCTCCCAGATCTGGAAGCCATTGGCGCCACTCTATGATTTCTACTCCTTCAAAGTTATCCCGCGCGTTGGACAATTGGTCACAAACGACTCCGATAGCTATCGCTACCTTTCCGAATCGATTCGCGTTCATCCTGGACAAGAGGAACTGAAATCCATGATGGAGCAGGTCGGCCTCGAAAAAGTTGAGTATTTCAATCTGGCCCTCGGCGTCGTCGCCCTGCATCGCGGATTCAAGTTCTAGGCATTACTCCCAATGGAAGCGCTCAACCGCCTGGTTATTGCTGTCTTGAATCATTTGATCCAAGGTGAAAGTTGGGCTCCGGCAAGGCTAATTGCGCACTCCGGAGCACAGGTACTGGTCGATTCGGGGATTGTTGTTATCAGACTGGGCATCAACGAACGGGGCCTGTTCCATCCAGGCGACAAGACGAAAGAACCCGACGTCACCATCACCCTGCCACCTGATGTTCCTGCACGCTTTTTCTTCAAGCGCGATACGCTGTTCTCATCCGTCAAACTCGTGGGCTCGGCCGATATAGCTGAAAGCCTCGCGTTTGTTATGCGTAATCTACGTTGGGACACCGAGGCCGACTTGGCGAAGCTGGTCGGGGATATTCCGGCCTGGCGCCTCGCCCGGCTTGCACAGATGATGGCGGCGGCAATTCAGGATGCCGTTGTTCGCCTCTGCGAGAATATTTCGGAATATGCGCTTGAAGATTCGGGAATGTTGGCGACAAATGGCGACGTGAAAGCATTTGGTTCTGCTGTGGCCGGTATGCGCGATGAGGTAGCCAGACTGGAAAAGCGAATTTCCCGACTGTAATTTTTTTAATTAAAGAAAAAGGGCAGCCTAGGCTGCCCTTTTTTTCGGATTTCCCGAATTAGTGCGTGTGTTTGCGCAGACGCTGGATTGCTTGCAACTGGGCAACTGCTTGCGCCAGTTCTGCTTCAGCAGCGGCGTAATCCATTTCAGCGTTCCGATTGGCAAGTGCTTCTTCGGCGTGCTTCTTGGCTTCCAGTGCCTTGGCTTCGTCCAGATCGTGCGCTCGAATCGCAGTATCAGCCAACACGGTAATCATGTCGGGCTGAACTTCCAGCATGCCACCGGAAACATACACCAGCTCAAAATCGCTCTGGTTCGGTACCTTCAAACGAATGGTACCGGGCTTGATGCGAGTCAGAAGCGGTGTGTGACGCGGAAGAATACCGAGTTCCCCGGCTTCGCCGGGGAACACTGCGATTTCCACCAGGCCGGAGAAG
>PHCF01000094.1 GCA_002842145.1 Betaproteobacteria bacterium HGW-Betaproteobacteria-6 | reverse complement strand
C
Source organism: Betaproteobacteria bacterium HGW-Betaproteobacteria-6 (assembly GCA_002842145.1). GTDB lineage: Bacteria > Pseudomonadota > Gammaproteobacteria > Burkholderiales > Rhodocyclaceae > Azonexus. The sequence goes on along the minus strand of PHCF01000094.1, from coordinate 21,198 downwards.
AACACGACGGCGATCTTCCAGGTTGAATCGGAGGGCATGAAGAAGCTGCTCAAGAAGCTGGCGCCCGACCGTTTCGAAGACATCATCGCTGTGCTCGCGCTCTATCGTCCCGGCCCGCTCGGCTCCGGGATGGTCGACGACTTCATCCTGCGCAAGAAGGGCCAGCAGAAGATCGACTATTTTCACCCCGACCTGACCGCCTGCCTGTCGCCAACCTACGGCGTCATCGTGTACCAGGAACAGGTGATGCAGATCTCGCAGATCATCGGTGGCTACACGCTCGGTGGCGCCGACATGCTGCGCCGGGCGATGGGAAAGAAGAAGGCCGAGGAAATGGCCAAGCACCGGGCGACGATTGCCGAGGGCGCGGCCCAGAAGGGTTACGACCCGGCGCTGGCCGAGCAGTTGTTCGACCTGATGACCAAATTTGCGGAATACGGCTTCAACAAGTCGCACACCGCCGCCTACGCCGTCGTCACCTATCACACCGCCTGGCTCAAGGCGCACCACTGCGCGGCCTTCATGGCGGCGACGATGTCATCCGATCTCGACAACACCGATTCGGTGAAGATTTTTTACGAAGACACCATCGCCAACAAGATCAAGGTGCTCGGGCCGGACGTCAATGTCTCGAATTACCGTTTCGAGCCGGTCGACCGTGGGACCATCCGTTACGGTCTGGGGGCGGTCAAGGGCACTGGCGAGCAGGCAGTAAACGTGATCCTCAAGGCCCGCGAAGAGGGCGGCCCGTTCAAGGACCTGTTCGATTTCTGCCAGCGTTGCGACAAGCGCATGGTCAATCGCCGGACGACCGAGGCGCTGATCAAGGCCGGCGCATTTGATGCCATAGCGCCGGCCACGCCGGGCGCCAAACTTCCCGATCGCCACAAACTGCTGGCGACGGTCGGTATTGCCATGGACTTTGCCGAGCAGATGGAACGCAACGCCATGCAGACCAGCTTGTTCGACATCGGCGACGTGGCCGACGAGCATGCCCCGGAATACGTCAACGTTCGTCCGTGGGACGAAAAGACGCAACTGATGGAAGAGAAGACGGCGCTCGGCTTCTTCTTCTCCGGCCATCCGTACAACACCTTCAAGAAAGAACTGTCGCGTTTCGTGCGGCGGCCGCTCAACCGGCTGGAACCATCCAAGGAACTGACCACGCTGGCCGGCGTCGTGGTCGGCGTGCGCACCCAGATGACCCGGCGCGGCAAGATGCTGTTCGTGCAACTCGACGACGGTACCGGGATGATCGAAGTCACCGTGTTCAACGAGCTGTTCGAAGCCGAACGCGCCAAGATCGTTACCGACGAGGTGCTGATCATCGAAGGCAAGGTGCGCTACGACGACTTTTCCGGCGGCAACAGCGTTACCGCCGACAAACTCATGACGCTGGGCGAAGCCCGCGCCCGTTTCGCACGGCACCTGCTGCTCAAAATGAACGGCAATTCCGATGCCCGCAAACTGAAGTCGCTGCTGACGCCTTTTGCGCCCGGTTCGGCTGCGGTCCGCGTGCGTTACCGCAATTCTGATGCCGAGTGCGAGCTGCTGCTCGGCAACACCCTGCGCGTCCGTCTCGACGACGCCTTGCTCGAAGCCCTGGCGGGCTGGCTGCAGCCGGAAAACGTCGAAATCGTCTATTCGTGACGACCCTGATCGACCGCACCTTGCTCGATAGCCTGACGGCCGAGGCCGAGCGGGCTCCTCGCCGGCGTAAAAGTCGCAATTTTCATCCGGGGGATGCCTATCCGGCCCACCGCTTGCTGGTTGCCATGGAGCCCGAATCCTATGTCGCGCCACATCGCCATCTCGATCCCGACAAGGACGAGACGCTGATCGTTGTTCGCGGCTGTCTTGGTGTTGTCATATTTCGGGCAGAAAATGCCGTTGACCGTAGCATCCTGCTGCAAGCCGGCGGCGAGGCGATTGGCATCGACATTCCGCATGGCGTTCTCCATACGGTTGTCGCGCTGGCGGCGGGCACTGTCTTCTTCGAAGCCAAGGCCGGTCCCTACGTGCCGATTGCCGAAGCCGAACGAGCTCCGTGGGCGCCGGCCGAGGGGACACCCGAAGCCGTCGACTACCAGGAAGAGCTGCGGGCGCTGTTCGCCTGAGGTGCCCAATCCCGGGCGCGCAGTAGCCCGGCGGACTGTAGGTGCTGAAATATTTAGTGTGACGATGTCATTTTAATTAAATATTGCGACGCAGCATTATTTTGGCGAAGTTTAAAAATATTCAATTAAATTATATGGTTGTCGTCAATTTGCGACATGCTGCCTTGCAAAAATAAAATTGACGTTGGAATTTATGCTGATAGTATGTAATTCCGTTTGCATTATTTTTGCAAGCCCCATTACCCCCACTAGTTCTTTGCAGGAGTGCTAATGTTCAATCGACTAAAACCGCTGGCCGCGCTAATCGCCACGGCCTTGATCTCCTCCGGCGCGATGGCTGCAACGCAGACCCTGGATGCCGGTAACTACACCGTCAGCTTCGACGACTCGCTGCTTGGCCTGTTCGGCACGCCGACGCTGACTGCGTCGGGCGATCTGGCCTTTTCTCCGAGCGGAACCCCGGGCTTTTCCGCCCAAACAGGTTCCGGCTTCGACTTTACCAATGCGACGGTCGCCTTGACCATTACTGCTGATGCGGGTTACCAGCTGACGGGTTTCAACCTGATCGAAAAGGGTGATTACTTCAAGATCGGTGCTGGCAACGAAGTGGCTGTTCTCGGACAACTGCGCGTTCAGGATCTGGTCAATGCCAACGTGAATTTGAGCAATAGCGTTGTGTCGCTGGCGCCGCTCAATGTGACCAGTAGTTCGTTCGCCAATCTGGCGACGACGGACTGGACGGCAACGGCCGGCATCGGTCAGTTGGCCACCGGCAAGGCTTCAGTCAGCATTGAAAATATTCTCGGAGCTTATGTTCCCAACAGCGGCTACGCGTTTATTGAAAAGAAAAATGTTTTCCTCGATATCAGCGTGGCGGCAGTCCCGGAGCCGGAATCCTTCGCCATGCTGCTCGCCGGTTTGGGCATCGTTGGTGCCATGGCACGTCGGCGCAGGATCGGCGCCTGACGCATCCTGTCTGATGCTACCCGGCAGTTATGGCCGGTTAACGAAAAGCCTCTTGCATGTCCATGCAAGAGGCTTTTTCGTATCAGGGCGATGGTGCGCCGGACGGCGCCAGTCTGTTTTCTATTTGACCAGATCGGTCTTGAAGCCGATGCGTACGGCTCCCCAGTGGCGGCCACCGATCAGGATGGGCATCGAGAGATCGGCGAGAATCTCGCCGGTATCGCGGACGTAGGTCTGGAACAGCGAGGGCTTTTGGTTCTTGGCCAGCTTGAGGCCAACCGGATCGTTGAAGATGCGTTTGTGCCGGCATTTTGCGAGGTCGACAACCGGGTCGCCGCTCGGCTGGTTGGAAAAGATCCCATTGTGGGCTGGCGCATAGCCATTGGTATCGACGGCCAGCGAATAGGTCAGTCCGGGTACGTCGCGGAGCAGGTCGTCGTACATGCGGGTCAGTTCTGCATCGCAATGGTTGTCGTAGGCCGTGTTGTAGCGCTTGGGGTTGGAGCCGGGAATTTCCTTGTAGGCCTGGTCAAAAACATTGACGCCGCGATCGTTGAGTTTTTGCAACACGGCGACGACGTTGTCGCGAAACCCGGCACATTTGTCGTGCAGGGTGTCGAACATGCTGTTGCCAGTGCGGAAATCGGCCAGCGTGCATTGCAGGTCTTCAGTCGATTCGCGCAGGGTCTTGGCGCTGTCCAGGCATTGCTTCATGCGGCCCGAAATGTCGCGCGAGTGATCGCGGATACCTTCGACCTCGCTGTGTATGGTCTGGTTGCTTTCGCGCAGGTTGTAGATCGCGGCCGAGATGGATGACAACTGTTCGGTCGTTTTCTTGAAATCGGAGACCATGGTGGTAAGGTCGGTAGCCGACGTTTCGATGTAGTCATTGGCGCGGGTTACTTCGCCAACGATGGTCTGCGTCTTGGCTGAGGTGTCGGAGACGAGGTTGATCATCGACTGCGTGTTTTGGCCGATGACCTGGGTTGCGGTTTTGACCTTTTCGGCCAGTTTTCTTACTTCATCGGCGACCACGGCGAAGCCGCGACCCGCTTCGCCGGCCCGAGCGGCTTCGATCGCCGCGTTGAGCGCCAGCAGATTGGTCTGGTCGGAAATGTCGTTGATCAGCGAGACGATTTGATTGATCTTCATCGAGTTGGTATGCAACTCGGCTACTGTCGACGAGAAGTGCTCGATGTGTTCGTTGGTCGAGCGCATGGTCGAAGCCACGGTCTCCATCTGTTCCAGCGACCGCTGGGCGAGGTCGAGGTTGTTCTGTGTCGAGGACTGAATCGCGTCGGAATTTCGTGCCACTTCGCCGACTGCCTGGTTGACGAGGTTGCTCGATTCGAAGACGTTGGCGGCGAGGGCTTCCTGTCGGCGCACGGCATCGTCGGTCTGCTGGACTAGGCTATTCATCCGGGCAGCATCGGCGGCAATGCTTACGCTGCGTTCGCGGGCGTGCGAGATGAGGCCGCGCACCCGGCTAAAAAAGCGGTTGATGTTGCCGGAAATGCGACCTGTTGAGTCGCTCCCGGTATTGCCTACCGAATGCGAAAGGTCGGCGGTGCCATCGGCAATTGCCGCGATGTCGCGGTCAATCTTGTCGAGGGCGCCGCTGTTGCCAAAAAATCCCATGGTGTGTCTCCTGAAATATTTTTATGAATTGACGGGATTGCGGAGCAAAGGTGCCTGCCTTTCCGGAATTCCGGACGGCGACACCGTTTTATTCAGGCGCTGCGCTGACGCGCAGAGAGCCGGCCGAGGACGAAGCCCTTGATTTCATGAAAGGGAATTGGTTTGCCGAAAACGGTGATGTCGGAGGGCAGGCCGCGTTCGAGAATTTCGTCGTGGTCGATCGCGCTGACGACGATGATGTCCATGCGTGCCAGGTCGGTATTGGCACGCAGGCGGCGAATCATCTCGAAACCGTCCATGCCGGGCATCATGAGGTCGGCGATGAGGATGTCGGGAACGCGCTGGCCGACTTGCAGCAGGCCGTCGAAGCCGTTGGCCACGATGCGCAGTTTGACCGGCAGGTTCCAGCTGTCGACCGTCATCTGGTAAAGCATTTGCAGGGTCAGATCGTCTTCGGCAACGAGAATATCGATCTGGCCATTGTATTCCTGGGCGCTCGGCGTCAGGTTGCGTCGCCGGGCGAGCAGGGCATCGACGGACGCGACCGGAATGCGGCGGTGCCCGCCGGCTGTCTTCCAGGCTTCAAGCGCGCCGCTTTCAACCATGTTCTGCACTGTGCCCAGAGAAACACCCAGACGAAGTGCTGCTTGCCGGGTGCTGAGATATTCGGAATCGGCCATGATTTAGTCTTCGCTGAAATTACAAATTCGCCAAATTTTATCCTGTAATTTCGCAAAACGACAATAAAAAAAACCCGAGTCGCGTAAGCGCCCGGGTTTTTGTCACAGATGCCCGGCCTGTGGGCAAATGCGTGATTTACAGCTTTTTGGCGTTCTTGGCCAGATAAGCGGCGACGCCCTCGGTCGATGCGGTCATGCCGGGCTTGCCCTTGTTCCAGCCAGCCGGGCAGACTTCACCGTTTTCTTCGAAGAATTGCAGGGCATCGACCATGCGCAGCATTTCGTCGATATTGCGGCCGAGCGGCAGCATGTTGACGACCTGATGCATGACGACGCCGGTCTTGTCGATCAGGAAGGAACCGCGCAGGGCGACGCCGGCGGCTTCGAGTTCGACGTCGTAGGCGCGGCAGATGTCGTGTTTGACGTCGGCGACCAGCGGGTAACCGACCTGGCCGATGCCGCCGTCCTTGATGGCGGTGTTCTTCCAGGCCAGGTGGGTGAACTGGGAGTCGATGGAAACGCCAATGACTTCAACGCCGCGCTGCTTGAATTCTTCCAGGCGATGATCGAAGGCGATCAGTTCGGACGGGCAGACGAAGGTGAAGTCGAGCGGATAGAAGAACAGGACTACGGGCTTGCCCTTGAAAGAGGAGAGCTTCAGTTCCTTGATTTCATTGTTGCCATATACGGCGGTGGCGGTGAAATCCGGGGCTTGCTTACCAACGAGAACGGCCATGGGGAACTCCTTGTATTGATTGGTTTGCGGGTTGGGGAGGAAGGGGCAATTTAACGAAGCTGGCATGCCGTGTCAAACAGGTATTCCGGCCTTGAGAGGTGTGGCGGAGGGGGGGCAGGGCTTGTCATGAAAGGCCGGGGGGCTGGCATAATCCGCTTATGAAAATAATGATCGCCGAGCAGACTGGCGGAGGGGCCGGGAGATGCTGAAGGTGCTGGTTTTTCTGCCGGTTGTGGGGGCGCTTCTGCTCGCCGTTCTGCCGGTTCGCCGAGCCCTGCCGCTCTGGCAGGTGGCGATGGTTTTTGCACTGGCAGCGCTCGGTTATTCGCTGTGGCTGGCCGGGCAGTTCGAGGCGGCCGGGCCGGCGTTGCAGATGTTCGAAAGCCGGGCCTGGAATCGCCGGCTCGGCTCCTATTTCGCGCTCGGCGTCGACGGCATTTCGCTGGCCATGGTGCTGCTCACGGCACTGCTTTCGATGATCGCCGTGCTCATGTCGCGGCGCATGGAGGCAGGGGCGCGGCTCTATTTCGTGTTGGTGCTGCTGCTCGAGTCGGCGATGTTCGGCGTCTTTACGGCGCGCGACTGGTCGCTGTTTTACGTGTTCTGGGAAGCGACGCTGCTCCCGCTGTTCTTCCTGATCGACCGGCTGGGTGGGCCGAACCGGCAAAGGGCGGCGCTCAATTTCTTTCTGTATACCCTGGGTGGCTCGGTGTTCATGCTGGTCGCGCTGCTGTTTTTATATGACGCGGCGCCCGGCCACAGTTTTGCCATGGCCGACATGGCCGAGGGCGGGCGCGGCCTGCCGCTCAATACCCAATTGTTGATTTTCGCCGGCTTCTTCATCGGCTTCGGCGTCAAGATGCCGGTCTTCCCGCTGCATGGCTGGCTGCCGCTGGCCCACGTCGAGGCGCCCAGCCCGGTGTCCATCCTGCTCTCCGGCGTGCTGCTCAAGATGGGCGCCTACGGGCTGATCCGCGCCGCCGAAACATTGCCGGCCGCGCTGCTGGCGACGCAGGACTGGCTGGCCATCATCGCCTTCATGAGCCTGCTTTACGGCGGCATCCTGGCCTGGCGCCAGCAGGACTTGAAAGCCATGGTTGCCTATTCGTCGATCTCGCACATGGGTATCGTCCTGCTCGGCATCGCTACGCTCAACGTCACCGGCCTGACCGGCGCCGTCATGCAGATGGTGGCGCACGGCCTGACCGCCGGCCTGCTCTTTCTGATCGTTGGCCTGCTCTACCAGCGCACGCACAGCCGCGATCTGGCCGATTACGGTTCGCTGCTCGGCAAGGCACCGCGCTTTGCCTTCTTCACGGCCTTTGCCCTGCTCGCCGCGATCGGCCTGCCGGGCAGCGCCGGCTTCATTGCCGAACTGCATGCGCTGGTCGGCGGTTATCAGCGCTGGGGCGGCTGGGTGCTCATCCTGTGCCTTGCCATGCTCATCGGCGCCGCCTACAGCCTGCGCGTCATCGGCCGGCTGTGTCTGAAAGGCCCGCCGATGGACCTGCTGCGCATGACGCGCTCGGAAAGCGCAGCGGCCGGGATTCTGGCCGCCTGTATCGTCGTTATCGGCGTCTGGCCGGCGCCCTTGCTCGACCTGATCGCCGGCAGCGTCGATCAGGTCGCCCGCCTGTTCGCTTCCTGACATGAACGCCGAACACGACCTGCCCATCCGCGACCGCCTGGCCCACTGGGTCGAGCATCTGACGCACGTATTGCCGGCGCAGGCGCCGATCCGCGATTTCGTCCATCACAACACCCTGCACGGTTTCCAGCATCTGCCCTTCGCCGAGGCGCTGTCGGCGGCTTCGGCGCTGACCGGGGCGACGACCTGGTGGCCCGAGGACAAATTCCGGGCGTGTCTGGCCAGCGGCCGCATCAACATCGACGACCTGAATGCAGCCCTCGACGATGCCGGTCTCGCCGACCTGGATCAACCCGTGGTCCGCGTCCTGCGCCGGCGCGATGTCCTGCTCGCCAGCCTGCAGGCCGGCAACGAGGCGCCCGATGCCTGTCACCTGGACTGGCTGCGACGCGAAACGGCGCTCGCCGATGATTTCATTTTTGGCCATTTTTCCCGGTTGACCGTAGCAATGCCGGCTGCCGCCGATGCCCAGCCCTGGCAGCCGCTGGTCCAGGCGCGCTGGGCCGAACTCTGCGGCCGGGTTGGCAAAGCGTGGACCTGGCGCAGCCTGCTTGAACACCTGAGCGGCGAGGACGTGCTCGAGCGCGTGCGCAGCATTCTCCAGCGCCACCTCGCGGCGCATCTCGATCTCGGCGTCGCGGCCTGGCGCAACCCGGCGCAGGGGCAGGGCTTCTTCGCCGCCTGGCGGGCCAGTGCCGGCTTCGATCTGGCCTGGGAAATGGATGAACTGCCCAATGTCCGCGACGAAATCCTGCACCTGCCGGACAGCCCCATCGACGTCCTGCTCGAAGAACTGCCGCGCCTGATCGCCGACGAAAGCCTCTGGCCCGGCTATCTGCAGCGCCTGAGCCTCGAGTTGCCCGGCTGGTCCGGCATGTTCCTCTGGCGCGAACGCCATCCCGGCCGTGGCGACGGCACGCCGGTGGTCATGCTCGATTACCTCGCCGTGCGCGTCCTCCTCGAACGTCTGCTCACCGACGACCTGCTCCGCCGGCTGACCGGCGGGCCGCTGCAACTGGCCGAATTGCCCGAGCATTACGCCGCCCGTCCGGAGGAGTTTCTCGTGCGTGATGCGCTGCACCAGGCCTGGCTGCCCGAGGAATTGCAGGGCCGCGCCGCCAGCCTGGTCGATCAGGCCCGCCATGAGCACGTCGATGCCGAAGATTGGCGCCATCTGGCGGCCGCCATTGCCTCGGCCATGCTCGGCGCGCAGGCCGCCAACGCCGCCTGGCAACTGGCCGCCCTGTGCCGCCAGCTAGGCCTGACGCCGGCCGACCTCGAAACCCTGAGCCGCGACGAGATCGGTGCCCTGCAGTCCTGCGCCGGCAGCCTGGGCGCCGAACAGCGCCGCCAGATCTGGCTGCTCGCCTACGAACGCCATTACCGCCAACAGCTATTCGCCGCGCTGACCGCCAACCATGCGCGCCAGGTCACGCCGGCCACGCCATCGGCGCAGGTCGTCATGTGCATGGACGACCGCGAGGAGGGGACGCGGCGCCATCTCGAAGAAGTCGCCCCGGACATCGTGACCTATGGTGCGGTCGGCTTCTTCGGTGTGCCGATCTACTGGCAGGGGCTGGACGATGCCGCCCGGACGGCGCTCTGCCCGGTCGTCGTGCGGCCGACGCAACTCGTCCGCGAACAGGGCGTCGCCGGTGCCGAAGTCGAGCAAGGCCAGCGTGCCGCCCGCCGCGAACGGCGCCTGCAGTGGCGCGAACGGTTTTATCAGGCAACGCGCCGCCGCGCCGTCGCCGGCCCGATACTGACCGCGCTCGGCAGCTTGCCGGCGCTGGCTGCGCTGACCGCGACGACCCTGGCCCCCGGCTGGTTTGCCGAAACGGCCAGACGCTGGCGTCAGCAATACGATGGCCGTCTGGCCACCCGCCTTGTCCTGACCGCCGAGCAGAAAATCGCGGCGACGCCGGAGCAACCGCAAGCCGGCCTGACCGACGGCGAGCAGATCAAGTATGTCGAAGATTTCCTGCGCATGATCGGCCTGACCGGCAACTTCGCCCGGCTCGTCCTCGTCTTCGGCCACGGCTCGGGCAGCCGCAACAATCCGCACCTTTCGGCCTACGACTGCGGCGCCTGCTCCGGCAAACACGGCGGGCCGAACGCCCGGATCTTCGCGGCCATGGCCAATCGCCGCGAAGTGCGCGCCGGACTGGCCGAGCGCGGACTGGCGATTCCCGACAGCTGCTGGTTCGTCGCCGCCGAGCACAACACCTGCGACGACGGGGTCGAATGGTACGACCTCGATAGCGTTCCGGAACGCTTCCAGCCTGCACTCGATACGCTGCTGGCCCAGGTCGGCGAAGCTTGCCGGGCGCATGCCGCCGAGCGCTGTCGCCGACTGGCCTCGGCGCCGGTTCGCCCGACCCCGTGGAAAGCCCGCCAGCACATGCTCGGCCGGGCCAGCGACATCTCCCAGGCGCGGCCCGAGCTCGGCCACGCCACCAACGCGGCGGCCTTCATCGGCCGGCGCACGATGAGTCGCGGCCTCTTTCTTGACCGCCGTGTTTTCCTGATTTCCTACGATCCGGGCAGCGACGACGACGGGCGGATCGTCGAAGACATCCTGCTCGCCGCCGGCCCGGTCGGCGCCGGCATCGCCCTCGAATACTATTTCTCGACGGTGGACAACGAACGTTTCGGCTGCGGCTCAAAAATCACCCACAACATCACCGGCCTGTTCGGCGTCATGGAAGGCGCCGATTCCGACCTGCGCACCGGACTGCCCTGGCAGATGGTCGAAATCCACGAGCCGATGCGTCTGCTCGTCGTCGTCGAACAGACGCCCGAAGTGCTGACCGCTATCCTCAATCGCCAGCCGCCGTTGCAGGAATTGATCAACAACGAATGGATCATTTTGGCCTCGAAATCGCCGTCGACCGTAGCAATCCAGGTGTACTGCCCGCGTCGCGGCTGGCTGCCGTGGACCGGTTCGTCGGTACTGCCGCAGGTCGCGCATTCGGTCGATTGGTTTGCCGGTGAGTCGGAAGCCTTGGCGCCGGCCATCATTCTCGGAGGTGTTCGATGATGGTGCTGCTCGAAACGCTCCCCAACTGGATCTGGCTGGTTCCCGTCCTGCCGCTGGTGGCCGTCGTCATCAACGCCGCCCGAGTCCTGCTCGGTACAGCCACCGGCGACGCTGCCGAACCGCTGACGGCACGGCTGTCGTCGCTCGCTGCTTTCGGCGGGCTGGTTCTCATGATCGCCATCGATGCCCTGGCCCTGATCGACGCCCCCCCGGGCCACCTCCGCCTCGCCCACTCTTCCTGCTCGACCCCTTGTCGCTGACGCTGGGTACGCTGACGGCGCTGATCGGCTGGCTGGTCATCCGCTTTTCGGCCAACTACCTGCATCGCGAGGCAGGGTTCCACCGTTTCTTCATCGCGCTCAGCTTCTTCCTCGCCGGCATCCAGTTCGTCCTGCTCGCCGGCAACGGCCTGCTTGCCTTCGTCGGCTGGGAAATGTGCGGCGTCTCGTCCTTCCTGCTCATCGGCTACGCCTGGCATCGACCGGTGGCGACCGGGAATGCGCTGTTCGCCTTCGTCACCAATCGTGGCGGCGACGCCGGCTTCCTGCTTGCCCTCGGCCTTGCTGCAACCTGGCTGGGCGGTTTCGAGTGGACGCTGTTGTCGAAAGCCTCGCAGATCAGCGTCGTCAATGACCGGCTGCTGGTCATCGGCTTCGTCATCGCCGCGCTCGCCAAGTCGGCGCAACTGCCTTTTTCGGCGTGGATAACCAAGTCACTTGAGGGGCCGACCCCGTCGTCGGCCATTTTCTACGGCGCGGTCATGGTCCATGCCGGCGTCTATCTCATGCTGCGCCTCGAACCGCTGCTCCTCCAGGTGCCCGACGTCATGTTCGGCCTCGTCGTCGCCGGTGTCCTGACGGCCATCTACGCTTGGCTGTGCGGCCTGGTGCAGACCGACGTCAAGTCGGCGTTGATTTTCGCCACGCTGTTCCAGGTCTCGTTGATGTTCGTCGCCATCGGGCTGGGCTGGACGACGCTGGCCCTCGTCCATCTCTGCCTGCATGCCGGCTGGCGGGTCTGGCAGTTCCTCGTCGCGCCGTCCTGGCTGGTCATCACCCGTGAGCGACCGCCGCCACCGCCGGCCTGGCTGCGCCACAATCAACTGCTGTACACCGCTGCCCTGCAGCGTTTCTGGCTCGACAAGCTGGCCGATGCGCTGTTCGTCCAGCCGACGGCCTCCTTCTCGCGCGATGCACATGCTTTCGAGGCGCATTTCATCGACCACGCCATCGGCCAGCCGGGGCAGGGCAAGGCGGTCCATGCCGACCGCCCGCTGGTCGTCGCCGACGGCTTGCTCGGTCGCCTGCTGGCCTCGGCTTCCGATGTCCTGCAACGCATCGAGTACCGCCTGCTCTTGCGCGGCAAGGGCGGTACGGCCGAAAAGCTCATGCACCGGGCCGGCGCCTACCTGCGGACGCTGGAAAACCTGCTTGAACAGCCGCGCTACCTGATGATGGCGGTCATGGCGACTTTCGTGGTGATCCTGTGACCAGCGGCCTGACCGAAATCTTCTGGAACGAGCAGGCCGGCCTGCCCTTGCTTCTCGCCCTGCAACTGCTGCCGCTGCTCGGCGCGGCCGTGGTCTATGCCCTCAACGAGCGGCGAACCGGCGTCACGCTCGGCAAAGTCTTCGCGCTCGGCGAACTGCTGCTCTGCATCGTTGCCGTCAGCCGCATCGACCCGACCCTGCCTGCCCTGCAGTTGGCCGAACGCTTTGCGCCGCTGGCTTACCACGTCGCGGTCGACGGCCTGAGCCTGCTCTTTTTGCTGCTCGTCGCGCTGCTCACCCTGCTCATGACGCTGTACGGCATGAGCCGCGGCATGATCTCGCCGGGCCGGCTGTTCGCCGTGCTGCTGCTGGCCGAAGCCGGGCTGGTCGGGATGCTGGTGACGGTCAATGTGGCCTGGTTCGCCGCCTTTTCGGCCCTCGAGTTGTGGTCGGTCGTCTATCTGCTTCGGCGCTGGGCCTCGTCGCGGGCTGAAATCCTTGCCTTGTCCCGCTTCGTCCAGTATCAGGCCTTCGGTTGGGTGCTCTTCGCGGCCGGTTGCCTGGTGCTCGGCTGGGGCCATGCCGAAGCAACCGGCGGCCGGTGGAGCTTCGATCTCTTCGATCTGGTCGGCGCCATCCCGGTCGGCAAGTGCGCACGCCGCTCTTCCCGCTGCACGGCTGGCTGCCCAACATGGCGCAGCACGGCCTGATCGCCGTCGCCCCGGCGCTCATGGTCGGCGTCAAGGTCGGGATCTACGGCATGATGCGTTTTGTCCTGCCGCTGACCCCGGCGGCGGTTGAAACCTGGCAGCCCTACGTCGTCGGCTTCGCCATGGCCGGCGTCTTTTTCACGGCCGCGCTGGCCTTCCAGCAGAGCAACCTGCGCCGCCTGCTCGCCTTTGCCGTGGTCAGCCACACCAGCCTGCTCGTCATCGGTCTGTTCAGCCTGCACGAATCGGGCATCCAGGGCGCCATGCTGCTCGCCGCCAACTTCGGGCTGGCGGTGACCGGCATGTGGTTCATCGTCGGCTTCGTTTTCCGGCGCACGGGAACGACCGAGTTGCACGAACTGTCCGGCCTGTTCGAGCGCATTCCCTTCCTCGCCATCGCCTTCCTGACCTTCGGCCTGGCCATCGTCGGCATGCCGGGCACGCCGGGTTTCGATGCCGCCCACCTCATCCTCGAAGCCTCCATCGACCAATTCGGCGCGCTGCCCACGGTGGCCACGGCGCTTGGCAACGTGGCGGCGGCCGGCTTCCTGCTCTGGGCTTTTCAGCGGGCCTTCCTGTCGCAGGCGAAAGCGGGCGGCCACGATGTCGACCGTACCTTGCCGATGGAATACGTTGTCTGCGGCATCGCGCTGGCCGCCATGCTGGCCATCGGCTTCTTCACCGAGCCCTGGCTCTACCTGACGGAAACGGCCAGCCAGGCCGCCGCGGCGAGGTTCGCGCGATGAGCCTGCCGCTGCTCTCCCTGCTGCTTTTTGTGCCGCTTGCCGGCATTGCGGCGATCTGGCTGCTGCCGGCGCGGACGACGCGCCATGTCGTGGCCTGCGCCATGCTCGTCACGCTGGCTCTGGCCACCGCCGCGCTGGCCGCCTACGACCCGGCCGGGGCGCGCTTCCAGCTGCTCGAACGGGTGACCTGGATCGCCAGCCTGAACATTCATTATCTGGTCGCGGTCGACGGCATTTCCGTGCTGTTCTTGCCAGCCACGGCGCTGCTTTTTCTCGGCTCGCTGGTCGCCAGCTGGAACGCGGTGCCTGACGCGCCGCGCCTGCATTACAGCCTGCTCCTGCTGTTCGAGACGGCGACGCTGGGTATTTTCTGCGCCCTCGATACGGCGTTGTTCTTCGTCTTCTGGGAACTGACGCTGGTCCCGCTCTATTTCCTGCTCGGCCGCTGGGGCGTCACCGGCGGCAGCGCCCACGCCGCGGCACGCTATTTTCTGATCATGCTGGCCGGCGGCATTCCGCTGCTTATCGCTTTCGTCATGCTCGCCACCAGCCAGCCGGTGCTGACTTTCGACCTGACAGTCCTGCTTGCTACTCCACTGCCGAGATCGACGCAGACGGCGGTGTTCCTGCTCTGCCTGCTCGGTTTCGGCGTCAAGGTGCCGCTCGTCCCGCTCCACACCTGGCTGCCGCAGTTCGCACTGGCCGCGCCCGGTTCGCTGACGGCCCTGATCGTCGGCCTCAAGCTCGGCGCCTTCGGCCTGATCCGCTTCGCCATCCCGCTCGCGCCACAGGCTGCGCTCGACCTTCACTGGTTGCTCGCCGGGCTGGGCACCGTCGCCATCCTCTACGGCGCCGTCGGCATGCTGGCCCAAAGCAACCTGCGCCTCGGCCTGGCCTACGCCAGCATCTGCCACGTCGGGCTGGCCGTGCTCGGCCTGGCTTCCTACACGGCGCAGGCGGCGCAGGGTGCGGTGTCGTTATTGCTCAGTTTTTCGGTGGCGACCGGCGGCGCCTTCGTGCTGCTCGAATTCCTGCGTCAGCGCACCGGGGCAACCGACGTCAACGCGCTGGGCGGCGCGGCCAAAACCATGCCCCTGCTCGCCACCGGCTTCATGATCTGTGGCCTGGCCGGCGTCGGCATGCCGGGGACGAGCAGCTTCCCCGGCGAATTCATGCTCATCATCTCGGCGCTGGAACACCACACCGGCGCCGGCATGGCCGCGCTGTTTGGCCTCTCCATCGCGGCTGGTGGATTTTTGTCGCTGTATCGAAAAGCCTTTTTCGGCACGGTCAGCCGGGCAGCAGTCGCCAATGCCAGCGACCTCCGTCCGCGCGAATGGGCCGTGCTCGTCGCGCTGATCGTCATGATCGTCGGCATTGGCATCAACCCCGGGCCGTGGATCGAGATTGTCCGGCCGGCTGCAGAGGCGTGGGCAGCGGGGCTGGGGCGCTGATCCCGGGCGTGGCCGGGATTTCAACTTTGGCCGTTTTTTACGTTTCACGTAGTAAACCCGGTTGACCGTGGAAGTCCGGAATCCGACGTAGTGAGCCGGCTTACTGGCCGAGCAACTTGCCGAAGGTCTCGCCCAAACCGCGGACGACGCTGCCGCCGGCGCCGCCGACACCCCGGGTCAGGCTTTCGAGGCTGATGCCCAGGCTTTCGGCCAGACCGGCCCCAGCGCGGATCAGCAACTGTTCGTTGAGGGAAAAGCGCGGGTCGTTGATGTCGCCGTCGAGGATGAATTTGACCTGGATCGCCCCGTCCCGACTTTTCATCAGGGCGACGGCCGCCGCCTGGGGGACGCCCATGAACGAGCCATTGCTGCTCAGTTCGAGATCGTGCAAGGTCAGCACGCCGGGGGCGTTGAGGCGGCCCTTGGCGATGACAGAATGGATTTCCAGATCCATGCGACCACGCTTGACGCCGGTGTCGGCGGCGCGGATCAGGTAGGGTTTGAGGGCCAGCAGGTCCACGCCGTCCAGGCGCGCCTTGATATTCGACTCCTTGCTGGCGAATTCCGTCTGGCCGCGGATCTCCATCCGACCGTCGTGATGCGGCCCCTTGAGAATACCGCTGACCGCCAACTGGCTCTGGCCGAGCAGATCCGGCAGATGCAGGTCGTCAAGCGTGAGCGCGATCTGCTCCAGGCGAATTTTCAGCGGCGGGCGGCTGACGCTGGCGTCGAAATACTCGACCGCGCTATCGACCAGCTCAATGCGACCGATGCTGATCGCCGTACCACCCTCAGCCGGCTCGCCAGAACGGGCCGGGCGCTCAGTCAGACCCGGCAGGACGCGCAATTTCTGCTCGACCGTGCGCAACATCGAAAGATAGCCCCCTTCGATGCGGATGCTGCGCACGACGATCTGGGCGCTGAACAAGTCGGCCAGCGAAGGCACGACAAGCACCCGCTCGGCGCGCAGCAAATCCGCCGCCGGCCATGCCGCCTTGCCGCCAGCCGGCGCCGCCGGCAGACGCAACCCAATAATCTCGACCCCGCTCAGCCCGACATGCATCTCGCGGATTTCCCCGCTCGGCCCCAATGCCTTTTCGATCCGCCCCTTGAGTACATGCACAGCCACCAGGAAGGCGCAAAAAAGCACCAACAGCAGGCCGATCAGGATGGCAAACAGAAGGCGGGGAGAGCGTTCAGGTTTCATGGGGGCAAAGGGAAAGGGGTTGGACGGCGAATGGTAAACAAATTCGGGACGGGTTCAATGTGAATGCCGACTGGCCGGCGATGCCGTTGGCGTGAAATTTCAAGTTTTTGCTTTTTTTCGGTTTGACTGTTGGATTCTATGTTTTCGCCGAATGCCTGGCTTTAGATCGGTTATGCCAATTCACTTGAATATTGACTCCAGAAGCGGCTATCGTACGTCATTACGTTGTTTTCTAGTCAGAATTGTCGAAAAGCTGAATTGCTCCGGACTCTGCCGAAGTGCATAAAACATTGTAGAAACCATTTTTGTTGTAGTGTTTTCGTTGACTCGCCATCCTGAGCCGCAATAACCTTTCGCAGGCAAGCGTTTGATTGCGTCTGTCATACGACTATCGTTATCCCACTAAGGAGACTCACATGAGGTTGATTCAACGTACTTCTGTCATTCTTGGCGCTGCTTTCCTGCTGTCCATGGCATCCACTGCCGTGCGTGCTGCCGAGGAAACACCGATGTCGATTCCGGGCGGAACCTATGTCTCCACCGCGCAGGCGAAGGATTTGTTCGACAAGGGCGCTCTCTTCATCGATTCACGCGTTACCGCCGAATATGCCGAGGAACACATCAAGGGCGCCGTCGGCATCGTTTACAAGGAAAAGCACAGCAAGGTATCCAAGATCGATCCCGAAGACACCATGGACATGAGCAAGTTGCCGTCTGACAAGACCAAAGTTCTGGTTTTCTACTGCAACGGCTCGCCGTGCTGGCGTGGCTACAAAGGCGCGACCATGGCCATCAAGTCGGGCTACAGCAAGGTGCATTGGTATCGGGACGGCATTCCTGCCTGGAAGGCCGCCGGCCACACGGTCCAGTAATTCAGGTTTGATGCGAAACGGTTGCCGTCAGGGGGCAACCGTTTCTCCTTCCCGCGCAGGCAATATTTCACAACCGGTTTTCGTCCGGATGACAACATGCAATTAAACATCGGCCAAAAGCTCCATCTCTTCGCCACCATCGCGCTTTTGGCACTGATCGTGATGGCGACCATCAGCCTGCAGGGCACGCGTCAGGCCAACGCCGACATGAAAGACGTCGTCGAGCGCGACGTGAAATCGCTCCTCGCCACCCAGGCCATCGACCGCCACCTGCTGGAAATCCGCTTTCGTGTCGCCGGTGTCGTGCTCGACCAATTGCCGAGCGTCGGGTCGCAGAATCACCTCAAGGAGGCGCGTGGCGCCATCGAAAAAAGGTGGCACGAGTTCGAAACGGCGCACCAGGCCGCCTCCAGCGAAGATGCCGAGCTCACCGCCAAAATTGGCGAAGGCCTGAAAGTGCTGCCCGCGCTATTCGACCGCATCGACGCCCTGTACAGCGAAAACGACAACAAAGGACTCAGGGTGCTACTCGAAGACGAGTGGCCGGTCGTCATCAGCAAGGTGCAAAGGCCGTTGGCCAAACTGGTCAAGATCAACGAGGAAGCTCTGGCGCAACAGCAGGAGCGGGGGCTGGAAGAAGGAAAGCGGCGTGCCACGTTTTCGCTGGTCACCGCGGGACTTGCCGCAGGCATCCTGATCGTTTTTGCCGTACTGCTCATCCGCTCCATCACCCGCACGCTCGCCAAGCTGCAAGACACGCTCGTCCACGTCGAACAGAGCGGCGACCTCACCTTGCGTGTCGGCGCCACCAGGCAGGACGAAGTCGGCCGAACCGCCGCCGCCTTCGACAGCATGATGGCGAAAATTACCGCTCTGGTCGGCGAAACTCTCCACACGGCCGAAGCAATTTCCGCCGCTGCCCAATCCATGGCCATCGCCGGCGCTCAGGTCGAGCGAAGCTCCAGCGCCCAATCCGATGCCGCATCGGCCGTTGCCGCCTCCATCGAACAAGCCTCGGTGAGCATTTCCGAAACCGCCGGCAACGCCCGCACGGCCGACGATACGGCATCCCGGGCGCGGGGCGACATCGAAAAGACGCTCATTGCCGTCCACCAGGCTGCCGATAACGTCGACACCCTGGCCAGCATGATCGGCCAGGCCAGCGGCGACATCGCCCATCTGGCCGAAAGCTCGCGCCGGATCGAGGGCATCGTCAAAACCATCAAGGACATCGCAGACCAAACCAACCTGCTCGCGCTCAATGCCGCCATCGAAGCCGCGCGGGCCGGTGAACAAGGGCGCGGCTTTGCCGTGGTCGCCGACGAAGTGCGCAAGCTCGCCGAAAACACCACAAGAGCCACCTGCGAAATCTCCGATCTCATCGGCGGCATCCAGTCCGAAGTCGATGCCGCCGTCGCGCGCATGCAGGAAGCCAACGACAAGGCCGGCACCACCCGCGAGCGCGTCATCGTCTCGACCAGCGCGCTCGACGCCGCGAGCGACAACACCGGCCGGGTCACCGAATCGGTACGCAACATCGCCGACGCAGTACGGGAGCAGGACGCCGCCGTCCAGCAAGTCGCCCGGCGCGTCGAGCAGATCGCCCAGATGACCGAAGAGAACACGGCGGCAGCGACCAATGCCGCCAACACCGCACGCCAACTCGACACCCTGGCCGGGAAACTGCGCCAGGCCGTGGGGCGCTTCACGGTATAGGCTGAGGCGGCAGGGGTGCCTGGCAGTGTCGATCCACAGACGACCAGCCGGCATCTTCCGCCGCCAGATGCGGCACTAACAGATGTTCAGCAATTTCGGCGGGATGTCGACACGCTGAATCCGGAGCAACAGCGTGCCAAAGCCAGAAGCACCTGGCTGCTGGCAATGGGTATAGTGGGCATGGTCGCCTCGCTTCTTTGGCCAGTTGTGAAGCGTTATTTCAGTTGAGGAAGCGGCAAGGGTTTGGTTTTTTGGCCGTTTTTCCGGTTGGCCGTAGCAATCTGAAAATCAGGCCTTTTTGACGAATTCCGACTTGAGTTGCATGGCACCGATGCCATCGATCTTGCAATCGATATCATGGTCGCCGTCGATCAGGCGGATGTTCTTGACCTTGGTGCCGACCTTGACGACCGACGACGAGCCTTTGATCTTGAGGTCCTTGATGACGGTGACCGAATCGCCGTCCTGCAGCACGTTGCCGTTGGCGTCCTTCCAGACGCGGGCCTGCTCGACGCTTTCGCCGGCATCCTTGCTCCATTCATGGGCGCATTCCGGGCAGACGTAATTCGTGCCGTCCTCGTAGGTGTATTCCGATTTGCACTTCGGACAGTTCGGCAAGCCGCTCATGATGTTTCCTTTTCAGTAGTCTTCTTCAAAGCCGCCCATCAGGTTGGGCAGCAGGATATAGGCGCGTTTGAGGGCTTCGGTCAGGTCGGATACGACGTTGTCGTTACCGAGCTGGTCGATGAAGCCCGAGCGGTAGAGCAGTGAGCCGGGCTGCGAGTTGAGGCCGCAGACGAGCAGGGTGCAGCCGCGTTTCGACAGCTTGTCGCGCAGGTTTTCGAGGCCTTCGAGGCCGGTGGTGTCGAGCTGGATGAGGCGCGTCATGTCGAGGATGACGACTTCCGGGTGGCCTTCGCGCGGGTCGAGAAGTTCTTCCAGCTTGTTCACTGCACCGAAGAACAGCGAGCCAAACAGTTGCCAGGCGGCGACGCGCATCGTGCCGTCCGGGTAGAGGAATTGCGGCTCGTGGGCTTCTTCGCTGAGCGGCAGGCGGTCGATCCGGGTCAACTCCGACATGCGGTAGATGAAGAACAGGCTGGCGAGCACCATGCCCAGTTCGACAGCGATGGTCAGATCGAAAAGCACCGTCACGAAGAAAGTGGCGAGCAGGATGACCCGGTAGTTGTACGAATAGCGGCGCAGTTCCAGGAACTCATGCCATTCGCCCATGTTGATGGCGACGACCATGACGATGGCCGACAAGGCAGCGAGCGGTACATAGGAAGCGAGCGGCGCGGCGATCAGCACGATGCCGAGCAGCACGGCGGCGTGGACCATGCCGGCGATCGGCGTCCGGCCGCCGGACTTGACGTTGGTCGAGGTCCGGGCGATGGCGCCGGTCGCCGCAAAGCCGCCGAACAAGGGGGCGGCGATGTTGGCCAGGCCCTGGGCGACCAGTTCCTGGTTGGGGTCGTGACGGTCGTCGATCTGGCTGTCGGCGACCCGCGCCGAGAGCAGCGACTCGATGGCGCCGAGCAGGGCGATAGTGATGGCCGGCGAAATGAGCTTGCCGAAATCGTGAATCGACAGGTCGGGCAGGCCGAAGCCGGGCAGTTCCTGCGGAATGCCGCCAAAGCGGCTGCCGATGGTTTCCACCGGCAGGTTGAACAGGAAGGAGACCAGGGTGCCGACGAGCAGCACGACGAGCGGCCCCGGCGCCCGGCGGAGCAAGGCAAAGCGCTGGGCCAGCCGGTTGTAGGAGAGCAGAAAAGCAAAGCAGGCGGAGGCCAAGCCGAGGGTTGGCAAATCGACGGTGTGGGCGTGGGCGGCGAGAATTTTGATGCGCTCGAAAAACTCCGCCGGCAGGTTGTCGATGCGCAGCCCGAAGAAATCCTTGATCTGGGCGAGGAAGATGACGACGGCGATGCCGTTGGTGAAGCCGATGACGACGGTGACCGGAATGAAGCGGATCAGTTGCCCCATGCGGGCAAGGCCCATGGCGAGCAGGAAAATGCCGGCCAGGATGGTGGCCCCCATGAGGTTGGCGAAACCGTGGATGGCGACGATGCCGTAAACGATGGGGATGAAGGCGCCGGTCGGGCCGCCGATCTGCACCCGCGAACCGCCCAGTGCCGAGGTGATCAGGCCGGCGACGATGGCCGTCCAGATGCCCGCC
>PHCF01000093.1 GCA_002842145.1 Betaproteobacteria bacterium HGW-Betaproteobacteria-6 | reverse complement strand
CAAGATGGATGCGCTGATCCTGACCGAAGAAGGCTACTACGGCGTCCTCGGCAAGTCCGGTGCGCGCATGGAAATGCCGGGCTGCTCGCTGTGCATGGGTAATCAGGCACAGATCCGCAAGGGCTCCACGGCGATCTCCACCTCCACCCGCAACTTCCCGAACCGCCTCGGCATCGACACCCAGGTTTATCTCGGTTCCGCCGAACTGGCCGCCATGTGTGCCCTGGCCGGTCGTATCGTGACCGTTCCGGAATACATGGAGCAGATCAAGCTGGTGAATGCCAAGGCTGCCGAAGTCTACCGCTACATGAACTTCGACCAGATTCCGGAGTTCGTCGAGCAGGCTGCCACCGTCGAGATGTAATTTCGGTTTTGGCCGGATTTTCCGGTCGACCGTAGCAATCAAAAAAATCCCCTGCCGGGAAACCGGCCGGGGATTTTTTCTTTTCTTTCCCTGTCGAACTAGGTGTCGGGCGCAAGGCCTATGGGTTTCACTAGATGTTGAACGGGATGCGCCGGATGTATTATCTTGGATGAATAGTACCGAAGCATTTTTCGATTAACCCTTTGCCTAGGTGGTGTATGGCTTACGAGCTTGTCTGGGAACCTGATGGTGTGATCAAGCAGTTTTCGGGGACGGTTTCCGCCCGGGAATTTGTCGAGGCTGTCGAGAACATCCAGGGCGATTTTCGCTTTGACGATGCGCGCTATGTCATCAATGATTTGTCGTTAGTGACAAAGCATGAAATTACCGAGGATGTGCTGACCGAGGTCGCCGTGCTGCAGTACGGTGCCTTTGCCTCGAATCCGAATTGCCGGGTTGTGTTTGTGACGACCGACGAGCAATTGGCTGAGCGCGTCAGGAACGTACCGGCCGTGGCCGACCTTGTTTCCTACCAGACGGAAGTCTGTCCGACGGTTTCGGCGGCGCGGGACTGGCTGGACAGCCAGCCGCAGTTGCATCTGATGAGCAACGTGATGGGATTCCGGATCAATTAGCGGTTGGGCTTGGGTTTGCCGGAATCCGGGCCAGGAAGCGGTCGAGCTGGTTGGCGAAGGCTTGCCGGTCGGCTTGGCTGAAGGCGCTCGGGCCGCCGGTTTCGATGCCGGCGCCGCGTAGTTCTTCCATGAAATTGCGCATCGTCAGGCGTTCCTGGATGGTTGCCGTGGTGTACATCTCGCCGCGCGGATTGAGGGCGTGAGCACCGCGCCCGATAACCAGCGAAGCGAGCGGAATGTCAGCGGTAACGACGAGATCGCCAGCTGAAAGTTGATCGACGATGTGCGCATCGGCGACGTCGAAACCGCTCGGCACCTGGATGGCGCGGATGAATTTCGATGGCGGCGTGCGCAGCATCTGGTTGGCGACCAGAATGGTCTGGATCTGCCGACGCTCGGCGGCGCGGAAGATGATTTCCTTGATGACGCCCGGGCAGGCGTCGGCATCGACCCATATTTGCATGGCGCTTACTTGCCCGGCAGTGGCGAGAATTCGGCCGGTACCCAGGCGTAGCCCTTGCCCTCCTTGCGGACGTGGCCGATGCCGGGGAAGGGGAGATGCATGCCGGCGACGAGTTCGCGCTGCTTGGCAACTTTGGCGAAGATGCGCTTGCGCGTCAGCACGGCTTGCTTGGCATCGACGTCGAACTCGATGGCGACTTCCGGATGGGCGAATTGCACGGCGTGGCTATGGACGATATCGCCGAGAATCAGCAATTGTTGACCGTTACTGGCGATGCGGTAGCTGGCGTGGCCGGGTGTGTGGCCGTGGGTGTCGACGGCGCTGACGCCAGGCAGCAGCTCGCCATCGCTGTTGAAGGTCTTCCACTTGCCGCTGGCGCGATACGGGGCGGCGGCATCGCGGGCCATCTTGAAGAAGCCTTGGGCTTCCTTCGGTGCCTTGGCGGCGACTTCATCGCTCAGCCAGAAATCGTTGTCGGCCTTGGCCGACCACACTTCGGCATTGGCGAAGACGGCCTTGCCCTCGGGCGAAACCAGGCCATTGACGTGATCGCCGTGCAGGTGGGTGAGGAGCACGACATCGACTTGTTCCGGCGTATGGCCGGCGGCCTTAAGATTGTCGACAATGTTGCCAAGGGTTGGCCCGAAGAGCTTGGCGGCACCGGCGTCGACGAGGATCAGCTTGCTGCCGGTGTTGATCAGATAGGCATTGACGGCGGTCTGGACGGCCGGTCCTTGCAGGAACTGACGGGCGATCAGGCGCTCGATGTCGCGCGTACGCATGTTCTTGAGCAACTTTTCGTCGAGATTGATGGTGCCGTCGAACAATGCGGTGACCTCGAAGGCGCCGACCATCAGCCGGTAGTAGCCGGGAACCTGGGCTTTTTGTTGCGGCGCTTCGGCGGTCGCGACCGTTGAAGCAATGAGCAGGGTTGTGGCAAGGAAGATGCGGCGGAGGAGGGATGAAATAGCGCTGGGCATTGATTTCTCCTGACGGGGGTGAGTATTTTGGAATGAGTAGTGGTTGCGGACCGGTTGGTCGTCGCCATTTCGGCCGGAGGGCGAATATTGCCACGGCTTGGCGAGTTGACAAATGCATGGCTGCTTCCGTCTCATGAAATGTGGGTCTATGCTGGTTATTCTTGCCCGCCCCCGAGGAGAGTCCGATGAATCCAGAACGCTTGCGTCGCAGCCTCCATCCTTTGGGCCTGATGGTCTTGTTGTTTGCTCAGATCGGATGGGTGGCGGCGCAGATTCCCGACAAGCTCCCGCCGGAGCCAGCTTATCTCGGCGAAATCCGCCGTTCGCCCGATGGTCGATTGAAGGCGGTCGACGGCGACGCGAAGCTGGCCGCCATCGCCGCCAAGCCGGCGACGATGGTCGTCGGACCGGGCGAGAAAATCACCACGATCACCGAGGCAGCGCGGCTGGCCCAGGATGGCGAGGTCATCGAGATCCGCCCGGGCGATTACCACGGTCAACCGGCAATTTGGGCGAAAAATGAAATCATCATCCGCGGCGCTGGTGGCCGGCCGGTCATGCTGGCCGATGGCAAGAGCGCCGAGGGCAAGGCGATCTGGATCGTCCGTGGCGGCACGGTGCGCATTGAGAATATCGAATTCCGCGGTGCCCGGGTGCCTGATCTCAACGGCGCCGGCATCCGTTTTGAAAAGGGCGACCTGACGATCCTGTCCTGCGCTTTCTTCGACAACGAAATGGGGATATTGACGGCCAATTCACCGGAACTGAGTCTGGCGGTCATAGACAGCGAATTCGGCGATGCGCCTCGCCATAAAGGGAGCTTGCATCACTTGCTCTATGTCGGCGGTATCGACAAGTTCGTGCTGCGGGGCAGCCGCTTCTCCAACGGCTATCTGGGCCATCTGGTCAAATCGCGGGCTCGTGAAAACCACATTTTGTACAACATGCTGGTCGACGGTGCCGGTGGCCGGGCTTCGTATGAACTGGAGTTTCCGAATGGCGGCCTGGCCTACGTGATCGGCAACGCCATCGGTCAGAGCGCCGGGACGGACAATCCGAGCATCGTGGCCTACGGCGCCGAAGGCCGGCGCTGGCCGGACAACGCGCTGGTCATAGCGCACAACACGCTGATCAACGACAACCATGCAGGGAAATTCCTGAACGTCTTCAGCGAAAAGATCGGCGCTGATGCCGAGGTCTGGCTGCTCAACAATCTGATGGTTGGCAATGGTGACTTGAACAAGCCGGCGCAAGGGCGGTTCGATGGCAACCGGCTGGTGGCGCGTGGCGATCTGATCGAATTCGGCGGCGTGCCGCTGCGTCTGACCAACATGTCGCCGCTGCGTGGTGCAGTCAGGCCGCCGGGCCAGGCGAGAGGTGTCGAATTGATGCCCGGCGCCGAGTTCCATTTCCCGGTCGGCAGCCGCCCGATGCGCCCCAACAGCATGCTGGCGCCCGGAGCTTTCCAGTAAATTTAGACGGGCTTGCCGCCCATGGCCTCGCCCATGCGGATGGCGCCGGTCGGCGTCCAGTCCGGGTTGAAGGCCAGCGTGTCTTTCGGGAAGAGCATGACGACCGTCGAGCCGAGCAGGAAGCGGCCCATTTCGTCGCCTTTTTCCAGCACGATGTTCTGCTCGTCGTAGCGCCATTCGCGGACGACTCCCGGGCGTGGCGGATTGACCATGCCGTGCCAGACGGTGGCCATGCTGCCGACGATGGTGGCGCCGACCAGGGTCAGCACGAAGGGGCCAAACTCGGATTCGAAGACGCAGACGACCCGCTCGTTGCGGGCGAACAGGCCGGGCACGCCGCGCGCCGTGGTCGGATTGACCGAGAACAGGTCGCCGGGCACGTAGATCATGCGGGTCAGCTTGCCGGCGCAGGGCATATGGATGCGGTGGTAGTCGCGCGGGCTCAGGTAAAGGGTGGCGAAGCTGCCGTTCTCGAATTGTTCGGCCAGCTTGCGGTCGCCGCCGACCAGCGCGGTCGTCGAATAGCTGTGGCCCTTGGCCTGGAAAATCTGGTCGCGGGCGATCGGGCCGAACTGGCTGATGGCGCCATCGACCGGGCTGATGAAGTCGGCGTCGGCCTGCGGGCGGGCGCCTTCCTTGAGCGGCCGGGTGAAGAATTCGTTGAAGCTCTTGTAGCTGGCGATGTCCGGGTTGGCCGCCTCGGCCATGTTCACGTTGTAGCGACCAACGAACCAGCGGATGACGCTGGTTGTCAGACCGCCGGCTTCCTTTGAGGCCAGCTTGCCGGCGAGGATAGTCAGCGCCTGTTTCGGGATCAGGTATTGGGGCAGGACGGCAAGGCGGTCGGACATGGAGAAGCCAGGGAAACGGAAGCCCGCAATTATACGGGCTAGCCGCTTGGCAATCCTATTGTCGCCAGACTGCCGGAGTCGACCTCAGTCCTTCGAGTAGAGGCCGACCCGGTTGCCTTCGCAGTCGATGAACAGGGCGATGTGGCCGATGTTATTGCCAAGATCGGTCTTTTCCATGACGACCTGGCCGCCGGCGGACGGAATGCGCGCCAGCACGACATTGAGGTCGGCGCCGCCATCGAGATAGATCAGCGTGCCGTTGTCGCGCGGCTGCATTTGCGGCATGGCGACCAGGGCGCCGCTCGGGTAGGGCTCGGCGTAGGGGAAGATGGCCATGTTGCCGCCGCCGCAGTGTTCCCGGCGCAGTTCAATGGCCAGGATGGTCTGGTAAAAGGCGACGGCCCGGTCGAGGTCAGTGGTGGGGATTTCGAACCAGCGCAGCGGATTGTCCATGATGTTTTCTCCGTTAATGTTCAGCGGCGGGATGCCGTTGATGCGCTGCATTCTGCTCGGGGGCTCCTGACAGCATGGTGTCAGGAGGCTTGTCATGGCCTGCGAAACGGCGTGCTATGCTGAAATTCCTGATTTCCCCGTCATGGCATGCGCCCGGCCGACCGACTGTTCCAGATCATCCTGCTCCTTCGTAATGGGCGCGTCGTTACCGCCGCCGCCCTGGCCGAAGCGCTTGAGGTTTCGGAACGCACCATCTATCGCGATATCGCCGATCTGGTGAAGTCCGGCGCGCCCATCGACGGCGAGGCCGGCGTCGGTTATCGCCTGCGCCGTGGTTACCAGGTGCCGCCGCTGATGTTTACCGGCGATGAACTCGAAGCGCTGGTGGTCGGCGCCAAGCTGGTTCGGGCCTGGGGCGATTCTGCCCTGGGCAAGGCGGCGGAACAGGCGATGGCACGCATCGAGGCGGTATTGCCGCGGGCGCTGGAAGATCGCGTCAATGCCTCAAGCCGGCGTTTTCTGGCGCTCGATTGCCTGCAGCCGGCGCCCTTGCGCGAGCCGATGGCCATGCTGAGGTCAGGCATGGAAAGCGGTCGGAAAGTATCGGTCAGTTACCGGCGGGCCGATGGCGAGGCTTCGCAACGCACGCTATGGCCGCTCGGCCTGGTTTTCTGGGGGCATTGCTGGACGCTCGGCGCCTGGTGCGAGTTGCGCCAGGCTTTCCGGACTTTCCGGGTTGATCGCATCGGCTCGGTCGAGCTGATCGACGAAACATTCGACGACCGCTACGGCCATCTCTGGCGCGACTACCTGGCGACGGCGCGCGGCGAGGACGAAGCTTAGTCGGTGCTTTCGCTGACCGGGAAGGCGGGCTGCTCGTCAGCCGCCTTGATTCCAAAGGCCGGGGCGGACGACCAGTGTTCCTTGCGCCATTTTTCCCGTTCGCCGTTGCCGAAGAAGGTCCAGGCGATCAGGCGGCTCTGCTTCTGCCCCTGGGCCATCGGGATGATGCGTGAGTCGACGACCTTGGCCTTCTTGAGCGCCGCTTCGATGTGCGGCAGGTTGTCGCCCTGCGAGAGCAGGCTGGTGAACCACATGACGCGCTTCGGGATATTGCAGCTCTGCTCGATCATCAGTTTGACGAAGGCGCGCTCGCCGCCGTTGCACCACAGTTCGGCCCCGCCGCCGCCGAAATTGAGGCGTGGCTCGGCAGCGCCGCGCTTGGCGCCCGGCTTGTTGAGGTTGTTCCACTTGCGCTGGCTGACGGCGTGAACATCGTCTGGCGAGTTGTGGAAGGGCGGGTTGCAGATCGACAGGTCGAACACTTCGCCGGAGCGCAGCAGGCCGGTGAAGATGTTCTCCCAGACCGTCTGGTGGCGCAGTTCGATGTCGCCGTCCAGTTCGGGGTTCTTGGCGATGATGGCAGCGGCATTGGCCAGCGCGGCTTCGTCGATGTCGACGCCGAGGAAGGACCAGCCGTATTCGGCATGGCCGATCAGCGGATAGACGAGGTTGGCGCCGGTGCCGATGTCGAGCACGCGGACGCCTGCCCCGGTCGGGATGTTCTTCTTGTTGCAGGTGGCCAGCAGGTCGGCGACGCTGTGGATGTAATCGGCGCGGCCAGGGATTGGCGGGCACAGGTAGCCGGCCGGGATGTCCCAGCCCTTGACGCCGTAGTGATGCATGAGGATCGCCCGGTTGAGCATCTTGACCGCGACCGGGCTGGCGAAGTCGATGCTCGGCGTGCCGGCCTGCGTTGTCTTGATGTGCTTGGCCAGTGCAGCCGACGTGGCTGCCAGCGCGGCAAAATCGTAGCCGTCAGCGTTCTTGTTGCGGGGGTGCATGGTGATCCTTCCTACAGCGGGGACGGGATTGTCCCACGAATGTCACGAACGCGACATCGGGCGTCTCTCACAAGATTCTGATTTTGGGCGATTTTTCCGGTTGACCGTGGCGGCATGAAACTGGCTAGAGCCATGCTATCGGGACAACTCAGGGAGGCAGCCCATGAAGCTGCAAATCGACCGCCGGCACATCGAACCGATGATGCAGGCTTTTCCGCGACTGGAATTCGTGCGCGAACAATTGCGCTTCGGCAATCGCGTCGAGGTCTCGTTCAAGCAGCTTGAGGATGGCGAGCTCGATCTGCTGCAAAGTCTTTATGCCGCCGGCGACAGCGAGTTGCGGGCGCGGGCGGCGCAGATCGCCACCTTGCGCCACGCGCTGCACGAAGGCGGCCGGCGCTTCGAGGCCGAGGAGCTGGAAATGGCGGTGCCGGCCATCGCCCGTTATCTGGCCGAGAATGCCTCGCGCGGCTGGTTGTTTTCGGCCGGCATCAACGGCAAGCCGCTGGCCTACGTGGTGACGCGGCTCGATTTCACGCCGCCGTCCGAGGAGGAAACCGGCAAGATCTTCGTTGAGCTCAAAGCCAACGCCAAGGCGCGGCTGGCGACGGCAACGCTGCGCATTTCGGGGCCCGACATCGCCGGCCGGACCATTCCCGAAATCTTCGCCAGCAAGGGCTTCGTCAAGGAAACGCCGGCCCTGCTGGTCAGCTACGACGAAGGCGTCGAGCGCTATTTCGACTGGCGCGGCCAGTACGGTGCGCAGTTTTCCGGAACCGGCGTCGGCTACTTTGCCGAGAACCCGACGGCGACGCACCGCGATACCGATTACTCACGCAAGGACATGATCATTTTGTCGTCGACCGGCAGCCCGGCCCGGCTGGTCAACGACGAGAGCATCCTCGGCGAGCGCGTGCTGGCGCTCGATGCGACGGGCGACATCATGGCCAAGTTCGTCCGCCGCGTGCAGCGCAATTCGCGGCTGTCCGGCAAGGAGGAGGCCGAGATCGAGGAAACCCAGGCCGGCATCGCCAAGGGGCTGTTCACCGAGCTGCCGGTGCATTTCTACATGCTCATGTTCCACCTCGACCTGCATCACTACGTCTGGGTGCACGTCGATGACATGGCGCCCTACGCCTACCAGCCCGAACTCAAGACCAAGCTGGTCCTGCCGCCCGAGCAGACTGACCTCATCGACATCCTGACCGCCGAGATGGACGTCCTGATGGACGACATCGTCTCCGGCAAGTCGGGCGGAACGACGGTGTTGTGTGCCGGGCCTCCCGGCGTGGGCAAGACGCTGACCGCCGAGGTGTATTCGGAGATCATCCGTCGGCCGCTCTATCGCGTGCATTCGGGACAGCTTGGCCTCAACGTCGCGGCCATGGAAACGGCGCTCAAGGAAGTGCTGACCCGCGCCCAGCGCTGGGGGGCGGTCATGCTCATCGATGAGGCCGATGTTTACATCAAAAAGCGCGACGACAACATCACCATGAACGCCGTCGTCGGCGTGTTTTTGCGCGTGCTGGAATATTTCAACGGCCTGCTCTTCCTGACGACCAACCGGGTGGACGATATCGATGAAGCCATCGTTTCGCGCTGCATCGCATTGATCCGTTTTTACCCGCCGGACCGCGTCGACCGCAAGAAGATCTGGGGCGTCATGGCCGCGCAATTCGGCCTCAATCTGCCGCCGGAACTGCACGACCGTCTGCCGGATATTTTCCCGAAAGCGTCCGGCCGCGACATCAAGGGGCTGGCCAAGCTGGTGGCGAAGTATTGCAGCCAGAAAGCCCTGCCGCCGACGGAGGACGTTTTCCGTCGCTGCTCGATGTTCCGGGCCATGGATCAGGCCGAAATGCCGGCCGAGGTGCCGGCCTGATCATTTCAATTTTGGCCAAAATTTCCGGTTGACCGTAGCATCCCACGGTCAACCGGAAAAAATGGCGAAAATCAAATAGCGAGCAGGGTGTCTTCGATCAGGGCCGCAATCACCGAGCCGCCGACACCGTCTTCGGGGTCCATCGCCAGAACCCGGGAGATGGCGGCCTCGGCTTCTCCCGGCTGGCCATTACGGAGAAGGATGAAGGCCAGACCCTTGAGTGCGGCCAGCGCGCTGCCCGGGGCGCTTTGCCAGAGCAGCCAGTTGTCGGGCAGGCCGGCCTGATTGGCGGCGGCCACGACCCAG
Organism: Betaproteobacteria bacterium HGW-Betaproteobacteria-6; assembly: GCA_002842145.1. Lineage (GTDB taxonomy): Bacteria > Pseudomonadota > Gammaproteobacteria > Burkholderiales > Rhodocyclaceae > Azonexus. Next base: position 2,029 of record PHCF01000093.1, on the reverse strand, counting down.
CCCTGGGCGGCGCCCAGCGCCTTGTCGAATTGCCGACAGCGGTTGTAGTGTTTGACCAGACAGCGGTGCGCCGGCAGCGCATCCGGTGCCAGCGCGAGCGCGGTCAAGAACGCGTTTTCGGCCAGATCCGGATGGGTGAAATGGGCGGCAACGCCTTGTTGCAGCAGGTGGTCGACGGCTGGCGGCAGTTGGCCGAAGTCGAGTTTGTCGTCGTTATCGAATGCGTTCATGTTGAGCTGGGTCGGGTAGCAAGTGAGCGGAGTCACCTGATAAGCAACAAGCATGCACAGTCTTGATCACAGTTTTGTTGAAGGAGCTTCCATGTTTATCGCAATGAACCGTTTTCGCATCGCCCTCGGCAAAGAGGACGATTTCGTCGCCCACTGGCGTAACCGCAACAGCTACCTCAGCGCGGTGCCGGGCTTCGTCTCCTTCAACCTGCTGCGCGGCGATACCAATGAAGAACGCACGCTGTTCGCCTCGCACACGGTCTGGGAATCGGAGCAGGCCTTTGCCGAGTGGACGCAGTCGGACGCCTTCCGCAAGGCGCACATGCAGGCCGGCCAGTCACCGCGCGATTTCTACCTCGGCCCGCCGCAACTGGAGTTGTTCGAAGCTGTCCTCTAGTGTTCGCGGCCGTCGATGCGCGGTTTCAGCAGGATCGGAATGTAGCGCCAGGCGAGGATGCCGAAGGCGGCGAACCAACACGTCGCGGACAGATGTATCCAGCCAAGGTAGGCAGCCGGCGCCAATTGCGGTGCGACGACGCGGGCCGCCAGGGCGACGAGCATGATGATCAGCACGAGCTTGTCGCCGCCGTCGAAGACGACCTTGCGCCCGGTGTGGCCCTTGGAAATACGGATGATCATGCCCGGAATGACCAGGCCCATGGCGCCGAAGGTGAATAAATGGACGGACACCGAGCCGATCCAGACAAAGCCCATGGTGTGGCCGAGTGCTTCGATCAACAGCTGGAGAACGATGCATAGATAGCCGATGTACATGACGCCGATGTCCAGGCGCTTGAAGGCGAGTTGCGGTTTCCAGAAAACGAGACGGATGGCCAGAAGAACCGCCAGCCCCAGCGAGATTGCTGCGGTCAACGGGCGGGGCAGGGCAAATTCCAGAATCAGGATTAGGCCAAGCAGCTTGATCGCCATGTCCAGTGCCGGATGGCGCAGGATTTGCGCCTGAAAGGCGGCCTTCATGAAACCGGTCAGCGTCCGTTCGAGCATGACCAGAAAGGCCAGGCGAAAGAGCGCCATGGCCATGCTGTAGCCGGCCGTGAAGTCGCCGCCTTCGAGCATCCAGTATTTGGCCAGCAGAAAACCGGGCAACATGATCAGGAAAAAGGCATTGTCGCGGTAGCTGTCACTGTCGCGATGGCGGATCAACGTCCACAGCAGCATGGCAACAATGCTGCCGAGAAAGAGATTGTTGCTGAGCAGGAACAGCGCCTTCGGCCAGTTTCCGCCAAAGGCCATGCCGATCCGTTCGATGATCCAGGCAGCAGCCAGCAGCATGAGCGCCGGGCCGTGGTAGCCGCGGATATTGACCCAGTTTTTGGTCGAGGTGAGCAGGAAACCACCGAGCACCGCCCAGCCGAAGCCGAAGAACATTTCGTGGGCGTGCCACTGAACGGATGTAAAGCCGGCCACGGGCGCCGCAACGGAGCCGCTGAAAATCAATGCCCAGGCGACCGGCAGGACCATTCCGGCCAGGCAGGCCAGCGCGAAAAAGGGACGGAAGCCGACCAGCCAGAAGGGGTGATTTGAGAAACGCATGTGAACCTATCGCCAAGGAGTCGATCGAAGTGGCAAGTTTAGCCACAGTCGACTGGGCGAAACTTGATTTATCCCCGGCTCGTCACGCATCGGTCTTAACAATGGCGTAAAATCCGTCACTTGGCCGCGAGCGAGGGGACCGGCCTGTATTCATAAGGAAAATGATGAAGCGTGTGGACGATTTCCGCTTGCGCCTTGGCAAGCACGAGCTAGTACCAATCATGATCGGCGGCATGGGCGTGGAT